>DATLHE010000456.1:0-14566 GCA_035540335.1 Thermomicrobiales bacterium | reverse complement strand
TATAGACCGCTTTCTGGGCCTCCCGGTCGTACTTGTCGGTGATCTCCTCCCACTTCGCCGCCGCGTTGTCGAGCGCTTCCTGGGCGGTGAGCTCGCCGGCGATGGCGCGGGTCCATTCGTCCTCGGCGGCGATCCAGTACTCGCCCTGGCCGGGGATGCGCAGGTCAACGATCCGGTTCGGATGGTTGTAGGAATCCGCGATGGAGTCCAGGTACTGCTGGGCGTCCGCCTCCGGGTAGCCGGCGATCGTCCAGTCGGCCGCGTTGAAATGGCTCTTGCGGGACGGATTCATGCCGGATGGATAGATATTCATCCAGAGTGTGATGTCCTTGGAGCTGAGATGCTTCACGAGGTCCCAGGCGGCCTCGGAGACGCCGCGCTGCTCGGATGCCTTCGTCACGTAGAGGCCCCAGCCAAGGAACGCGAGGTAGGGCGCGAAGTTGTTCCCCTCGATCGTGTCCCACTCGCCGGTCTTGTAGTTGTAGACATCCGGCGACCCCGGAAGGATGCTGAACCCCACCTTGTCCTGCACGATCGACTGGTCGGACGCGTACTCGTTGGCGCCGATATCGGCCCACCAGTGGGCCATGGTGCCCGTGCCGGCCAGGAAGTCGCCGAGCGTCTTGAGCAGGTCGGCGTTCTGCTGGTCGGGCGGGGCGCCGGGGATGGCGTCGATCATGTCCTGCAAGGCACGCACGAACGCCGGGCTGTTGATCTTGGATTTCATGGTTTCCGGATCGAAAAAGAATGCCGGATCGTCCGGGTGCTTGGCGTAGGCGCTGGCGCGGCTGAAGAAGAAATACGTCCCGACGCCGCCGGCCCGCGCAAGGGGATCGAGAATGCCGTAGGTCGGCAGGCCGTCCGGATCCGTCTTTCCCTGGAAGAACTGGGAATAGGCCTGCACCTGCTGCCAGGTCGTGGGCGGGCCGTACTCGCCCTCGCCGCCGTTGGACGCCCACTCAGCGGCAAGATCCTCGCTGCTGAACACGTCCTTGCGGTAGTTGAAGTGGTGCATGTCGCCATCGACGGACGCGCCATACGTCTTGCCGTCCCACGTGCGCGTGGGGCCCTGCAGGTAGGGCACGATGTCGTCGTAGGCGTACTCCGGCGCGTTCTTGATGGCGTCCGGCATCGGCAGGAAGTAGCCGCCGCCGAGCATCTCGCCTTCCCAGCCGCCGGAGCCCTCAAGGACATCGAACTCGACACTGCCCGAGGCGAGGGACTGGGACATCTTCGGATAGGAATCCGCCTGCGTCACCTCGATCCATTCGACCTGCGCGCCGGTCGCTTCCTCCCATGCGCGGCTGATGGGCCGGAAGACGTTGACGTGGAATCCGGCGTTGCTGAGCCCCTGGAACACTACTTTCTGGCCGGTGAACGCGCCCTGCTTGTCGGTGTTGAGGCAGAGCTCGCCGACGCGTTCGATGTCGGATTCGCTGGGGGAGCCCGCGCCGGGGCCCGGTATCGCCAGGATCTGGTCCTTGACGCTCTCCTGGGCATAGGTGCGCCGGAGCAGGGGTGTCCCCACGCCCAGGGTCGATGCGGCCGCCGCCGCGCCGGCAACCTTCAGAACGGAACGACGATTGGCCCGACGCTGAAAAGGTCTTGCGTTGAACGAAGAAGCCATTGCATTACCTCCCATTCGCGCGTTGCCCTCAAGCAGACCCATTCGCGGGAGACCGCTGGATTGGAGCACGGACAATGGGATTGCAAGGTGACCCCATTGACGGCGCCTGGCACCACACCCGCAAATATCTGTTCCGTAGAGCCCCTTCATTATGCACGAAGGTGATGGCGGGTGGTCTTTGCGGTGGGAACAGGACGCGGCTTCCCTGTGGCCGGGGAGACATGCGCGCGTCGCAATCGATGGAATCGCGTAATCTTACGCGGAGCGACGCGGCCGCGTTCCTGGTGGCACAGGCGCGGAACCGCGCTGATTGGTTTTTGCATCGAGGAGAACGGAAGCACCCATGCGGATGGCGCATCTCTTTGGACGGACAATTCGCGAGGCCCCGGCGGACGCCGAGTTCCCCAGCCACCAGCTCATGGTGCGCGCCGCGATGATCCGCCCCCTCGGCGCGGGCATCTACAGCCTGCTCCCCCTCGGGTACCGCGTCATCCGCAAGGTCGAGCAGATCGTGCGCGAGGAGATGGACGCCATCGGCGGACAGGAGATGCTCATGCCGTTCGTCCACCCCGCCGACATCTGGCGCGAGTCCGGCCGCTTCGACGCCATCGGCCCGGAGATGGCCCGCCTCAAGGACCGCGGCGACCGTGACATGGTCCTCGCCATGACCCACGAGGAGGTCGTTACCGATCTCCTGCGCACCGAGGTCAGCTCCTACAAGCAGCTGCCGCAGATCGTCTACCACCTCCAGTCGAAGTTCCGCGACGAGCCGCGCGCCCGCGGCGGCCTCATCCGCGTCCGCGAGTTCACGATGAAGGACTCCTACTCGCTGGACGTCGACGACGACGCGCTGGACGTCTCCTACCAGAAGCATGCCGTCGCCTACACCCGCATCTTCACCCGCCTCGGCCTCGACTTCATCCAGGTCGGCGCCGACGTCGGCATGATGGGCGGCACCGCCTCCGATGAGTTCATGGCGTTCTCCCCGCACGGCGAGGACATCATCCTCATCTGCCCGAACGGCGACTACGCCGCCAACCGCGAGGTCGCCGAGTTCCGTCCGGTCGTCCCGGCGCAGGAGGACCTGTTGCCGATGGAGGACGTCGAGACCCCGGACACGCCGACGATCCAGTCGCTGGCCGACCTCCTCGGCATCCCGCTCAGCCGCACCGCGAAGGCCGTCTTCTACATGGCCGGCAGTGGCCGCTTCATCTTCGTCGTCATCCGCGGCGACCTCGACGTCAACGAGACCAAGCTCCGCAACGCCATCGGCGAGGCCGAGCTGCGCCCGGCGACGACCGAGGAGATCAGGGCCATCGGCGCCGAGCCGGGCTACGGCTCCCCGCTCGGCGTCAAGGACGCCTTCATCGTCGCCGACGAGAGCGTCCGCCAGTCGCCGAACCTCGTCTCCGGCGCCAACCGCGAGGGCTGGCACGTCCGCAACGTCAATCTCGGCCGCGACTACGAGGCGGATCTCGTCACCGACATCGCCGCCGCCGCGGCGGGCTCCGCATGCCCGGTCTGCGGCGCGCCGATGCACGCCGCGCGGGCGATCGAGGTCGGCAACATCTTCAAGCTCGGCACCCGCTACACGACGGCGATGGGCGCGAACTACCTCGACACCGACGGCGTCGCCCACCCGGTCGTGATGGGCTCCTATGGCATCGGCATCGGTCGCGCCGCCGCCTCCGTCGTCGAGCAGTGCCACGACGAGAAGGGCATACTCTGGCCGATGTCGATCGCGCCGTTCCACGTCTCGCTGCTCACGATCGGCAAGGACGAGGACATCGCCGCCGCGACCGACGCGCTCTACGATGCCCTGACGGCCGCCGGCATCGAGGTGCTCTACGACGACCGCGGCGACCGGCCGGGCGTGAAGTTCAACGACGCCGATCTCATCGGCAACCCGATCCGCCTCTCGATCAGCCGCCGCACGCTCGACAAGCAGGAGGTCGAGCTCAAGCTGCGCACCGCCGAGAGCGCCGAGTTCGTGCCGATCGACAGCGTCGTCGCCCGCGTCCGGGGCATTGTCGACGAGCAGCTCGCCGCCCTGCAGCCGAAGTAATGATCGGGCATCTCGTACGGGCGGACTCCATGTCCGCCCCACCCTCATCCTGAGCGCAGCGAAGGACCCTATGCGAAGCGGTGCCAGCATCCGACACGTTCATGCTGGCACCCTCGTCGCCACCAAAACCCCCGTCATTCTGAGCGAATGCGAAGAATCCCCGTGCGCAGCGAAGCGAGAGCACGTCCAAACGGCGCGGCGCACCACGATCGCTACGAATGGAGGTACCCATGACTCAGGCAACCACCGACCGGATCGGCACCTTCCGTATCGCCACCCGCGACGCCTTCTGGCTCACCGGCATGGTCGACTCCGGCCCCCACGCCACCGGTCGCGAGTGGGTCCGGGCCATGTGGGCCGACTTCCTCGCCCGCCAGGACGAGCTCCCGGAAACCCTCGATCGCTCCGTCTTCGTCAGCCCGTGCCACGGCCGCGAGACCGAGTTCACCTGCTATCTCGGCTTCGCCTCGGAGCAGCAGCCATCGCACGTGCCCGACGGCATGGTCTCCATCCTCGTCCCGGCGCACGACTACGGCGTCGCGACCGTCAGCGGCTCGCAGGAAGTTGTCATCCAGGCATACGGGGCCCTTCCGGCATGGATCGTGCAGCAGGGGCGGCAGGTGAATCGCGAGATTCTCTGGCTGGAGCTCTACACCGCCCCGCCGCGCCCCATCGGCGACCCGATCGATCTCGAAATCTGGCTGCCGTTGGTGTGACCCATGGTTCTGAGTCGATTCGGATCGTTCGCCCGGTGCCAACAATCCATCCTCATTCCGAGCGCAGCGAGGAACCCTAGGCGAAGCGGGTGGCCATCGATTCGGCATCGCTTTCGGCGATGGCGCGGGGCCATAAGGGTCTCCCTGCCAGATTCATGACGATCACCACCGTTTTCCGTGCATTCGTGCTATAATTCACAAAGAAAAGCGAACCGTTCCTCAAAGAAATGACCCGATCCGCCGAGGCCCGGGTCATCTTCCGCGCCGTGTCAGTGCTTGTGTCGGTACCTGCGTGGCGCTCCTACCCGAAAGTGCACCACTCATGACGACATCCACTCAACCGGCCCGCCGCGCCGATCTTCGTAACGTCGCGATCATCGCGCACGTCGACCACGGCAAGACCACCCTCGTCGATGGCCTCCTCAAGCAGTCGCACATCTTCCGCGACCCGGACGCCGCCGGCGAGCTGATCATGGACAGCAACGACCTCGAGCGCGAGCGCGGCATCACCATCCTCGCCAAGAACACCGCCATCGCCTACCACGGCGTCAAGATCAACGTCATCGACACCCCCGGCCACGCCGACTTCGGCGGCGAGGTCGAGCGCGTCCTCAACATGGCCGACGGCTGCCTCCTCCTCGTCGACGCCTCCGAGGGCCCGATGCCGCAGACCCGCACCGTGCTGGCCCGCGCGCTCCAGATCGGCCTCCGCCCGATCGTCGTCATCAACAAGATCGACCGCTCCAACGCCCGCATCGACGAGGTGATCGAGCTCGTCAACGACCTCTTCCTCGATCTTGCCGTCGACGACTCGCAGCTGGAGTTCCCGATCCTCTACGCGATCGGCCGCGCCGGCCAGGCCGGATTCTCCCCGGACGACCTCGCGTCCGACCTGCGCCCGCTGCTCGACACCATCCTGGACGCCGTCCCGGCGCCGGTCGCCGACGTCGACGCCCCCTTCCAGATGCTCGTCACCTCGCTCGACTACGACACCCACCGCGGCCGCATCGCGATCGGCCGCATCCAGCGCGGCCGCATCCACGCCAACGAGGTCATGGCCCTCACCGGCGAGAACGTGGAGCCGGCCCGCCAGCGCGTCTCGTCGCTGATGACCTTCGAGGGGCTCGCCAAGCGCGACGTCGAGGAGGCCGAGGCGGGCGACCTCATCGCCCTCACCGGCTTCGCCGACGTCAAGATCGGCAGCACCATCACCGATCCGCAGCACCCGGAGCCGCTCCCGGCCGTCGCGATCGAGGAGCCGACGCTGAAGCTGACCTTCGGCGTCAACACCTCGCCCTTCTCCGGCCGCGACGGGCAGTACTCGACCTCCCGCCAGCTCGGCGACCGCCTCAACCGCGAGCTGGAGACCAACCTCTCGCTCCGCGTCGAGCCGACCGACCAGCCGGACGTCTTCTCGCTCGCCGGGCGCGGCGAGCTGCACCTCTCGATCCTGATCGAGACGATGCGCCGCGAGGGCTACGAGTTCCAGGTCTCCCGGCCGGAGGTCGTCACCCGCAAGAGCGAGGAAGGCGAGCTTCTCGAGCCGGTCGAGCACCTCGTCGTCGATACGCCGGAGGAGTTCGTTGGCGTCGTCACCGAGCTGACGGGCGGCCGCAAGGCGCGGATGCTCGACCTCGTCAACGACGGCCGCGGCACGGTCCGCCTCGAGTTCGCGATCCCGACGCGCGGCCTGATCGGCCTCCGCAACGCCCTGCTGACCGCCACCAAGGGCAACGGCACGATGTCCTCGCGCCTCATCGACTTCGAGCCGTGGATGGGCCCGATCGCCTCCAGCCGCTCCGGTGCGCTCGTCGCCTCCGAGTCCGGCACCGCCCTCGCGCACGGCCTCGCCAACGCCCAGGAGCGCGGCATCACCTTCATCGAGGCCGGCACGGAGGTCTACGAGGGGATGATCGTCGGCCAGAACCCGCGTCCGTCCGATCTCGCCGTCAACGTCTGCCGCGCCAAGAAGCTGACCAACATGCGCTCCAGCACGGCCGACATCGCGGTCCGGATGACGCCGCCGACGATCCTCAGCCTCGAGCAGTCGCTTGACTTCCTGCAGGACGACGAGCTGCTCGAGGTCACGCCCAAGGCCTTCCGCCTCCGCAAGCGCTTCCTCTCGCAGGACGAGCGCGCCAAGGCGAAGAAGCAGGCACAACAGCGCGAAGCCGCCCTCGCGGGGTAGTTTTCAGCGGAACACGACTTGCTCGAAACCCCGGGCCACCGGTCCGGGGTATTTTCATGACTGCGGCTTATCAGATTCGGCGCGTCCGCTCATCCCGGTGGCGCCGGGTCTTGTTCCCGGCGTTGGTGACCATGGCGGCGGCTCGACGATGAACGCAACGTCCCAAAGTACTCCTCATTCCGAGCGTAGCAAGGGCTCGCCCGGGTGAGCCCCGCAGGGGGCGACAAGCGAAGGGCTCGCTCTGCTGCTCGCCTTCGGCTCGGCCATGGCGACCCCTTCGCTTGTCGGCGTTGCCTCGGCCGGGGAACCCTACGCGAAGCGGTGGTGACGAGAACGGTGGTAAGGCTCTGCGGACGACCCCTCGAAGGAACGCTCGCCCCTATCCCTCCGCCTTCTTGCCCTTCTTCGGCGCCGGCTCGTCTCCCACGTCCGGCCCGTCCGCCAGCGCATCGACGACATCCACCGTGATCGTCCCCGACAACCCCGCCAGGATCGTCAGCAGCGCCGGCACCCGGTGCGGCACGACCGCGAACACCCCCCGCTGCTCCTGCTCGACCAGCGCCGCCGCTTGCAGCACATTCAGGTGGTGATACGCCGCCCCCGTCGTCCCCAGCGACAGCGCGGCGACGAGGGCAGTCGCCGTCGACGGATGCGCCAGCAGGTGCAACAGGATCCCGAGCCGCTGCTTGTGCCCGATCGCCGCCAGCACCTGCGCGTACTGCTCGGTCGAGCCCTCCAGCAGCACCGTCACCGGCTGCTCCTGCAGCGACCAGCGATAGGCGCGGTTCGATGTGACCCCGTCCGCCGACTCGAACACGCCGAACGTGCTCAGGTACCCCGCCTCGGACGTTTCCGCCGCCAGCGCCGCCAACCCCTCCGTCGTCGGTGGCTGCCCGTTTTGCCGGCCCGGGCGGTGCTTCGCCTGGTGCTCGGCCGCGGCCGCGGCCTGCTCCGTCGTCAGGTGATCGCGGATCGCCCAGACAGCCTCCGTCAGCTCCTTGATGTCGCTGCGCACCGAATCCAGCTCGCTCTTGATCTTCTTTCCAGCCATGCGGGGAACCTCCGGGCGAAGGCGGCTGCCTGACGTCGACGATCGTGCCTACGAAGATACAGAAGAACGTAGCACACGCCGCCCTACCTGTCATTCCCCGCGAGCGCCGCGAGTGCGTCGGCGACCGTCCGTGGATCATCCGTGATGATGCCGTCCAGCCCGGCCCGGACGACGTGGGGAATGGCGGCGGGGTCCTCGAGCCGCGAGAAGACGAGCAGCCCGTGCCGGTGCGCGTGCGCGGTCAGCTCGTCGGTGATGACGCCCCACGGCACGCTGACCGCCCGCGCCCCGGCGCGCTGGGCGTCGTGGAAGTAGTCGCCTCGCGCCGTCGCCGTCCACCCTGCCGGCCGCAGCAGCGTGCAGCGCAGCTCCGGTAGCCGCCGTCGCGCCCGCGCCACATCCTGCGGCCGCTCGAGCCAGAGCCACGTTCGCCCCGGGGTGCCGTGCCGCTCGATCGCGCGCAGCACCTGCCGCAGCGCCCCGCGGTCCTTGAGGTGCAGCGCCGGCTGGATGCCCGCCGGCACCGTCGCCAGCACGCGGCTGAGCGGCGCCAACCGCTCTCCCTCCGGCACGTCCCGCAGTGGCAGCCGCCGCAGCAGCGGCGAGGGCCACAGCCGCACCCAGCCATGCCCGCGCGTCGTCCGCCGCAGGAAGGCGTCGTGGAGCACGAATGGCCGCCGGTCGAGGCTGAGGCGGACGTCCAGCTCGGCCAGGTCGGCCCCCGCCGCGTCGAGCCGGGCCAGCGCCGACGCCGTGTTCTCCCGGGCGCCGGGCGAGAGGGCGCGGTGCGCGATGATCAGCGGCCGCGCCATGCCCGCCCCTCGTCAGCTTGATGTCGTCGTGAGGTTCTCCGGTTGCAGCTCGCCGGTCGATGCACCATACGCTCCTGTCGCCGCCGGGTTCTCCCCCTTGAACAGTGAGAACAAGAGGATAAGCGACGGGATCAGGAAGATCGAGCCCGCGCCATAGACGATCAGGGTGGTCTTCAGCATCGCGTGCGACGCCGCCGCCTCGCCGTAGGTCAGATCCGGCACGATGAGATACGGGTATTGCGCCAGTGCCCAGCCCGCCAGCAGGACGGTCACCTCGATCACCGCCGTCACCCGCGCCAGCCGGTACCGCCGCGTCCAGACCGCCCAGAAGGTGACGAGCCCCGTCACGATCGCCGCCGGGATCAGCGTCCACGTCTCACGCGTCCACATCCCGTCCCAGATCTGCGGCGCCTGCGTCCACGCCAGCGGTAGCGCCAGCGTGCCGAGCGCCGCGAACGCGACCCCCGCCCCCAGGGCCCGCCGCCGGAAGTCCTCCTGCAGCGCGCCGGTCGTCTCCACCGTCAGGTAGATCGCCGCGAGATACGCGCAGGTCGTCAGCGCCAGCAGGCCGATCGTGATCGGGAAGGCCCCCAGCCACGGCGTCCGCAGGCTGCTCGTCACCTCGCCATTCTCGATCCGGATGTCGCCCGAGGCGACCGCCCCGGCGCACATCCCCAGCAGCACCGGCGTCACCGCGCTGGCAATCGCGAAGACGCGCCCCCAGTGCTGCTGTGCGAGCACCACGTCGTGCGCGTAGGCGCGAAAGATGAACGCCGCCCCGCGCAACGTGATCCCGACGAGGACCAGCGAGAGCGGGATGTACAGCGCCGTGCTGATCGCCGAGAAGGCAGGCGGGAAGATGGTGAACGTCAGCACGATGACGAAGATCAGCCAGACGTGATTGACCTCCCACACCGGCCCGATCGCCCGTGCGATCTGCTGCCGCTGCCCGTCGGCGCGCTCGCCCCGCGCGAGCAGGTCCCAGATGCCGCCGCCGAAGTCGGCCCCGCCGAAGATCGCGTAGAGCACGACCCCGGCGAGCAGGATCGCCCCGTGGACGAACGCGAGGTCGAAGGTAACGTCACGCCACGGCATGGGCGGCATCCTCGTGCGTAAGTTCCTCGATCTTCGGCGGGTGCTTGGCGAGCAGGAGCAGCAGCCACGTGCAGGCCACCGCCAGCATCGCGTAGAGCGCCGTGAAACCGCCCAGCGCGACGAACTGGTTCGGCACCTGTGTCACCGCGTCCTCGGTGCGCATCACGCCCTGGATGATCCACGGCTGCCGTCCAACCTCGGTCACCACCCACCCGGCCTCGATCGCGATGAACCCCGCCGGCGCGAGCGCCACCAGCGCCCGCGACTGCCACGGCCCAAGCGCGAATCGCTTCCGACGCCAGGCGAAGAACCAGATCGTCGCCGACGTCAGGATCATCGTCGTCCCGAGCCCGACCATGATCTGGAATGCGAGATGGACGACCCGCGGCTCCGGCTGGTCCTCCATCGGGAATTCGTTGAGCCCTGTTACCTCGGCGTTGAAATCGCCGTGCGCCAGCCAGCTCAGCCCGCCCGGAATCTTGATCGCCCAGTTCGTCTCGCGCGTCTCCGGATCCGGCCACCCGCCGATGATCAGCGGTGCGCGCGACTCCGTTTCGAAATGGCCCTCCAGGGCCGCGAACTTGACCGGTTGGTTCTCTGCCACCCACTTCGCGCTGATGTCGCCGCTGATCGCCTGCAGCACGGAGACGATCAGCCCCAGCCCGACCGCGATCTTCACCGCGCTGAGGTGATACGTGTCCCGCCGCCCGCGCAGAAGCCCCCATGCGTACACCCCGGCGACGCCGAACGCGGTCGCGACGTAGGCCGCTATCCACATGTGCAGCGCCTGCTGGAACCACGCGTCGTTGAGCATCGCCGCCACCGGGTCGATGTCGTAAGGCTGCCCGTTCGCGTCGATCTTGAACCCGGACGGGCTGTTCATCCACGCGTTGGCGGCAACGACGAAGATGCCGGAGAGCGCCCCCGCGATCGCGACCGGGATGCCGCTCAGCCAATGCGCTCGTGGCGAGAGCCGGTTCCAGCCGTAGAGGTAGATGCCGAGGAAGATCGCTTCAATGAAGAACGCGAACCCCTCCGCGCTGAACGGCATGCCGAAGATGCCGCCCGCGTATTCCATGAAGCGCGGCCACAGCAGCCCCAGCTCGAATGAGAGGATGGTGCCGGAGACGGCTCCGACGGCGAAGAGGATCGCGAACGCCTTCGACCAGCGTTTGGCGAGCGCGAGATAGACCGGCTTGCCGGTCTTCAGGTAAAGCCCCTCGGCGATCACCATCAGCAACGGCAGCCCCATGCCGAGCGCCGCGAAGATGATGTGAAACCCCAGCGATGTCGCCATCTGGGTGCGAGCGGCCATCAGGTCACTCATGGGTTGCTCCTTGATCACTCCCTGGCGTGCCATGGCCACCGGCCACCGACACGTGTCCACCTCCCACCCTAGCCCCCTGGCCCCAGGAGCGCCGTCGGGCGGAATCAGGCTTCGACCGGATGATCGCGATGGATTATTCAGCCGCATGGTCCGGGCTTCCCCGTCTTCCGTCGGGAAATGCCCCGCAACGGTGTCCCTCCAGTAGCCCAGGGGTTGGAATGCCCGGGATTCGCTCGCCACCACGGCGTGTCGGTGGATGAACGGTCGTTCGCCCCGTACGGTCGGCCCTCGCAGCTGCGGGCGGTGGCCGACGTCCGCTCCCCACCGTTCCTCATCCTGAGCGAAGCGAGCCCTCGGCTTCGCCTCGGCCGGAGGACCCTACGCGAAGCGCTGTTCGCGATCGGCCCGATTTCCGGCTTTGGCGGACGACGCCGGGTACAAGACCCGGCGCTACAGGCGTCTAGGGATCGTGGCCACCACCAACCATCGCCCCAAGAAACGAAAGACCCCCGGGCGGCATCGCCGCCCGGGGGTTCCACGTCCTGCCGATCGGCTCCTAGGCCTCAGCGACCAGCGCCGCCAGGATCCGCTCCGGCGTGAACGGCACCTCGAAGACCCGCGCCCCGACCGCGTCGTAGATCGCGTTCGCCACCGCGCCCAGCACCGGCGCCACCCCCGGCTCGCCAACACCGCCCATCGGCTGCGTCGGGTCGCTGAGGATCGTCACCCCGATCGTCGGCGCGTCGCGCATCACGATCGGCGCGTACTGGCTGAACGTCCCGTTCGTCAGCTTGCCGCCCTCGAACGTCACGCCCTCGCGCAGCGCCGCGCTCAGCGACTGCACGATCGCGCCCTCGATCTGGTGCGTGATCGCCTCCGGGTTCACCGCCAGCCCCGGATCGAGCGCCGCCTGGACGTCGAGGATCTTCAGCTCGCCCGTCTCCGGGTTGACCTCGACCTTCGCCACCTGCGCGATGAACGTGTTCGCGTCGAACCCGCACGCCAGCCCGAAGCCCTGGCCGGTCGAGCCAACACCGGGCGTCCACCCCGACGCGTCGACCGCCGCGTGCATGACCGCCGCCAGCCGTGGCTGGTTCGCCAGCAGCCCGTCGCGGAAGGTGACCGGGTCGACCCCCGCCTGCTCGGCGAGGATGTCGATCGTCGACTCCCGCGCGAACGTGTTCGTCGTCGCCCCGTTCACCCGCCAGAAGTACGGCGGCAGCGGCGAGACGCCCTGGAACAGCGTCGTCTTCGTCTCGGCGACGTCCGGATAGATCTCGTGGATGTTCGCGCTCCAGTCCGACGCCGAGCCGGTCGGCACCGTCGCGCCCTCCGGGTAGTACGCCGCGCTGTAGGCGTCGTAGCGCCACCCCGCGATCGCGCCGCCCTCGTCCAGTCCTGCCGTGATCTCGACCTGCATCGCCGGCCGGAACTGTCCGAACTGGAACTCCTCGAGCCGGTCCCAGACCAGCTTCACCGGGCGCTCGATGGCCCGCGAGATCAGCGCCGCCTCGATCTCCGCCTGCGGCACGATCTTGCTGCCGAACGCGCCGCCCGGGTGCTGCCCGTGGACGACCACCGTCGCCTCGTCGCGGCCGAGCAGCTTCGCGACGGCGGCCCGCGACGAGAACGGGTCCTGCGTCGAGACCCAGACGTCGACCGTGTCGGCCTTGACGTCCACGACGGCCGACTTCGGCTCGATCGGGGAGTGGCTCAGGTACGGCACGCGGTAGGTGTACGTGGCCGCCTCGATGCCCGCCAGCGCCGCGTCCGGGTCGCCGGCGGCGCCCTCCTCGTCCAGCGGCATGCCGTCGTCGGCAGTGTCCTTCAGGTACTCGTGAATGTTTTCGGAGGTGATCGTCGATCCGGACTCGGTCCACGTCGCCTTGACGGCCTGGACCGCCGCCTCGACCTGGTCCTTGCGCTCGGCGGCGATCGCCGCGAAGTTGCCCTCGTGGACCGACCCGACAACGCCCGGCATCGCCAGCGCCTCGGCGAAGTCGATGCTGTCGAGCGTGGCGTCGAGCGACGGCGGGCGCACGACCTTGCCGTACACCATGCCCTCGACCTCGATGTCGATGCCGTAGACCTGCGTGCCGTTGACCTTGTGCGGCACGTCGACGCGCGGGATCGGCTGGCCGACGACCGAGTACGTCGCCGGGTCCTTCAGCGCGATCTCCTGGTCGATCTCCCGCGCGGCCTGCTTGCCCGCGGCCAGCTCGGCGAAGGTGCGCGAGCCGCCCGGGCCGGTGACCACGCCAGCCTCGATCGTGAGCTGGTCGGCCGTCGCGCCGAGCTCCCCGGCGGCGATCTCCAGCAGCCACGCCCGCATCGTCGCGGCCGCCTGCCGGAAGACCGGGCCGGCCATCTGCGTGCTCAGGCTGCCGAAGGTGCCGAACTCGGGCGCGGCCTCGTCGGTCTGCCCCATCGAAACGGTGACGGTCTCGAACGGCAGTGACAGCTCCTCGGCGACGATCTGGGCGAAGCCGGTGCGGATGCCCTGCCCGAACTCCATCTTGCCCGTCGTCAGCGTCACGGTCCCGTCCTCACCGATGCGGAGGAAGGCATCCACCTCGCCGGCGAGCGGGTGGAAGACGATGCTGCCGTTGTAGTCGATGCCGCGAGCGTTGACGACGCCAATATCCGGTGTCGCTTCCGGCGTTGCCTGGCGGGCGCGCACGGGCACGCCGAAGACGACGAAGAGACCGGCGCCGGCGCCGGTGGCCTTGAGCAGGCTGCGGCGGGAAAGGGACGCAGCGGTGGGAGTGATGGTCACTGGTGTGTCTCCTTTCTCGCTACTGCTGGCCCGCGGCAGCCTGGATCGCGGCGCGGATGCGGGTGTAGGTGCCACAGCGGCAGATGTTGTTGCTCATCGCCTCGTTGATGTCGTCGTCGCTCGGGGTCGGGTTCTCCTGCAGCAGCGCGACGGCGGTGAGGATTTGGCCGGACTGGCAATAGCCGCACTGCGGCGCCTGCGCCTCGATCCACGCCTGCTGCACCGGATGGAGGCTCTCGCCGTCCCCGATGCCCTCGATCGTCGTGATCTCCTTGCCCGCGACCGCCGACAGCGGGGTGATGCACGCCCGCCCCGGCTGGCCGTCGATCAGCACCGTGCAGGCGCCGCACTCGGCCATGCCGCAGCCGTACTTCGTGCCCTTCAGCTTCAGATCGTCGCGCAGCACCCAGAGCAGGGTGGCGTCGCCGTCGACCGGGACCGTGTGCTCCTGCCCGTTGACCGTGATGACTGTTTCCGCCATGGAACTCCGTGATCCCTTCGTGTGACCGCAAAACGGCCCGACGCTCAGCAACCGCGAGCACCGGGCGCGAAACCGCCACATCGTACCGCAGCGGCGCACCATAGATAATCGATCGCTCAGTGCAAATCGTGCACGCATACCCCAGTAGCCCCGGCCCTCGGTGGCCGGGGGGTGGCTCACACTCGCGGCAATCGTTGTGACAGAGGCCCGCCACCCACGTCTCCAGCCCCCTACCCATGCCGCTCCGCCGTCCGGTGGATCCGGTTCCACACCCCCGCCAGCCCCATCGCCTTCCGCATCTCCCGCACCGTCTCCCGCGTCTCCGCCCGCACCCGCTCCGTGCCTTCTTCGATGAACCCTTCCAGTAATCCAGGCTGCGCATAGCGTTCCCGGCGTGCCCGCATCGGCTCCAGCACGCCGTTCACCAC
>DATLHE010000455.1:0-29883 GCA_035540335.1 Thermomicrobiales bacterium | reverse complement strand
TCCTTCTCCTTCATCGAGAGGAAGCTCGCCCGGACCAGCCGGGCCGTCGGCATCCAGGCCAGCAGGCCGATCACGCCGACGATCAGGATGAACGTCCCGACCTGCGCCGCCCCGAACACCCGCTCGCCGAAGTTCATCATCGATTCCTTGAACAGGAAGGTGACGAGCAGCAGCAGCGGCAGGCTCGGGAGGCTGATGAACAGGTCCGTGATGCGCATCAGCGCGTTGTCCAGAAAACCGCCGAAGAACCCGGCCAGCGAGCCGATCAGCGTGCCCAGCGTCACCGCGATCAGCGCCGCCACGAGGCCGACCGACAGCGAGACCCGGCCGCCAAAGAGGATGCGGGCCAGCATGTCCTGTCCCAGCGAGTCTGTGCCGAGCAGGTGGAAGACCTGCTCCGTTTCGCCGGTGTTCAGGTTCAGGTAGTCCGACGAGCTCAACGGCGGCAGGCTCGTGTCGTACTTGAACGGCGAGAAGTATTCCTCGGTATAGATGAACGGTCCGATGAAGCAGATCACCACGAACGAGACGAACACCACCAGGCCGATCATCGCCAGATGGTGATGGCGGAACTGCCGCCAGGCGTTGCCCCAGAGTGTCCGCTGTGGTCGCACGCGCAGCGCTTCGGCAGTCGCCAGCGACGATTTCGATTCTGCCGCAAGCAGCGAGGGCGACGAATTCTGTGCCATGTGCTTTGATCTCCCGTTGCCTCGACGGCATGTCCATGCAGCCGGTCGGAGGCGACCGCCCTGGTGATTACTTCAGCTTGATCCGCGGGTCGAGGATCGCGTAGAGGATGTCTGCGATGACGTTGAACAGCACCACCGCCACGGAGATGCCAAACGTGATCGCCATCACGACCGGGATATCCTTCGACTGCAGCGCCTTGATCAGCGCGCTCCCGATCCCCGGGATCAGGAAAATCTGCTCGGTGATGACCGCGCCGCCGATGACGCCCGGCACCTGCAGCGCGATGATCGTCACGACCGGGATCATGGCGTTGCGCATTGCATGCAGGATGATCACCGACCGCTCACGCAAGCCCTTCGCCCGGGCCGTCCGGATGTAGTCCTGGTTGATCGTCTCCAGCATCGAGGCCCGCACAAAGCGGGTTAACTGGGCCGAGGTAAATAACGCCAGCACCGTGATCGGCATGATCGACTGTTTGATCTGCGACCAGAAGCCGGTGACGTCCGAGTTGTAGATGAAGGGTAACCATCCCAGCTTCACGCTGAAGAGCAGGATCAGCAACAGGCCGGAGAAGAACGTCGGGATGCTGAAGCCGAGGAATGCGAACGTCGTCGCGACGTTGTCGAACCACGAGTACTGCTTGATCGCCGAGATGGCGCCGACCGGGATCGCGATCGCGATGCCGATCAGGAACGCGGTCCCGGAGATCCGCAGCGTCACGCCGATACGGTCCAGCAGATAATCCTGCACCGGCACGCGCGAGGTGAACGACGTGCCCCAGTCGAAGTGGAGAAAATACGCCTGCGCCCACTTGAAGTACTGGAGATACAGCGGGTCATCCAGGCCGTAGCTTTCCCGAATGCGCTGCCGCACCTCGGGCGAGACGTTCGGGTTGGCCGCGAGCTCTCCGAGAGGATCACCCGGCGCCAGGAACAGGATCGCGTAGATGATCATGCTGATTGCGACCAACGTCACAATCGAGATCAAGCCGCGACGAATCAGATATCGGCCCACAATGGACTCCTCTGGAGGGCGGTAAGCGGACGCGCGTCACCATCTGCAACAGCGGCGCCCTTGAGAGTGCCAAATAAGGTCAAGCCATGACCGACCCCGATGGGCCCGCCTGCGCGATTGCCGGACGCGCCTCCTGCGAGACGTCACCGGTCACCTGAGCGACCATCGATCGAACGAGGCGCCGCTGCCTCGTACCAATGGGAATTCGGCAGAATGCTACGAGGCTGCACCGGCCAGCGTCAAGGAAGCACCCGCCAGACCGGGGCAGCGTGCCGGAACGCATCACCTTGTCAGCGCGGGCCGGTCATGCACAATGCCCATGTCGTGCCGACCCTTTTCTCCCGCCCGCAGCCATAATGAGGAGCACCGTGTCCGGTTCATCATCCGCCACCCCATCCCGATCCGCCCGCACGCGGCTTGCCGCGCTGGAGGGCGGCCTGATCGTGTCGTGCCAGGCCCGCAAGGGCAATCCCCTGCACGGCCCCCACGCCATGGCGCTCATGGCGCAGGCCGCCGAGCTCGGCGGCGCCCGCGCGCTGCGGGTCAACGGCGCCGCCGACATCGAGGCGGTCATGCACGCCAGTGAGCTGCCCGTGATGGGCATCAACAAGGTGGAATACGACGACAGCCCGGTGATGATCACCCCGACCGTCCGCGACGCCGAGGCGATCCTCGCCACCGGCTGTCCCCTCGTCGCGCTCGATGGCACCAACCGTCGCCGCCCCGGCGGCGAGGCGCTCGCCGACGTCGTCGCGGCCATTCACGACCGCGGCGCGCTCGCCTTCGCCGATCTCGCCACGCGCGACGATCTCGCCGGGGCGGTCGCGGCCGGCGTCGACACCGTTGGCACCACGCTGAGCGGCTACACCGCCGAGAGCGAGCGGGACGATGACCTGCCAGACTTTGGCCTCCTGCGCTGGCTAGTACGTCATTCGCCGGTGCCCGTCTTCGCCGAGGGCCGCTTCTGGACGCCCGAGCAGGCGGCCGAGGCGCTCGCCATCGGCGCGTCGTTCGTCGTCGTCGGCACCGCCATCACCAACCCGATGGCGATCACCTCCCGCTTCGTCTCGATCATGAAGCAGAACACGGACCACCGGAAAGGATAGACAGGCGTGCCCTCTTCGTATCTCACCCGCATCCACGCGCTCCTCGACGAGCAGCACGCCGCGCAGGCGGAGCATGTCCGTCAGGCCGCAGACCGCCTCGCGGATGTCATCGCGAGCGGCGGCATCGTCCACGCCTTCGGCAGCGGCCACTCCGCGCTGCTCGCGCAGGAGATCTTCCACCGCGCCGGCGGCCTCGCGCCGATCAACGCCATGCTCGACGTCAACCTGACGGTCTTCGGCACCTCGCGGCCCAGCCTGCTGGAGCGCCAGGAGGGCTACGCCGCCTCGCTGTTCACGAGCTACGACGTGCGCCCCGGCGAGGCGCTGCTGATCATGAGCAACTCCGGCATCAACCCGGTGCCGATCGAGGTCGCCCTGCTGGCCCGCGAGCGCGACGTCCTCACGATCGCCGTCGGCTCAGCCGCGGCCTACGCCACCGCGACCTCCCGCCACTCCTCCGGCCGGACACTCTTCGACGTCGCCGACATGGTCCTCGACACCCACGTCCCCGCCGGAGATGCCCTGCAGCCGATCGGGGAGACGGGCGTCACCCTCGGCGCGGCCTCGACGATCCTCGGCAGCGCGCTCCTGAACGAGCTGATGATCGCCACCGCCGAAGCGCTGGCCGCGCGGAAGTGCGCGATCCCTGCCTTCGTCAGCCAGAACATGCCGGGCGGCGACGAGGCCAATAAGGGGCTCATGGAGCGCTACCGACCGCGCATCCCGTTGATGAAGCCATGACGCGGGCGCTCATCCTTGCCGTGGACGGCGGCCAGACGTCGACCAAGGCCGTGCTCGCGCGGCGCGACGGCACGATCCTCGCCCAGGGGCGGGGCACGCCCTGCGACCACATCCATGGCCCGAATGGCGTCCAGCGCAACCGCGACGCCATCCACAGCGCGGCCCGCTCGGCGCTCGCGGCGGCGGGCCGTGACGCATCCGAGATCGTCGCCGTCGGGCTCGGCCTGACCAGCGCCCCACGCGAGGGGGAAGCGTCGGGGGTCTTTCGCGACATCGTCCGCGAGCTCTGCGAACCGGAGGCGATCTGGGTCGATGCCGACTTCGTCACGAACCTCTACGGCGCCTCGGCCGGGGCGCCGGGGGTGGTCGTCATCGCCGGGGGCGGCTCGGTCGGCTATGGCGTCGACGCCGCCGGCCGCGAGGCGGTCTCCGGCGGACTCGGCTACCTGATGGGCGACGACGGGAGCGCGTGGTACATCGGGTTGCGGGCGATCCAGGCCGCCGCGAAGGCGAGCGACCGGCGGGGCGAGCCGACCGCGCTGCTGCCCTTCGTGCTGGAGCACTATAGGCTCCGCACCGTCCGCGACATCATCCGCATCATCTATGACAAGGACTTCACGCGGGACCAGGTCTCGGCGATCGCGCCGAACGTCGTGCGCATCGCCCGGGAGGACGCCATCGCGCGGCAGATCGTGACCGGGGCTGGCGACAAGCTGGCCGAGATCGCGCTGGGCGCCATCCGCCAACTGCACGCCGTGGGCGACATCGTCGACGTCTACCCGACCGGCGGCGTGTTCGCCGCCGGGGCGCTCCTCACGGAGCCGTTCAAGGCCCGCCTCGGGCGCGATTGGCCCACGGCGACCATCCACACACCACGCTTCCCGCCGGTGATTGGCTCGTTCATCCAGGCCATCCGCGCGCTCGGCGACGATGTCACGCCGGACGTGCTTGCCCGCATCGAAGCAACGTTGTAATGGAGCCATGCACCGCGCCATAACTCTCCGTCATCCTGAGCTCGTCGAAGGATCCCCCGACGAAGCCGGTCATCCTGCGAGGCGTGCGTGTTGGCCGGTTCGCTTCGCGTAGGGTTCTTCGCTTCGCTCAGAATGAGGGTTTCATTGAGAGTTGGTTTCCTCCGTTCACGAAGGCAGGTCTCCCTTGCATCACGAATGGCGCGCCGGGATGGCGCGGACGACCTTCCCGATCGAGCCGGGCACGCCGCTGGGCGGCTACATCGCCCGCGAACATCCCGCCACCGGCACGCTCGACCCACTCCAGATCGACGTGCTCCTGCTCGATGACGGCGCGCACCAGATGCTCATCATCGGCGCCGACGTCATCGCCGTGGACGGCGACCTCGTCCACCAGATCGCCTCCCGCGCCGGCATCGCGGAAGATCACGTGCTGCTCGGGGCCTCGCACACCCACGCGGGACCACGCGGCATCGTCGAGCGGCTGCACCCCTCCGCCGCGCGGGAGGCCGACACTGCCCTGCGCGAGCGATTCGTGCACACCACCGTCGAGCTCGTCACCGAGGCGAGGAAGGCGCTCGAGCCGGTGACGCTCGGCGTGGCTACCGGCGACGCCACCGGCGCGTGGACCAACCGCAACGACCCGACGGGGCGGGCCGACCTCCGGGTGCGCGTGCTGACCGTGCGTGACGGCGCCGACCAGCTCCTGGGCGCGGTGGTGCTCTTCAGCTGCCACCCGACGGTGCTCTCGGCGGACAACCTGCTCGTCTCGGCGGACCTCGCCGGTGGCATCCGCCGCGCGATCGCGGACCGGATCGGAACCGAGCCTGTGCTGCTCACGCTCACCGGCGCAGCCGGGGACACCAGCACGCGCTCCACGCGCCGGGGCGCCACGCCGGAGGAGATCGACCGCCTCGGCGGCATCGCCGGGGAGGCCGCGCTCGCCGCGATGGCACGGACGACGCCGGTGTCGCCGGGGATCCGGTCGGCGGTCGAGCACGTTACGCTGCCGCCGGTCGATCTCAAGGATCGTGACCTGGCCGCCGAGGTGACGCTGGCGCACATGCGCCTGCGCGAGCTGGAGACGCGCGGCGCCCCGGCGGAAGAGATCCGCACCGCGACGACGCAGGCGCAAGGCGCGCTGCTGCGCTCGCGGCTGGCGGAGCTGCCGTCCGTGGAGATCGCTATCCCCGCATGGCGGCTCGGGGAGGAACTGGCGCTCGCCGGTATCCCCGGCGAGCTGTTCGCGTCGCTCGGCGCCGGGATCGAGGCGGCGGTGCGTGGCGAGGCATGGATTGTCGGCTACGCCAACGGGTACGCGGGGTACATCCCCGACCGCGCCGCGTATGCGGCGGGCACCTACGAGGCGCTGGCGAGCCCGTTCGGCGAGGATGTGGGCGACGTGGTGGTGGAGGGGGCGATCCGGGCGCTCCGCCAGATCACGCCATAACCGTCAGTCCGCTGTGGTAGACTTCCGGCCGTTGCGCGCCAGGTTGGCGTGGTGGTTGTGTTGTGCCCTTTCCGGCGTTCCCCGACCGCAAATCCGCTTCAGGAAGTAGGAGTCATGCGCTCATGGCAGATGAGCTGATTCTGATGGCCGAGCCGCGGACCATTCATGGCAAGAAGGTCAAGCGCCTTCGCCGTGAGGGTCTCGTGCCCGGCGTCGTCTATGGCCCGGTTGTGAACGAGACCGTTTCCGTGTCGGTGAGCAGCCGCGTCTTCTCCAAGTTCTACATGAACCACGGTCACTCCACCATCTTCACGCTCAAGTGGGACGGTGGCTCGCAGCCGGTGCTGATCCGCGAGGTGCAGATCGACCCGGTTCGCCGTGACATCATCCACATCGACTTCTTCGCGCCGAACATGAACGTGAAGCTGCGCCAGTCGGTGGCGGTCGCGCTCCACAACGTCGGCGACCACGAGGGCGTGCTGCAGCACGTGCTCAACGAGGTCGAGGTCGAGGCGCTGCCGGCGGATCTGCCGGCCGAGCTCGTGGTCGACGCCTCCGGCCTGGCCGCGGTCGGTGACGCGATCCACGTCCGCGACCTGACGGCGCCGCAGGGTGTCGAGCTCGTCTCCGACCCCGATGCGGTGGTCGCCTCCCTGGTGGCGGAGGCCGCGCCGACCGCGGAAGAGGAAGCCGAGGCCGCCGAGGCTGCGGAAGCCGCCGAGGAAGCGCCCGCCGAGGCCGACGCTGCGGAGAGCGCCGAGGGCGAGGACTAATCCTCCCTTCGCCATCCAGCGAACACGAAACGAGCCGGTGGGGAGCTTCCCACCGGCTCGTTTCGTGTCCAGGCATTACGACGTACGCATCACCGCCTTCGGCGATGCGGGCGAAGGGCTCGCTGCCGGTTCTCGCCAATTGCTCGGCCGGCACAAGGTCCGCCCCTACCACGATGTCCCGCGGCCCCTACCCGACGCGGGCCTCGGCGCCGATCTCCGCCAGGGCGGAGCGCACGGGGCCGGCGAGCAGGCGCATAGTCCGCTCGACGCGCTCGGGCGGGACGCCCGCGGCGTAGACGTTCGCCAGGAAGAGATCGATGCGGAGGCGCTGCTGCTGGTCCGCGATCGTCCGCGCGACCGTCCCCGGCCCACCGGCGATCATCACGTCGTCGCGCTGCATCGCCGCGAAGCGCTCCCGCGCGGTCGCCCGGTGCGCGTCGCGGTCGCCGGAGGCCACCGCGGCGCCGAAATGCTCGTCGAGGCGCATCAGGTCCTCGACCACCTCGTCGCGGGCCTGCTCGTCGGTGTCGCTGACATAGACGTGGCGCATCAGCGCGAGGCTCCCGGCGGGACGCGCGGGCTCGGCGGCGATGCTCTCCGGGGTACGGGCCTGCTGACCGGCGAAGAAGGCCGCGACGGCGGGGATCAGCTGGTCGGTCGGCTTGAACCCGATGGCGAGGCCCATCCCACGGGCGGCCATCCACTGGGCGGCGCCCGCCTCGGTGCCGGCGAACCAGAGGGGCGGATGCGGATCCTGGGAGGGCACGGGGTGGATCGCGACGTTGCGGATGATCAGCTCGTCGCGCTCGAACGAGACCTGACCGCCGCTCCAGAGCGCCTGGAGGATCGCGACCCGCTCCTGGAAGCGGGCGATGCGCGTGTGAGGATCAATGCCGCGGGCGACGAGCTCCTCGACGCGGTGGCCGAGGCCGAAGCCGACATCGAGGCGTCCGCCCGCGAGCTGGTCGAGGACGGCGATCTCCTCCGCCAGCTCCACCGGCTCGCGCAGCGGCAGCGTGTAGCCCAAGACGCCGAGCCGCATGCGGGAGGTGCGCTGGGTGGCGGCGGCAATCCAGGCGGTCGCGGATGCGCAGGCGTAGTTGGGCAGGAAGTGGCGCTCGGCGCTGAAGGCGATGTCGAAGCCGAGCTCATCGGCGAGGGCGAGGTGATCCAGCCGCTGGCGGTACATCGTGGCGGGATCCGGCTGCAGCACGGGATCGACCTGCATGATGTCGAACAGGCCCAGCTTGAGGGTCGCGGGGCTGACCTGCGGCAAGACGGCGTCAAGGGTCAAGATGGCTCTCCCTGCCGCACCGGCGCGGCACGTGTGCTGTCGAACGACAGCGCAAGTGTGCCACCGGAGGCGGTGGTCGCGCACAGGGGTGAACACACACAAAAAGGCCGACCCTCATGGGCCGGCCTTTTTGATCTGGACATCACGATGGTCCATGCGCTAGGCGCAGGTAACCTCCACCGTGATGCCCTTCTCTATGAGACTACTCATGGGCATCACCTCCTTTACCCTGAACGGTTGGAGTTGGGTGCGGAGGGCCAGACGTGCTCCGGCCTGAGGAAACAGTAACAGAACCCCAATGGAGCGTCAACAAGACATCTTCTACACGAACGGACAGGGTGAGGAACGGGCCCGGAACGACGGGGATTTCCCAAGGTGCACGTCGTTCGAGATGCGCGGCGGCGATGGCGTGACGGGGACGGGTAGCGCAGTAGCCAGCCGAGATCGCCCAGAGGTCGCCCACAAGGGGCGACCGTACGAGACCAGGCGGGTTCGCCGATTGAAAGGCTGCCAGAATTCGCAACATTGTGGCAGTGTGGCAGCCTGGGGCGGATTTCCTCGTCGTTACGGGCCTCTTCACTCTGCCAGAAATGCATCCGATGTGTGGCAGCCTGGGGTCAGGCTGCCACACTGCCAAAAATGCATGTACAGGGATTTCTGGCAGCCTTGCGGCGTTGTGATCAGTCGCCGGCGACCGTGGCGCGGTCCGGCCAGGCGTAGCGCTCGGGCATACGGTTCGCCAGCGACGGGATCTGCCGCCGCACGCGACGCACGTCTTCCAGGTCGATCGTCGTCGTGACGACCGCCGGCCGGTCCGGCGCCTGCGCGACGACGACGCCCCAGGGATCGACGACCATCGAGCGCCCGTTGCACCAGAGCCCCGGCGGGTGCTGGCCGACCTGCCCGGGCGCGACCATGAAGAGCGTGTTCTCGATCGCCCGCGCCCGCAGCAGCGGCTCCCAGTGGTCGCGGCCGGTCGTCAGCGTGAAGGCCGCCGGCAGGAGGATGACCTCCGCGCCCTTGAGCGCGAGGATGCGGAAGAGCTCGGGGAAGCGCAGGTCGTAGCAGATGGCGAGCCCGACCGTGACGCCGTCGATGTCGAGGGTGACGATCTCGTCGCCCGGCGCCATCGTGTTCGACTCGCGGTAGGCGGCGCCGGTGGCGAGATCGACGTCGAAGAGGTGAATCTTGCGGTAGCGGGCGACGATCTCACCCTCCGGGCTGAAGACGACCGTGGTGTTGAAGCGCTTCGGCTCGCCCGCGACGCGCTCGAGGATGCTGCCGGCGTGGAGCCAGATGCCATGCTTGCGCGCCTTGGCGGCGAGCGTCTCCGTCAGCGGGCCGGGGATCGGCTCGGCGGCCGCGGCGCTGCCCTCGTCCGGGCCGAGATAGGTCCAGACCTCGGGGAGGGTCACCAGCCGGGCGCCGGAGGCGGCGGCCTGGTCGATGCCGGCGAGGGCGGCGGCGATGTTGGCGTCCTTGTCGGCGCCGGAGTTCATCTGGACGAGCGCGACGGACAGCGTTCGTGACGTGTGATCGGTCATGGGGCACTTCTCCGATGCGGGCGGCTCATGGAGCGATCGTAATACGGAATCCGGAGAAGCACCATGCGGGAACCGTTGGATTGGACGTGCTCCCGCTTCGCTGCGCACGGGGATTCTTCATTCGCTCGAAATGACGAGACGTTTGGGAGCGGGGCGGGGCCGACGGCGCACACCCTTCGGGGTGCGCGGCTACGACGTCTGAGAACGAGCGCAGGGCGGGAGGGCATTGAACGCGCCATCTGGGGTTTCCCGGTCAGGCGGTTGAGCGCGTTCAATCCACTGGCCAAGGGCTCGCTCCGCTTCTCGCGCTCCGCGCTCGGCCGTGCCAAGGAGCCCTTGGGATGACAAGGGGAGGGGTATGCCGGGTAGGATCGGCCCGGTGGCGAGCGCACGCCAGCCACAAGAGCCGGCGCTACCGGGTCGTAGCTCTGTTCCGGCAGGGGCGGGCAGGTCGGTGCAACGAGGGAGGACCCATTCCCCCGCGCTGCGCTCTGAACGAGGAGAGTGGGGCGGACATGGAGTCCGCCCGTACGATGTTTTGCGGCTCGCGGGCGTGCTAGGCGTCGCGGAGGCGGGTGAGATAGTCGGCGGTGCGATCGAGGCCGGCCTTGAAGAGGTCGGGGTGCTGGCCGACGCCGATCCGGAGGTGGCCCTCGATCCCGAAAGTCGAGCCGGGCGCGAGCATGACGCGAGCGTCTCGTGCCAGGGCGTCGGCGAGGTCTGTCGAGGGGATGTCGAGTGTGTAGCGCATCATCGCGAGGAGACCGGCGCGCGGCGGCGTCCAGCTCACGAGGTCGGCGTGCGCCTCGAACCATGCCTGGGCGGTCGCCATGTTGTCGGCAATGATCTGCGCGTTGCGCGGCAGAATCTCGTCGCGGTGCTCGATCACCGTGCGGGCGATCGCGTCGCTCATCTTGGCCGGGCTCAGGGAGACGTAGTCGCGGATCGACCAGGCTCGCCGCGCGAGCTCCTCCGAGCCCGCGAACCAGCCGATCCGCAGGCCCGGCAGGCCGAACGGCTTGGAGAGCGTGCCGACGCTGATGGCGCGATCGTAGCTGTCGTGCAACGGCGGAGGCAGCGGCGCGCCGCCCGGATGCTCCAGCCATCGGTAGGCCTCGTCGGAGAGTACCCACGCGCCGACGCGGTCCGCGACGGCGACGACCTCCTTGAGCTGCTCGGCGTCGAGCATGGCGCCGGTGGGATTGTGCGGCGTGTTGATGACGATCAGCTTCGTGTCGTCGCGTACGAGCGCCTCGAGGCGGTTGAGATCGTAGGCGAAGCCGTCGTCCGTGACGACCGACCAGAGCGAGACGTCGGCGCCGAGCGCCCGCGGCACGCTGTGCAGCTGCTGGTAGGCGGGCGAGACGGCGACGACGTGATCGCCCTCGCTCAGGAGCGTGTTGAAGATGAGGAAATTGGCCTCGATCGCGCCGGTGGTGACGAGGATATCGTCCGCTTCGGCACGCTCGTAGGTGTTCGCCAGCACTTCGCGCAGCGCCCGAGTGCCGCGCGCCTCGCTATAGCCCAGCGGCATGTGGTGGATCTCACGATCGAGCGCGGCGCGGGCCGTCGGGTCCAGCAGCGTGTAGAGCTCATCCAGCGACAGGGGGAGGATGCCGCTCTCGGCGATGTCGTAGTCGACATCGAGCTCCCAGGTGGTCATCCAACGCTCGAGCGCGAATGTCTCATAGTTCATGCGGGGCGTTCCTTCTCAATCGCTCAATCGGATCGTTCAGCGGGCAGGCGCACGGCTACCGCGCTCGTGCCAGGGTGCGTCGTCGCAGACGCTTCACCTGGCGCGGGCGGGTCGTCCTGGTGTCGCCACGATACACCACACGCGGGTTGCCCTCAAAGAGCAGCCCACTGGCGAGGAGCGCCGCGAACGAGATCACGGCGGCAATCGTGAGGGTCGTGTCCAGTGAGTAGCGGTCGATCAGGAACGCGCCGAGGAGCGCGGCGCCGGAGGTGAGGAGGAGGAGGACGTTCGTGCCCATGATCGCCGCCATGTGCGGCGAGGGTTCGGGCACGATGTCCGCGAGGTACTGCTGCTCGGTCTGGTCATGGGCGCTGCGGACGAGGCCGAGGAGCGCGAAGGTGGCAACGAACGCCCAGGAGGCAAGCGTCGGAGTGTCGAAGCGGTTGACGTATGCCTGCGAGGTGGCAACCTGGGGCACGACAACCGCGAGCGCGAGCGCGGCGAGGCGTAGGAGCGTCGCGATCTGGATCGGGCGTCGCGAGCCACGCGCAGCGAGGAGCATCGGCCACAGGACGCCGCCCACCACCTGCGCGAGGGCGTGGAAAAGGATGGCGCCGCCGATGTAGCGGATGTGCAGGTTCATCGCGCTGAGCCCGTAGACGATGATGAACGGGTCCGCCAGCGTGGAGAGGCCCAGCAGCAGCCGGAAGATGGCATAGCGCCGCACGGGGCGCGTCCGCAGCGAGGCGGCGATCGTGCCGCCGCCGAACGACGGGTAGAACGTCCGTCGCGGGCGGAACATCCCCGGCGACGTCAACTGGAACCACGTCGCGGCCACCACGGCCATGCCCGCGAGCATCAGCAGCCAGCCCGCCGCCCGGGGGAGGGAAATGGCGTTTGCCGCGAAGACCCGCCAGGCGATAAGCCCACCGAGGACCGCCATGGCGGCCCCGGCGAGGCGACGGTCGCGGAGTGTCCGCACGCGCTCCGCGGAGAGCGTCGTGCCGGCGATGATGCCGTGGGACACCTGGGCGCTGACCGCCGAGGAGAGCTGGTAGCCGATATAGGCGAGCGTGAGCAGGATCACGAGATCGGCGCCGTCGATGCTGGTGGCGCGCCATCCGAGGAAGGCGATGAGCGCCGCCGAGGCGGCGCGGACGAGCCCGGAGATCAGCGCGATCGCGGGAATGGTCTCCGCCACCAGCTGGAGGAAGGGCACGAGGATCGCACAGACTGCCCAGGGCGCCGCGGCCGCGACGGCGACGATGGCGATGCCGTCGATGGAGCCGTTGAGCAGCCAGATCGTGGCGGCGAGCAGCAGCGCGGGTTGGAGGAGGACATCGGCCAGGCTCTGCAGCGCCCCATTGAGCAGCGCGTGGGTATAGGCGACTCCCGGATGGCGTCGCGATCGGGAGCGAATGACGGTCAGACCTTCGAACACGGAGCCTCCAGGAACGTCGAGCCGGGCGGTGATGGCGCTGGTTTTCGCGTCGGGCGCGGCATCTCGCATTGCGCGAAGTATACGGCGCGGCTCACCGGTTCCCGGCCGGGCCGACCGCGGGCGCCAGGTGATCGAGCGCGCGGGCGAGCGTCGTCTGGTCGCGGGATGCAAGATGGTCGCCATCGATGGGCGCGAAGCGCCAGCCATCCGCAAGTGGTCCCGCCGGTTCGCCGCGCAGGGTGATCGCCAGGGCATCGCCAGGCCGCGGGGTTGCCTGGCGGTCGCCGGCCCATCCCGCGATCTCGATGCTGGTGAGGCCATCCGGCAACGCCCGCACGGCGCTCTGCCAGACCGGTATGTCCGGATCCAAGGCGATGCGCGGCAAGGAGCCGTCCCGCGTGAGCACGGAGCGTTCGCCGGGGTGGAGGAGCACGACCGCAGTGTGATCGCTGGCCGCGATGTCGCGGTGCAGCTCGGCGCGGATCTTGGCGTAGGTGGCGGGGATCAACTCCGGGATCGCCATCGTGCTCGCCAGGATCGGCATGAAGTTGGCGTCGCCCTGCCAGCGGGGGACGACGTGCTGGTGGAGGTGCTCGGCGACACCGGCGCCGGCCACTGCGCCGATGTTGAGCCCGACGTTGAAGCCCGCGCAGGCGAAGACGCGCCGGAGATTGCGGGTGAGCAGCGGCAGGAGCACACCGATCTCGCTCAGGGTGGCGCGGTCCAACTCTTCGGGGTCGGAGGCGTGCTGGTTCGGGACGAGCATGACGTGGCCCGTGTTGTACGGGAAGAGGTTCATGATCACGAAGGCGTGATCGGCCCGATGGAGGATCAGCGACCGCACATCGTCATGCGCGGCAAGGCGGTTGCAGAAGATGCAGCCCTCCTCCCTGGTGTCGCCGGCAATGTATTGCATACGCCATGGTGTCCATAGTCGTTCGGTGGGAGAGGTGAGATGCGGTTCCATGCGGCTCCCGGGAGCGTGCTCGCAACTGGTCGAAACGGTCCAAGCCGGGTACTATCGTCGGGAGGGAATCTCGCGCGTAACAATCTGCGTCGACGTCGCGCGGACATCGGACGATGACATCCAACAACGCCACGTTGCCAACCGCCAAGCCCGATACGGAATCCGCGACAACGCCCGTGACCCGACCGATCGCCCGGCCGTCGGTGCGCGATCGTGCGTCGCTCCAGCTTGCCCTCGTGGTGCAGGCGGCGACGATGATCGGCGACCTCGCGGCGGTGGTCGCGGCGTTCTGGTTAGCGTACCAGCTTCGCTATCGCCTGGAGCTCGGCGGCGAAGTGGGACCGGCGACCTGGGAGAAGTTCTCGACGTTTGCGCCTCCAGCCTATGCCGGCGCGCTTCTGACCCTGGTGATCTTCCCCATGCGCGGGCTGTACCAGCTCCGGCGAAAGCAGTCGATCTTCGACACCCTGCCGAAGCTCGTCGGCGGCTTCTCGACGGTCGTCGCCGGCGTCATCCTCCTCGCCTTCTTCTTCCGCTTCACGCCGTCGCGCCTGATCTTCCTCTATGTCTGGGCTTTTGGGCTCACCTTCATGCTTGCGCACCGGTTCCTGTGGGCGGCGATGAAGCGCTGGCTGTGGCGGAGAGGCATCGGCATCGATCGTGTGCTCATTGTGGGCGAGGGCGAGAACGGCCGCAGGATCATGCAGTCGATGCTCAGCAATGCCGAGCTCGGCTACCGGCTGATCGGATACGCGGGCGATCCGTCGCGCGGTGACAGCGTCAACGTCGCCACGGAGCGCGGCATCCTGACCTGCCCGCGCCTCGGCACCGTCGGCGAGGTGGGCGAGCTGGTGCGGCGCCACCGGGTCGACGAAGTCGTGGTGCTGGAGAACGGACGAGGCTCGGCCAGCGCGACGTCCGTGCTCGAGCAGTGCCGCGACACCGTCGTGCAGTTCCGGATCGTGCCTGACCTGCTGCAGATCTCGCTGGACCGGGTCGACTTCTCGGAAGTCGGCGGGGTGCCGACGATCGGCGTCCGCGACGCGTCGATCCGTGGCTGGAATGCCTTCCTGAAGCGATCGATCGACGTTCTCTTCTCCGCAGCCGTCCTCGCCTTGGCGCTTGTCCCGATGCTCGTCATCGCCGTCCTGATCAAGCGTGACTCGCGCGGGCCGGTGTTCTACCTGCAGCAACGCGTGGGCAAGTATGGCCGCCCGTTCATGATGATCAAGTTCCGCTGCATGGTGACGAACGCGGACGAGCTGTGGGCCGACATGGTGAAGTCCATGGAGGGCTCCGATGGGCGGTTGTTCAAGGACCCGAACGATCCGCGCATGACGCGGGTTGGCCGGGTCCTGCGCAGGTTCAGCCTCGATGAGCTGCCGCAGTTCCTGAACGTGCTGCGTGGCGAGATGAGCGTGATCGGCCCACGTCCGCCGCTGGCGCGCGAGGTGGCGGCATACGAGGAATGGCATCTGCAGCGCCTGCTGCTGCAGCCGGGGCTGACCGGGCTCTGGCAGATCAACGGGCGGAGCAACCTCGCGTTCGACGAGATGGTGCGCCTCGATCTGTACTACGCCGAGAACTGGTCGCCGTGGCTGGATACCAAGATCCTCCTGCGAACGATCCCGGCTGTGATCCTGGGGCGAGGGGCTTACTGACGCATGGATGTATGGACCTATCTGGGGGCGCTGCGCCGGTGGTGGTGGCTGGCGCTGGGCGTTCCCGCCTTTGCCCTGGTGCTCGCGCTGCTCCTGCTTCCGCCCGCGCCGTGGCAGACGCAGTTCAGCGCGGTAATCGTCTTTCCGGGCAACCCGCAGAAGTCGGCGGTTGCGACCTACCCGGATTCGATCCTGCTGGATGACCTCACGGCCGTGTTGCGCTCCGATTCCGTTGCCGAAAACGTCCACACGAAGCTGCCGGCGGAGATGCAGGCGGACGTCAGCGCGAAGGATGTCGCGGACATGGTGTCGGCCTCGCGGTACAGCCGCGAAGCGCGTGTCTTCATCCGGGGCGATGAGCCGGCGGAGGTCACCGCCGTCGCGCGGGGCATGGAGGCGGTGCTGCCGGAGGCGGTCAACACGTACCACATCGTGCCGGCGGACGAGCAGGCCACAGTGACGATGCTTGACCGGATCGCCGAGCCGGCCAAGGAGACGAGACAGCGCCTGCTGGTCATCGCCGCGATCTCCGCGGCGGCGGTCGCCGCGGCGCTGTGCGTCATCGCGCTGATCGAGACGCTCCGCCTGAGCTACCGGTCGAAGTACGGCTCCAGGTAGGACCGCGTCCGCAATTCCTCGAGGTCCCGCAGGATCAGGTCGGATGGCAGGAGCCCCATCGCGGCGCAGACGGTGCCGGCGAGGGCGAAGACGTCGTGCGCCTCGGCGGCGGTGAGCGGGCTCTCGCCGAGGGCATCCGCCCTGGCGTTGAGCAGGGAGACGAGCGTCGTGGCCGGTATCGTCGCGTCGTCCGGGGTGCGGTCCAGCGCGCGGTCCGGGCGCACCTCCTCCCACGTCAGGCCGGCGCGAACGGCCTCGACCGCGGTCCAGTAGCAGACCTGGCCGGCCTCCAGCAGCGTGTCGTCGCGCTGGGTGCGATGGACATGCGAGCCATCGACGACCCCGGCCAGCTCCCGCAGCTCGTCCGCGACGCGGGACAGCACCGACGTCGATGGATTGCGCAGCGTGCGGGAGGTGCGGGACACGCTCGCCAGATCGTTGTCCCGGAGGTAGGCGTAGGCGCCCCACCAGCGCTGTGTCAGGCCCGCAATGCCTTCGGACGCGCCATAGACATCGGTGGGGTCGAACCAGCGCTCGCGGATCGTCTGGAGCGAGTTGTCGGGCTCCAGACGTCGGTAGTAGCAGGTGGGGTAACCGTCGTGACAGACGGCTCCGGCCTGGTCGACCTCGATCAGCAGGCTGTTCTGGTCGCAATTGACATAGATGCCGCGGACGCGCTGCACATGGCCGGAGGTGCCACCCTTCTGCCACAGCTGCTGGCGGGAGCGGCTCCAGAAGTGGACGAGCCCGGTCGTGCGCGTCGCCACCAGGGCCTCCTCGTTCATGAAGCCGACCATCAGCACGTCGCCGCTCGTCGCGTCCTGGATCACGACGGGAATGAGACCGTCGTCCGGAGAGAACGTGATCGGCAGCGTGGCGGTCGCGGCGTCGCTCATCGTGTCGTCTCCAACCGCACGGGCACGCCTTGCTCGTGGAGGTACTGCTTCACGTCCGCGATGCGCAGCGTGCCGAAGTGGAAGAGCGAGGCGGCGAGCACGGCGTCGGCGCGGCCGGGCAGGAGCGCCTCACGGAAGTGCTCGAGCGTGCCGGCGCCGCCGGAGGCGATGACCGGGATGTTGACATCGCCGCCGACCGCCTCGAGGAGGGCGAGATCGTAGCCCGCCCTGGTGCCGTCGCGGTTCATGCTCGTCAGGAGGATCTCGCCGGCGCCGCGCTGCTCGGCCTCCTGGGCCCATGCCACCGCATCGCGGCCGGTGGGTGTGCGCCCGCCGTGGGTGTAGACCTCCCACCGCTGCTCGCCCGGCACCTGCCGGGCGTCGATGGCGACGACGACGCACTGGGAGCCGAACTGATCGGCGCCCTGGTTGATCAGGTCCGGGGTGGTGAGCGCCGCGGTGTTGACGCCGACCTTGTCCGCGCCGGCCGCGAGCAGGGCACGCATGTCCTCAACGCTGCGGACGCCGCCGCCGACGGTGAGCGGGATGAAGACCTGGTCGGCCGTCTGGCGGACGACGTCGATGATCGTCTTGCGGTTGTCGGAGCTGGCCGTGATGTCGAGGAAGACGAGCTCGTCCGCGCCCTCGCGGTTGTAGAGCGCGGCCATCTCGACCGGATCGCCCGCGTCGCGCAGATCGACGAACTCGACGCCCTTGACGACGCGGCCATCGGCGACGTCGAGGCAGGGGATGACCCGCGCGGTCAGGTTGTTCGTGGTGGTCGTGGTGGTCATGAGGGGTCCTTTCCGGCCGCGATCGCGAGCACGTCGGGGAGGGCGATCGCGCCCTTGTAGAGGGCGCTGCCGATGATGGCGCCGGCGGCGCCCAGATCGCGCACGGCCTCAAGATCCTGAAGGGTGGAGATGCCGCCAGAGGCGATGACATTCGCCGGGACGGCGTCGACCATCTCCTTGAGCGCGGCGAGGTTGGGGCCCTGCATGTTGCCGTCACGCCGGATATCCGTGAAGATCACGTGCTCGACGCCGTCGGCGGCGAAGCGGCGGGCCGCCTCCAGCGCGTCGACCTCCGTCTGGTCGATCCAGCCGTGTGAGGCGAGCTTGCCGTCGCGCGCGTCGAGGCCAACGCCGATGAGGCCGCCGAAGCGGACGACGGCTTTCGAGACGAGCTTCGGGTTGGTGACGGCGGCCGAGCCGATCACCATGCGGTCGATGCCGAGTGCGTACATCGCGTCCAGGTCGTCCATGGTTCGGAGGCCACCGCCGAGCTCCAGTTTCACGTGGACGGCCTTGCGGATGCGCGCGATGGCCTCCTGGTTGGCGCGGACGCCGTCGCGGGCGCCGTCGAGATCGACGATGTGGATCCACTTCGCGCCGGCGTCCGCCCAGCGCCGCGCGGCGTCGACCGGGTCGGCGTCGAAGACGGTCTCCCGATTGTAGTCACCCTCGACAAGCTGCACGGCCTTGCCGCCGCGGATGTCGACGGCGGGGTAGACGATCATGTGGTGCGTCCTTACGGCTTCCAGCGAAGCCACTCGGCGATCAGGCGCAGGCCGGCGTCGCCACTCTTCTCCGGGTGGAACTGTGTGCCCCAGACGTTGTCGTGGATCACGATGCTCGGGAACGGCACGCCGTAGTCGGTGACGCCCGCGATGTCGGCCTCGCTAGCCGGGTTCACGATGTAGGAGTGGACGAAGTAGAAGGGCGACTCCGGCGAGTCCGACAGGGGCGTGTGCGCCGCGAAGCGGACGGTGTTCCAGCCCATGTGCGGGATCTTGTGGTCGGCGGGGAGCTTGCGGGCGTCGCCCGCGAGCAGGCCGAGGCCGGTGGTCGGGCCCTCCTCCTGGTCGCCGAACAGTAGCTGCATACCGAGGCAGACGCCGAGCAGGGGCATGCCCTCCGCGACGCTCTCCGTGACGGCGTCGGCCATCCCCATGCCGTTGAGTCGCTCCATGGCGGCCCTGGCGTTGCCGACGCCGGGCAGGACCACGCGCTCGGCGTCGCGCACCTGGTCCGGGTCGGCGGTGATGGTGACCTCGCCGCCGCCGGCCTCGATCGCGCGCTGGATGGAGCGGAGGTTGCCGGCGCCGTAATCGATGATGGTGATCATGCGAGCACACCCTTCGTAGACGGGACGGCGCCCACCGGGCCGGTCAGGCGGACGGCCGCGCGCAGGGCGACGGCGGCGGCCTTGAAGATCGCCTCGGCCGCATGGTGGCTGTTGCGCGCGCGCAGGAGGTCGATGTGCATCGTCAGCCCGGCGTTCATGGCAACGGCGCGCCAGAATTCCTCGACGAGGCTGGCGGCGAAGGCCGCGCCGATCACCGGCTCCGGCATGGCCGCATTGCACTCGAGGAACGGGCGGCCCGAGCAATCGACGACGACGCGCGCCAGCGCCTCGTCGAGCGGGGCGTAGGCGTGGCCGTAGCGCTCGATGCCGGCACGGTCGCCGAGGGCGGCCTTCAGCGCCTGCCCGAAGACGATGCCGACATCCTCGACGGTGTGATGGGCGTCCATGTCGGCGTCGCCGGTGGCGGAGACGGTGAGATCGAGGCGGCCGTGGCGGCCGAGCGCGTCGAGCATGTGGTCGAGGAAGAGCACGCCGGTCTGCGCCTGGACCTTGCCCTGGCCGTCGACGTTAAGGCGCATCTCGACCGACGTCTCGCCGGTGCGGCGCGAGATGGTGCTGGTGCGAAAGCGGAGCGACTGCTCACTCATGTGGTGGACCCCCCCTAACCCGAGACCGGCGCGGCGACAAGCGCGTCCCGCAGCGCGGCGAGGAACGCATCGTTCTCCTCCGGCGTGCTGATCGTCACGCGGAGGCAGTGCTCCAGGCCGAACTCCGGCTTGCCAAAGCGGCGGACGTAGGTGTCGTGCTCCGCGAGCGCGTCCTGGATGCTGGTGCTATCGGTGACCGGCAGCGCGAAGAGGATGAAGTTGGTCGCCGAGGGGTAGGGCGTCACGCCCGGCAGGGTGGCCAGGGCGGCGCGGACGCGCTCGCGCTCGGCGAGGATCGCGTCGCGGTTGCCCTTCAAGAAGTCGAGATCGTCGAGCGAGGCGACGGCGATCTCGGACGCGAGCGTCGAGATGTTGCCGAACGCCGGGATCACGCGCGGCAGGAAGGGCGTGAGCGACTCCGGGAAAATGCCGTAGCCGACGCGGAAGCCGGCCAGGCCGGCGAACTTGCTGAGCGTGCGGAAGAGGATGACGTTGTCGCGCGTGTTGGCGAGGTCGAGATGGTCCGTGCCGCTGAACTCGGCATAGGCCTCATCGATGCCGACGAGGCAGGGCACGCTGTCGACCACGCGCTCGATGTCGGCGGGCGGGAAGAGGTTGCCAGTCGGGTTGTTCGGGTCGCAGAGCATGACGAGCTTCGTGCGCGGGGTGACGGCGGCGATGATGCCGTCGACGTCGAGCGCGAAGTCCGGCGCGGGTCCGAGCGGGACGTTGCGGACGACGCCGTTGTGCAGCGAGAAGAGACTGCGGTAGACGCCGAAGGTCGGGTCGGCGATGACGATCTCGTCGCCAGGCTCGATGAGGAGCATGGCGAGGGTGTTGAAGACATCATCGAGGCCCGCGCCGGGGACGATGCGCCCGGCGCCGACGCCGATGTAGCGCGCGAGCGCCTCGCGCAGGCGCTCCTGCTGGTAGTCCGGATAGCGGTTGCCGTTGCGGAAGGTGACGAGCGTCTCCTGCGCCTTCGGCGAGAGACCATAGGGCGACTCGTTCCAGTCGAGGCGGAGGACCGGCTTGTCAGTCAGCTCCGAGGCGCCGGGGGTGTAGCCCGGCGCGGGGGTCAAATACGAACGAACGAAGGAGGTCATCGAACGAGCCACGGCCGGGGATCCTTTGTCATCGATGGGCGAATGCCGGGAGGAATAGGCTAGAGCAGGAGCTTGTCCAGCGACGAGACGAGGATCTCGCTCGCGCCGGCGGCGCGCAACTGCTCGATCTTCTCCCAGAACTCTTCTTCCTTGATCGCCGAATGGACCGCCACCCAGCCGGGATCGGCGAGGGGCACGACGGTGGGGGCCTTGAGGCCCGGCAGGACGGCGCGGATCTCCGGGAGCCGGGACTCCTGCGCGTTCATCATCACGTACTTGTACTTCGAGGCGGCGTCGACCGCGCGGAAGCGCATGAGCAGGCGGTCGATGTTCTCGCGCTTCCGCGGGTCGTCCATCGACCGCTTGTTGGCGATCAGGACGGCCTCGGATTCGAGGACCGTGTGGATCGAGCGCAGGTCGTTGAGCTGGAGGGAGGACCCGGTGGCGGTGAGCTCGACGATCGCGTCCGCGACACCGAGCGCCGGGGTGACCTCGACGGAGCCGCTGATCGTGATGATCTCCGGCGAGCCGCCGAGCTCGGCGAAGAAGCGGCGGGCCGACTCCGGATAGGAGGTGGCGACGCGGGCGTTCAGCAATTGGTCGGGCGAGGTCACGGGCGACTCGTTCGGCACGGCGACGACGAGCGAGCAGTAGCCGAAGCCGAAGGCGTGGAGCTCCTCGACGTCCGTGTCCTGCTCGTGGACGAGGTTGCGGCCGACGATGCCGAGGTCGACGGTCTCGAGCGCGACATAATCGGGAATGTCGTCATCACGGGCGTAGAGGATCGAGAGCGGGAAGTTGCGCGCGCGGGAGAAGAGGCGTTGGCCGTAGCTCTCGAACGACAGCCCGATATGGCGCAGCGTCTCGATCGAATGGTCGGTGAGCCGGCCAGACCGCTGGATCGCGAGCTTGAGCTGATTGTCGCCATTGATGATGGATCGGGCTGTCGTCATGGGATGGGGATTCCCTGGGAATGGGGCAGACGGAAGAGCGGCGACGCCGGGTTCTCCCTTCCGCGGCCCGAGCGGATACGACGTCGCCATTGCCGTCGTCTTGCCCCTCTTGTACCACGCTTGTGATTCTCTGCACAAGACGCGGCCGGGGTCAGGCGTGTTCGCGATCCGCGAAGTCCGGATGCAGGGTCAGATCGATCGCCATCCACAACGACAGCGTGTAGGGGTAGAAGAAGAGCGGCAGGCCGATGACGAGGGCGACGGCGATGATCTGCATTTCGAGCACGGAGAGATCCGTCCCGGCGATCAGCCAGATTGCGACCAAAACGGCGATGACTGAGGTCAGCACGAGATTGAGCGGGTAAGCGCCCAGAAAGTAGCCGCCTTCATGCGCGAAGAGCGTGTTGCAGCTCGGACAGCGGTCCTTGAGGCTGAACCAGTTCTTGAAGATCTTCGGTCCGCCGCAGTACGGACAGCGGCGCAGCAGGCCGCGTCCAAGGGTCTGTGCCAGGCGCTTCATTAGGTGTGGGGAGAGGTCGACAGGTCGTGTTGCGTGCGTACTGGTGGTGTTCACGAGTGGGCCCCGATGTGTTCGTCTGTTGGCGTTCGGCGGCGTGCCCGTTGCGCGTCGCGTCGTCGCCATGTGCTCCCTTGATTCTGCTACATGTCGGCTTGTTCCTGCATACAAAAGGCGCATGGAGCGCCGGGCCGGCGTGAAACGGGGTCGCCACCCGCGCGTCGATGACTCAATCTGGCTAGTTCATGGTTCCATTTCATGGATTGCATATTGACTTCTCGGTATATATTGCCTAGCGTCATATATATCCAGACGAGAACGCAGAGCCCGGGACCGGTTCCGCCGGTGACGTGATGCAGACGTGAATTGGAGATGGTGATGCCTGAGCTGAGCCGAGAGACGATTGAGCGCTTGGTGAGCACGTACGGCGAGACGATCGACCTGCGCGCCAACCCCGGCGTCCTCGAGGATATTCTCCGCGAAGTGCGGCGGGAGGTGGATTTCGGCAACTCCCCCGTCGCCGGCTACGACAAGACGTACTACCGGGGGTATGACAAGGACAACTACGACAAGGAATACAACCAGTACGACCGGACCGTGGACATCGTGGCGATCGAGGACCTGGTCAACGAGCGCCGCCTCGAACTGCTCAAGCGCTTCTCCCCCGACAACTATGCCTTCGTGCAGGACATCCTGGGCGAGCTGAAGAAGCGGCCGTAACGCTCCGGGTGCGCGCCGCCCCATACCCGCCGGGCAGGGGGATCAGATGGATGTTCCAGTCTTCTCGTATATCCTCTTGAAGCTCTCGTCGCGCTGCAATCTCAACTGCACCTATTGCTACTGGTTCCGGGACGCCTCGGTCTACGAGCAGCCTCCGTTGCTGACGGTGGCCGCCGAGAGGGCGTTTCTCGATCGGCTGACGGCGCACATCCGGGATCACGGGCTGCGTCGCTTTTCCATCCTGTTCCATGGCGGCGAGCCGCTGATGTTCGGGAAGAAGCGGTTTCTTGGTCTCATGCAGGGGATCGCCCGCGTGCATCGGGAAACCGGGTGCGATTTTCGACTCTCGATGACGACCAATGGGGTGCTGCTCGATGAGGAGTGGGCCGCCATGCTCAAGCTGTTCGGCATCACGGTCACCGTCAGCATTGACGGTCCGCAAGCGACGCATGATGCCGCGCGTGTCGACCTGCGTGGACGTGGCAGCTACGCGCGGGCGGTGCGCGGGCTGCGGCTGCTTCAGGATGTGGGCGTGGAGCCGACGGTGCTCTCGGTCTGCGATCCGGCGGCCGACCCGGACGCCGTTGTCGCACACATCGTGGACGAGCTGGGCATCCGCCATTTCGACATCCTGATTCCCGACGCCACGCATGAGGACGAGATGCCGTCGATCCGTGGCTTCTATAACCGGCTGTTCGATCTCTGGTTCGAGACCTATGCGGAGCGGGGCATCGGCGTTCGATTCCCAAAATCCATGCTGGTGGGGCTTCTTGGCGGCGAGGCGCATTCCGAAGCCATCGGCTACGGGCCGATCCAAACGCTCACGCTGCTGCCCGACGGCTCGCTGGAGCCGCTGGACGTCCTGCGGATCACCGGCGATGCGAGCACCAGGACGGGTATCAACGTCTTTGAGCACACCTTCCAGGACGTGACGTCGAATCCCGTCTGGCGGCGTGCCTTCGAAGCCTCGCTCTCGTTGAGCGAGACGTGCCGGGGATGTGAATACCGGCGCGCATGCGGCGGTGGCTATCTGCCGCACCGATGGTCGTCGGCGCGCGGGTTCGACAACCCGAGTGTCTACTGCGATGACCTGCAGGCGATGTTTGGCCACATCTGGGATACGGTGTCGCCTCGTCTCTCGCTCGTCACGCCGGCCGGGAGCATTCCCCTGTCCGAGGCCGTGCTCGCCGGCGCCGACGGGTAAGGCTGACCAGGACGCCCGACGCCCGTCTTCGACACATCCCACGCGAATGGTATTGAGGGCCGCTCACGGAGATCCGTGTACGGCCCTCGTCTGTCTGCTACATTTCCAGCAGAAACTCCACGAAATTGGGTCCTATGGCGAAGGGTTGACTGTGTTGTCGGCCCAAAGGCGTGGCGGCCGCGTCGGCCGTTGCATCACTTGCAAGGATGGCACCGGTGCTCGCGAAGGTCTTCAGCTGCGCGGTCGTGGGACTCGACGGAGTATTGGTGGAGGTCGAAGTCGACGTCGGCCCCGGCGGGCAGCCCGGCATGGTGCTTGTCGGGTTGCCGGACGCCGCTGTGCAGGAGAGCAAGGAGCGCGTGCGCTCGGCGATCCGCAACTCCGGCGGTCGCTTTCCCCACGGCCGGGTGACGGTCAACCTGGCGCCCGCGGACATCAAGAAGGCCGGGCCGACCTACGATCTGCCGATCGCGATCGGCATCCTGCTCTCCTCGAACCAGATCCTGGCGGACGTGCAGGATACGCTGATCGTTGGGGAGCTGTCGCTGGACGGGCATGTGCGGCACACGCCGGGCATCATCTCCATGGTCTCGCTGGCGGCCGAGCGCGGCCTGCGCCGGGCGTTCGTGCCCGAGGTCGACGCGCGCGAGGCGGCGCTGATCTCGACGGTGGAGGTCTATCCGATCCGAACGCTCGCCGATCTGGTGAACCATCTGACCGGCGCCGTGCCGATCGCCCGGCTGGATGGGGATCCGGATGGGCTGGCGGGTTTGGTGGCGGGGGAGGTGACCGATTTCGCCGACATTCGCGGGCAGGAGCACGTCAAGAGGGGGTTGGAGGTCGCCGCCGCCGGCGCGCATAACCTGGTCATGAGCGGTCCGCCGGGATCCGGCAAGACGCTCCTGGCGCGGGCCATGCCGTCGATCCTGCCGCCGATGAGCCTGGACGAGGCCCTGGAGGTGACGCGCATCTACAGCGTGCGCGGACTGTTGCCGCCGGAAACGCCGCTGATCAGCGACCGCCCGTTCCGCTCGCCGCATCACACGACGAGTCACGCCGGACTCGTCGGCGGCGGGACCTGGCCGCGCCCGGGGGAGATCAGCCTGGCGCACCGGGGCGTCCTGTTCCTCGATGAGCTGCCGGAGTTCGGCACGCAGACACTGGAGGTGCTCCGGCAGCCGCTGGAGGACCGCCGCGTGACGCTGGCGAGGGCCTCGGGCACGCTCAGCTTTCCCGCGAACGTGACGCTGATCGCCGCGATGAACCCTTGCCCCTGCGGCTTCTTCGGTGATCCCGTGCGGGAATGCCGCTGCAACCCTTCGGCGGTCACGCGGTACCAGAAGCGCATCAGCGGGCCGTTGCTGGACCGGATCGACATCCACCTCGAGGTGCCGCGGATCGAGTATGAGCAGCTGGCCGATCGTCGTCCCGGCGAGCGGTCCGCATGCGTCCGCGAGCGCGTGGAGCGGGCGCGGGAGATCCAGGCGGAGCGATATCGTGAGGGCGACTTGCTGACCAACGCCGACATGGGGCCCCGCGAGGTGCAGAAACACGCCCGGCTCGACGAGGCGGGCGAGCACCTGGTCCGCGCGGCCGTGCGTCAGCTGAGCCTGTCCGCCCGCGCCTATCATCGAGTGCTGAAGCTGGCGCGGACGATTGCCGACCTCGCAGGGGCGGAGGCGATTCGGGCCGAGCACGTGGCCGAGGCCCTGCAGTACCGCCCCCGGCAGGCCGAGGCATAGCCGACGTGCGACTTACGGGCCGGTCTCGTCGTCCTGAACAAGGTGAAATGGCTAGGCCGATGCGCGCGGGCCCATGGCCCGATCAGGTCGCTGTGGTGATAGAATGGCGTCGTCGCGTATCTCGCGCATGGGACCTGTGTGGCTTCACGACCTCTCGAGGAGCATGCAACCCACGATGCACTTCGCCAATCGTCTCACATTCGGGCGTCCCCCGGCGTCGCGTACAGCACCTTCAGCGGGCCGCAGCCGGCACAGCCTGCCAGGGCGGGCACTCGCGCACCTGATCGTCGCGTTGGGTCTCGTCATGCTCTCGGTCGCGCCCGGCGGAACGACCGCGACGGCGCAGGATGACGGGACCTGCGTCGTGGATGGGCCGGACTCCGGCGCCTATTCGGTGCGACTTTGCCTCACGGGAGTTCTTAACGGAGACGTCCTGTCCGGTGATGTCCCTGTCTCGGCCACCTTCGAGCTCGAATCGGGCTGGCTCCCCGAGATCGAACACGCGCAGTTCTATTTCACCGCCGCCGATCGCGATCAGCGGACTACGGTTCTGCGCGACTACGAGGCGCCGTATTCTTTCACGTTGCCGACCGAGCGCTGGGCCGACGCGGCGTACCGCCTCGAGGTCGAGGTCCTGCTCGCCGATGGCGATTTCACGACGCAGTCCGTGGGTGTGGACGTCGCGACGGCGAACGGCGTGAGCCGGCTGCCGATCAGCACGGGCCGCTGGAAGCCCTATGTGGTCGAGAGCACCGAACCGGTCGTCGTTGCGGCTGTGGGAGACGGCGCGAGCGGCATGGCCAGCACGTATGACGTCGCCGAGCTGATCGACGGATGGGATCCCGACATGCTGCTCTACCTGGGCGACGTTTACAACGTGGGGTCCTACTCCGAGTTCATGAACTATTACGACCCAACGTTGGGGAAGATGAAGTCGATCACCAACCCGGTGCCGGGCGACCATGAGGGCGGGCGCAACTTCCAGGGTTACCGGGATTACTGGGATTCGAACCAACACTATTACACCACCACCGCGGGGAGTTGGCGCCTGATCGCGCTCGATTCAACCGATCGATTTGGCGAGCTGCAGCCCGGGACAACGCAGTTCGAGTGGCTGAAGGCAGCGCTGGCCGAGGACGATAACGACGGCTGCACGCTCGTCTACATGCACAATCCCCGCTGGGGACTGCACACCAACTACGACTACAGCCAGCTGGATGCGATCTGGCAGCTCTTCGCCGACGAGGGGGTCGATCTCGTGCTCGCCGGTCACGAGCACAACTACCAGCGATGGGTCCCGATGGACGGGGACGGCATGGCGGATCCGGACGGCACGACGCAGATCGTCGTGGGCACGGGTGGTCACAAGCTCATCCCGTTCATGGTCGGCGATGAACGGGCGCAGTCGGCCTTCAATTCCTTCGGCGCGCTGCGACTCGAGCTCGGTGCCGGAGGCGCGAGCTATGAGTTCATCGACACCACGAGCGCCGTGCTCGATGCGGGGACGCTCACGTGTGGCGACGATCAAGCCACGCCGCCCGCGCCGCCCCCAACGACCGCACCGGCGGTCGGCACCATCGTGGACACGAACGGGCTCGGGGCGCTCTGCCTCGTTGCGCCCGACGAGACGTCCGAGGTGATCGCGGTGCTGCCCGATGGCTCCGTGGTGGACGTGCGTGGCCCTGCGGAGGGCGAGTGGTTGCCCGTCCGCTGCAACGAGCGCGACGGCTATATCTACGGGCCGCTCATCTCGGTCGGGGATGGGGTGCCGGGCGGGTAGATCGGCTCCAGCGACCGCTCCAGGGCGGCGCGCCGGCCCTCGTACTGGGGCGGGAGCTTGAGATGCGTGCCGAGCTCCGCCGGCGCCTCATCGATGGCGAATCCGGGCGGGTCGGTCGCGATCTCGAAGAGCGCGCCGCCAGGCTCGTTGAAGTAGATCGAGCGAAAGTACTGCCGGTCGCGCACCGGCGTCACGCGCAGGTCTCGTCCCGTCAGGAACGTTCGCCAAACCGCTTCCTCCTCGTCGTCGGCCGTGCGCCAGGCGACGTGGTGAATCACCCCGACGCCCTCGACGCTGCCCCAGAAATCCGTCGCCCGGACCAGCTCGACGTATGTGCCCGGCCCACCGTCGCCCGTGGTCAGGCGCGTCCGATTCCCCTCCGCCTGATCGACCCTGAAGCCGAGCACCCCGGTGAGGAATGTCTCCGTTCGGGCCTGGTCGTCCTCCCACAGCTCGACGCCGTGGACGCGCCGGATGGCATGGTCCGCCGGCACATCGCCGAGGGCCGAGCCTGGAACCTGGCCGGCCGCGGGTGACGCGACCAGCTCGAGCGGGATGCCGTCCGGATCCTTGAGGGCGACGACCTGCTCCCCGAACCGCCTGATCGGATGGTCGTGCGCCACGCCGAAGCGCACCAGGCGTTCGAGCCAGAAGCCGAGCGCGCCCTCCGGGATGGCGAGCGAGATCGTCGCGAACTGCCCGATCCCTTGCCGGCCACGGGTGCCATCCGGCCAGGAGAAGAACGTCAGGAGCGTCCCCGGCGCGCCCTCGGTGTTTCCGAAGTAGAGGTGGTAGCGCTCCGGATCGTCGAAGTTGACCGTCTGCTTGACCATGCGGAGCCCGAGCACGCCGACGTAGAAGTCGATGGAGCGCTGTGGGGCGCCGGCGATGGCCGTGACATGGTGAATGCCGGGGAGTGTCGGGTGCATGAGCGTCTCCTTCGCGGCCGGCAGTGGCGGGCTGACCCGGCCGATCACGTGGATGCGGACCATGCTTCCATCCTACAGCCCGCTCGCGTGGACCAGCTCATCGATCGCGTCGCACAGGTCGTCGACGGCGGGCAGCACGGCGGCGCGGTCCGCGCCGGACGCCGCGTGCAGCAGCGCGCGTATCCGGTGGGGGAGGTAGGCCGGTACGCCCTCGAGCGCTTCCACATGCATCAGCAGGCGCTTCTCGCCGGGGTGCAACGCGCGGGTGGAGGCGAAGACGATGTCGAAGGCGCTGGCGAGGAGCTCGCTCGCCCGGTGCTGGATGCTCACCGGATCGTCGCGCGTGATGGCGAGGTCGATCTGATGTCGCCATGACGAACGAGCGGTGCGGAGGAGGGGATGATTGAAGGCCACAATGGCTCGCGCCAGCTCGTCGGGATAGGGGCGTGTCGCGTCGTCCTGCATCCCGGCGAGCCAGCCATCGCGATCGAAGAGCGACGTGGCGTGGCGCATCGTGAACCAGAGTGCGGTGGTATAGCCCAGCGCGGGTCGATGGTCCTCGATCACGGCGCGGAGCTGCTCCTCGAACCAGCCGCGCTCCCAGTACATGAGGTCGATCGCCGTCCCGGACGCTGCGTCGGCCCATTCGTCCGTCGGACCAAACCAGCGGTTGTCGATCTCCGGCGCGGGATCGAAGCGCGTCGCGAGATTGCGGCGGACGTCGAGCGGGATGTCAGCGGTCACAAAGACAGAGATGTCGACATCCGACGCGGCGTCGGCGTTCTTCGTCGCTTGCGAGCCGCCCAGCGCGATGGCGACCACCTCGCTCCGGGCCGAGAGCGTATCGACGATGGTCTGGACGGGCAGGGGAATGCGGAAGGGCGTGTGTCCATACGCGTGACCCGCCCGCGCATCCCCGGCGCGATCACGATGATCGGCGTTCATCCAGCGCCTTTCGCAGCTGCTCCTCGTGATGCCGCACCTGCTGCTCGATCTGCTGCGCCTTGCCGCGGATGGCGCCCGCGGCCTCGACGTCCTTGATCAGCGGCAGGTTGATCCGCACGTTGACGAGCGAGGCGTCGACGCAGGCCTTGCCGAGGACGACGGCGATCTCCGCATCGGAGAGCACATGCGCATTCCCGTGCGCGATCACCGGTGCCACGTGCTCAAGCAGGCGAACGCTTGCAGCTGCCAGCTCCAGCGGCACCTCGGCGGCGTGGAGGATCGCGCCCTGCATCGTTTGCCGCCGCAGCGTCTTCTCTTCCGGCGTGCCCGTGGGCATCCTGCTGGCGTCGAGATAGCCGCTGTAGGCCAGTTCGTCGGCCTCTCCGGAGG
>DATLHE010000454.1:0-6326 GCA_035540335.1 Thermomicrobiales bacterium | reverse complement strand
CTCTGGGAAGGCGCCAGCACCGTCGTCAGCGTCGGCGTCGGCAGCAGCTCCATCGCCAAGGGCGCGCTCGAAGTCCTCGACGCGTGCCGCCGCGAGATGGGCGGCAGCGCCGTCGTCCGCGAAGTCAGCGGCAACGGTGCCTTCTGGATGGAGCCCTGGATCGAGATCAAGCGCCCCGGCGCCCCGCCGGTCGTCTACGGCCCCGTCGGCGTCGATGAGGTGCCCGCCGTGCTGGCCGGCGCCCGCGACGACCTCGCGATCGGCGTCCGCGCCGGGGAGGGCTACAACACCCTGCCCTCGCTCAGCGAGCACCCCTTCTTCAACAAGCAGATGCAGCTCATCACCCGCAACGCCGGCGTGATCGAGCCCGACTCCATCGAGGATGCCATCGCCCGCGGCGCCTACCAGGGCTACTTCAAGGTGCTCTTCGAGCTCAGCCAGGAAGAGGCCATCGCCGAAGTGACGGCCTCCAACGTCCGCGGCCGTGGGGGCGGCGGCTTCCCGGCCGGCATCAAGTGGGAGAGCGGCCGCAAGGCGACCAACCATCCCAAGTTCGTCGTCTGCAACAGCCACGAGGGCGAGCCCAACGTCTACAAGGACCGGCACCTGCACGAGAGCGATCCGCACCGGATCCTCGAGGGCATCCTGATCGCCTGCATCGCCTGCGGCGCCGAGCGCGGCTACAACTACATCGGCGGCGAATACCCGCTCGCCATCCGGCGCTTCCGCAAGGCCGTCGCCGACGCCGAGCGCCTTGGCCTGATCGGCAAGAACGTCCTCGGCACCGGCAAGAACGTCGCCTTCCGCGTCCGCACCGGCGGCGGCGCCTACATCTGCGGCGAGGCCTCGGCGCTGATGTACTCCGTCATGGGCGTCCGCGGCCAGCCGCGCACCAAGCCGCCCCGCTCGGTCGAGGAGGGCCTCTGGAAGCGCCCGACCGTCGCCAACAACACCGAGACGCTCGCCAACATCCCGGACATCATCGTCAACGGGGGTGAGTGGTACGCCAAGCTCGGCACCGAGAAGAGCAAGGGCACCAAGCTCATGACGGTGCAGGGCCCCATGCACCACCACGGCGTCGTCGAGGTCGAGATGGGCATGACGCTCCGCACGCTGCTCGATGACGTCTTCGGCGGCATGCGCGAGGGCTACGCCTTCAAGGGCGTCCAGACCGGCGGCGTCTCCGCCGGGCCGATGACGAACGACCACCTCGACGAGCCGGTCGACTTCGACTCGCTCGGCAAGTTCAACGCGATGCTCGGCTCGGGCGGCTGGGTGATCTTCGACGAGAACGTCTGCGTCGTCGACTTCGCCCGCTACCTGACGGCATTCAACCGCTACGAGTCCTGCTCCAAGTGTGTGCCCTGCCGCCTCGGCAACCCGGCGCTGGTCGAGATCCTCGACCGCATCCGCTTCGGGCGGGGCACGCTCGAGGACCTGGCGCTGATCAAGCGCACCAGCAAGCACATCATCGAGCTCTCGCTCTGCGGTCTCGGCCAGGTCGCGCCGGTGCCGCTGCTCGGCATGATCGAGCACTACGAGGAAGAGTTCCGCAAGCACATCGTCGACGGCGTCTGCCCGACCGGTACCTGCCCGATCTCGGTTCAGGAGCCGGCCCTCGCCGCGGGCGACTAGCCAACGGCACAAGACAGCACGACGAACAATGGCCCCGGCGAAACTGCCGGGGCCGTTGGTTGTTTTGGCGTGGACGTGCCACCGCATATGCGGTTCTTGGGCCGGTCAGGGCGCCCTACGGAAGCTCCGGTGTACGTAATCGCGTAACACGAGGCTGCATACTCGCCGCGAACCTTGATGTAGGGGCGGACTCCATGTCCGCCGCTACCCTCGCTCCAGCAGATTCCGGCCACCACATTGGCGCGGTGTCGTTCCGGATTCCGGATCTGACGGTTACCCCAGATCGATCTGCTGCCCCACGCCTCGCTCGACCGCACGTTGAACCGCGACGTTCGCCACGGCGATGTCCTGCACCGCGTTGCCGACCGACTTGAAGAACGTCACCTCCTCGTCGGATGTCCGCGCCGTCACGCTGCCCTCGACGACCTCGCCAAGCTCGCCCACGATGTCGCCCTCCGCGATCAGCCCCTCGCGAAGCGGGATGATCAGGTCGCCCGCCTCGGCCAGCGCGTGCTCCTTCATGTCGACCACGACACGCGCCCGCGCCACGAACGCCGCCGGCACCTCCTGCATCTCCGGCGTGAACGAGCCGACGCCGCTGACATGCGTGCCGGGCCGGATCCAGGCGTCCTCGAACACCGGCGTCCGCGACGTCGTCGCCACGCAGACGATGTCGGCCGCGCGCACAGCCGCCTCCGCCTCCTCCGTGCCCGTCAACCGGTCGAGCAGGTCCGGCCAGTCGGCCTCCACCGCCTCGCGATAGCGACGCCACGACGCCTCGTGCCGGTAAACGACCGTGATCCGCTCGATGTCCCGCGCGGCGCAAACCGCGGCGGCCTGGGTGACCCCCTGCGTGCCGGCGCCGATGACGACGAGGTGTCGCGCGTCCGGCCGTGCCATCAGCTCCGCCGACGCGCCGGAGACCGCTCCCGTGCGCAGCGCCGTCAGGTACGCGCCGTTGAGCAGTGCCGTGGGCACACCCGTCTCGGCATCGATCATGCAGACCATCGCGTTGCCGATCGGCAGGCCCCGCTTTCCATTCTCCTGGAAGATCGAGATCGCCTTGAACCCCAGCGCGGGCAGGTCCGGCAGATACGCCGGCATCAGGAGCGTCGTCGCGCTCCCCGGCTGCACGTCCAGCGCGAGACGCAGCGGCACGACGGCCCGCCCGCGGGTCAGGTCGCGGAACGCCGTCTTGACCAGATCGATCGCCTCTCGCATGGAGACGAGCTGCCTGAGGTCATTCCGTGAAAGTGCCAGCACGGCGCCCTACCCTTTCTGAAATACGCCCGCACGAGGGCCTCTTGCCGGAGTCGAGGGCCGGCGGCGCCGAGTGTACGCGTCCCACCATCCGCTCACAATCTGCCGCCAGCGCACGCTTTCCTGACTGCAAGTCACAGATCATCGCTCATCATGTCGCCCGCTCCTATCGCACGATGTATGCGTTTGATGGTACGCTACAGCCATTCAAACGCAACCCGGAGAAGTCCGGACATTATGTCCGGACGACGTGAACGGCCAGATGGTGTCATGTAGACAACCCCCTGCCGGCACGTTACAATTCCGAAAACGGGGTGACCCAACTCTCCAGTGCTGTGATCAAGGCCTTCCCGATCGTGGGGATCCGGGAGGTCGCGACCCGGCTTTGGCCCAAAAACAGACTCCCTCCGCGTAGCAAAGGGTCTTATCCGCATGTCAGTTTCGAAGCGGCGCTGTGCGAGTTGCCGTTACTTCCAAGACGCAGGAATGTCGGGGAATGGCTGGTGCACCCATCCCAAGCGCCAGCTGTCGAGCGACGTCCGCATCCTGGTGAGGCATGGCGAGCTCGCATGCAGGAACAGTTGGGGTATCGACTTCTGGGAAGACCGCAACGCCGCGGAGCCTGCCGTCGCCAGCACTGTCCCACCCGCCTCGCCGGAGGACATCGCGATGCAACACCGGGCTTCGTTCGACGACGAGGTGACCTCGGTCACCAATACCGACACCACCCGCCCCCGCATCGAGGATCGTGACGACCGCGTCGTCGAGCAGACCGCCTTCCTGCCGGAGGACGAGCGGCCCGCCCCGCGCCGCCTGTCCGCCGCCACCGACGACCTCAATGAGCCCGCCCGTCGGGATCAGCAGGACCGCGTCGAGATCATGGCCCGCGGCAGCCGCGATGCCATCTTTCGCGCCCGCGAGCGCCATCGGTTGCGTCGCTCGCACCCCGGTGATCCCCTGCCTGGCGCCTACGACGACGAGGCTCCGATCACCGAGGCGCCCACCCGGCGCATGGCCTTCGCGCCCGATGACTACGTTGAGGACGAAGCGCCTGCCAACTCCGCGCCAACCGCGGACGAGCCCGACGACGTCCTGCTGCGCGAGAGCAGCGCGCCCGTCAGTGCGCGTGGCCGTCGCCTGCGTCGCTCGCACGAGCATACCCCCGCGGCGGCCACCGATGCCGTGCCCGCCGCCGAGATGTCGCCCGACACCGGCCGCCTGACGAGCCGCCACGGCGACGACTCACGCTTCGACACCGTGCCGGAGATCCGCGCCGACGTCGAGCTGCCGCGCCTGCGGCGCCATGTGCAGGAACGCACGACCGCCATAGCGGAGTCGACGGACGACGCATCGCCCGATGACGTCGGGGCGGTCAACCCCTACGACGAAGTGATCAAGCGAGCCCAGGCGATCAAGGCGGCTGCCAAGGCCGACCGCGAGGCGCGACATCAGCAGACCCGGCGGCCGATCATGCCGCCGCTGCTCGATGCGACGTCCGATCGGGCCCCTGAGCTGCCCAGGATCGAGGACACGCCGGTCGAGGACGTCACCGCGCAGGCCGAGCCGGCCCTCGCGGACGAGCCGGCCACGGCCAAGGCCGCCGCGCCGCCGCAGGTGGACACCGACTGGCTCGCCAGCCGCGGCATCCGCTTCCAGCGGCACCGCCAACCGGAAGAGGCGCTCGACGAGGAGGCCTGGGACGACGAGCCCGCCGGCGGCTACGCCTACGAGGAGGAGATCCTCCCCGAGTCGGCGGCGCGCAACAGTTGGTGGCGCGGCATCTTCCGCGGCCGGTCGCAGCAGGACGACACGGCCGTGGCGCCGGTCTACGCCGCCACCCACGACGACGATCTCTTCGAGGATGCCTACGACGAGCCCTACGTGCCGTACGACGACCCCTACGCGGGGCCGCACGAGGACGATCGCGTCGATCCCGAGATGGATTGGGCCGACGACGCCGAGCCGGTGTACATCGACGCCGTGGCGGAGGTCGACACCGGTCCCGTCGTGACCACGTCGATGGAAGCCTTCGAGGAGGACCGGCACTCGTTCGTCGAGCGCCCCCGGGTGAGCGCCCCCTGGCACGCCACGGAGGCGATCAGCGAGGTCCAGTCCCCGCCCCAGCCCGCCTACGAACCGCTCGACCTCGCCAACGACGCGGGTCTGAGCGCCTTTCGCTCGCGCCTCTTTGATGCGGCGCCGGCGGAACCGGCGGCCGAGCCCGTCATGGCCGCCCGGGCGCCGATCGCGGTGCCGCGCCGGACCAGGGAGGAGCGCCCGACTCGCGCCGTGCAGGCGGCCATCGATCCCGAGGCGCTGCTCGACGACCCACGCGACGCGATGTACGAGCCGGACGTCGATCCGAATTTCGATGTCCGCGCGCTCGTCGCACAGCAGGGTGATCCGCTGGACATGACCATCGAGGTCGCGCCGGAGATCCCGCGCCAGTGCGCCACCTGCCGCAGCTATCGCGCCTCCGAGCAGGGCGAGCGCGGCTGGTGCACGAACAGCTGGGCGTTCACCCACCGCCAGATGGTGAACGCCGGCGACCTCGCCTGCCAGTCGACCATCGGCTGCTGGTGGCTTCCCGCCGATGAAGAGGTATGGCTCGAGGATGACGCCGCCAAGCTCGACCGCGCGACCCCGCGCGTGGACAGGATGGTGGCATGGCTCGACCCGGTCCGTCGGACCGCCGGGCGATAGTGCCGAGTGTACGAACGGCCAATTTCGACAATGTGCGCCTTTCTGGCACACACCGGGTGGGGATCGCGGTAGACTGCTTGGTAGCGTGCGATGCGCTCTGAGGGAAGCGCCACACGCCTTCAACACTGAATCACACAACTCCAGCGTGCGTCTCGCATTCTTGCGCCTCATTGCGTCCCGGACGCATCGCTGAGCCTGTACATTGGAACCTTTGATTTGAGTGGGGAGCCATCGGAACACCCATGGCTGGATTCGGGGAAACGCTTCGTCAGGCACGCGCCCACAAGGGCGTGACGCTGAAGGAAGCGGAACAAGCCACACGCATCAACCGGCACCACCTGGCCGCGTTGGAAGAAGAAGACTTTGGGGCCCTGCCCCCGCTGATCTACCAGCGGGGGATCGTCCGCAACTACGCCGTCTATCTCGATCTCGATCCGAGCAAGCTGCTCGGCATGTTCGAGGAGGCGCAGGGCACGACCACGGCGACAGCCGCCGGCGGCGTCGCGCCGGTCCCGCCGATCGACATGCCCAGCCACTGGGCGCCGAACTTCGCGATCATCGCCTTTGCGGTGGTCCTGAGCGCCATCGTCTTCGCCTGGGGCTACAGCATCTACGTCGCCCCGCCCAGCGAGGACCCGACGGCCACGGTCGAGAGCGCGAACACGACGCCGCTGGCAAGCACCATCGACCTGCCGACCGAACTCCCGGCCACCCCCGCTCCGCCGACC
>DATLHE010000453.1:0-19150 GCA_035540335.1 Thermomicrobiales bacterium | reverse complement strand
ACCGGCTCGTCCTCGGACTCCCGCAGGCCAAGCGTGTCCTGCGCCAGCGTGGTGTCCTCACCGCCGAAGGTGATCTCGCCCTCCTCGTCGAGCGAGATGATGTCCGGCGTCTCGTTGCTCTCCCAGCCGGGCGCCTCGTCGTTCTCGAGGTCGATCTCACCGCCAGTGGTCAGCAAATCCTCTTCCTCGCGGCCGAACCCTTCGCCGGTCTCGGCGGACATGCCCGCGACGTCCGACTCCTCGCCGTAGTAGCGCACGCCCCGGCTGGCCGCCGGCATGTCCTGGTCGGAGGCAAACTCCGCCTCCCACGGCCCGGCGCCCGAGTCGATCGGCTCGCCGGTGGGCGTCTCGGTCAGGTCGAGATCCTGCGTGCCGCGAGCCGGATCGATCACCTCGCTCGAGGTCCGCTGCCAGGTGTCCATCGGCGCGTCGCCCGCGATGTTCGTCGCCTCCGGCGTGTCACCGTATGAGGCCATGTCGACATCGCTGTCGGACGTGCTCGACTGGATCGCATCCGCGACGACCTCTTCGCCGCTGGCCGTGTCGGCCGCCGTCGACTCGTTGTCCGCGGCCGATGGCGCGGTCGTCTCATACATCGATTCGGGGATCGGCACACCCTGCGGCGCTGTCCCCGTATAGGAGAACGCCGCGGCATCGGCCTCGCCGGTGCGGCGGGTAACGCCCTCCTCGCCGGGCCGGTCGGTGATCGTGCCGCCCGCCGCCGCCTCGGCCGCGAACCGGTGCGCCTCGGTGCCGCCGAGATTGTCATGCTGATCCTCGGCCAGCGATTGCTCGCGGGAGGTCGTCGGGATGCCGCTCCCCGTCGCCGGCTGTCCGGGCGTCGTCACCGTCTGGCTGTATTCCGAGGCGAACCGCTCGGCGCCCGGGAACTCGGCGGCATTGACCATGCCGGTCTCCGCATCCCGGGTGACCGTGAGCGCGCCCGTCTCGCCTTCCGTGGCCTGCCCGCCGGACGTCACCTGCTGCTTGAGGTCTCCGGCGCGATGCTTGAGGTCACCGGCGACCGCCTTGCTCTTCTCGCCGGCCTCGGACGCCATGTGGCGGGCGCGGTCGCTCGCGGCGCTTACGGCGCCGCCGATGCCGCCCTCACTCGACGTGACCTGCTCCTTGATCTCACCCGCCTTGTGCACGACCTCCCCGGCGACGGCCTGCGCCTTCCCGCCTGCCCCCGAGGCCACGTGCCGCGCGCGATCGCCCAAGCTCCCCGAAGTGCCCTGGGCGCCCCCGCCGTCGGTCGTCGTGCTCACGGATTGGCCGGACGAGCGAAGGCTGGCGATCAACCGGGAGACAAGCGCCCACACCTGGAGCACGATCCAGCGCAGGGCGCGATACACGACACCAAGAACCTGCCGTATGCGGTCTCCAATCGATCTCTCTTGCATCTGAGCCCCCTTTTGGCTTGGCGTGGCCGGGATCAGAACGAGATTGGTGGACCACCATTATGGACCTCCACGCCCGTATCTGATAGCGAAACTGGGGCAACACCATGCAAGTCCCATTCCACCTTGCCGGGCGGGCAACGCGCCCGCGCCGCGCGTCAGGCGATGATCGCGACCATCTCCAGCACGGCGGCCGCCAGAGGCTCATCACCCTCGATGCGGGCGTGGGCGCGCGCCTCCCTCGCCGTCATGCCCTTCGTCACCAGCCGCCAGGCAATGTCCTGGCCGAGGCTGACGCGGGCGCCCGCGGGCGCGTCTCTTGGCCGCGCAAACTCCCAGCCGGAACCGGCGCGGATGACCTCCCACGTCCCCCCGGCGGGACCGGTGACAACGACCCGCAAGCGTGTGCCCTCCGGCCGAGCAAGGTGGCGCAGGGTGTGCGGCAGCGCGTGCATGAACGTGGCGAGCACCGGCGCGAAGAGGCGTGGCTCATCCAGCAGCGGCGCGCCGACCGCGTCGCGGATCTGCGCCTGGTGCGTCCAGTGCTCGGTGTACTCGCGGGCCACGTCAAGCCAGACCGGGGCCGGCTCCGGCCCCGCCCAGCCGACCGTGCCGCCGGTCGCCAGCAGGTCGACCGTGCGGAAGTAGTCCGCGAGATCGCGCATCGTGAGGTCGAGCAGCTCGCACAGCAGGCGCGGGCTGAGGCGCCGGGCGGCGATCACCCATCCCTCGTTCCAGCCGTTGATCGTCGCCACGAACGTCGCCTCGTCGTCCAGGCTGCCGCCCTCCGGCACGTATGACAGGAAGTTCGCGCCAAAGCCATCGCGGCGGCGCGAGACGTTCGCCGCCGTGCCTCCGAGCAGGTGCAGCGCGACGTCCTTGACCGTCCAGCCGGCGCAGACGGTCGGCGCGGCCCACTGCTCGTCCGTCAATCCGCTGAGCAACGTCAGCAACCGCTCGCGCAGCTGGGGGAAGAGACCGACGACGGAAACGGGGTCCAGATTCCGCATGAAACCTCCTTTTCAGCTGATGGCCGCGGCGATCACGTCGCGGTGGGCCGCCGCCCACGCCTGGTCGTGCTCGATCTGGTCGACCACGCCGTCGTCGACCAGCTTCCGGAACACCGGCTTCCCCGCCGCGGCCTCCGCCCGGATGCCGCTCGCCGTGCGCCCGATCCGCATGGCCAGCACGTCGGCGAAGACGGCCCGCTGGGCAGCGTCGAGCCCGTAGGCGTCGATGAGCAGGCGGACGCGCCGCATGCGCTCGTCGAAGGTGGGCACATGCGGCCAGCCTTCGGGGAGAAAATGCGAGTCGGCAAGGATCGGCGCGAACTGCCAGACCATGTGCGCCACGTCCCAGACCGCCGGCGCGGGGTAGGCCAGGTCCCAGTCGATCAGGATGCGCGGCACGCCGTCCCGGAAAACGGTGTTCCGCGGCGCGATGTCGTTGTGGCAGACGACGTGCTCGCCCGGGACATCGGGCTCCGCCTCCGCGAGCCACGACAGCCCCGGCGGCAGCGTGAATCCGGCGACCGCCTCGTGGTACCGGCGCACCAGCCGCCCGACCGCCGGCAGCGCGCGATCCGGCACGGTCTTTGGCGTTGCGCCCGGAAAGGTCTCGCCCACCGTGAACGAGAGCCGCTCCCGGCCGCGCTCGTCGATGCCGAGGAAGCGCGGCGCGCCGTCGAACCCGGTGCGCTCCAAGTGCGCCAGCAGCAGGTGCACAGCCGGGGAGGTCGGCCGCGCCTCGCGCCGGACCTCGTCGCCGACCCGTACCACGGTGCTGACAAACCCCGCCAGCGGCTCCTCGATCGTCATCTCGTCACCTCCGGGAAATCCCGCGGGGTTCCACTGAACGTAGGCTCAGGTATCTCCCCCGGGGAAGGGGCGCCGAACTCCACCCTACACGACAGGTTGGTGTCTGAGACAACGCGTGATCACCGTCCATGTTCGACGCCGTGGGCTGGACAGGAAACCCGCCCGCGCCGGACCGAAGGAGCATTCCATGCGCCGGCTGTTCGCTGTTCTTCTCGTGGCGCTGCTCGCGCTCGCGGCGCTCGCCGCGGCCAGCATCGCCGTGCCCACCGATCGACCGTCCGTCGCCGCCCAGGGCGACTATGGCGATGATTATGGCAATGGCAACGACGACAAGCAGGACGATCACGGTGGCGACGACACGAATGACGACCACGGCGATCATGGCGGGCACGGTGCCGACGACCATGACGACGGGGCACAGACGCCTGCCTCGCAGGGAAACCCCGCGCCGGGCGCGCTCGAGGTCCGCATGGCCGGCGAGCGCTTCCAGCCGGCGGTTCTGACGGTCGAGGTCGGGCAGACGGTGACCTTCATCAACGACGATGACGATGAGCACACCGCGACCAGCACGGATTTCGACACTGGCAAGCTGAACGAGGGCGATTCGTTCACGGTCACCTTCGACGCGCCCGGGACGTTCACCTACGTCTGCCAGTTCCACGCCGACATGCAGGCCCAGATCGTCGTCGTGCCGGCCGGTGGCGGGACGCCCGCAGCGAGCCCGGCGGCCAGCCCGGCCGCCTCGCCGGAGGCGACGCCCGCCGCCAACCGCGTCGAGATCGACATCGTCAACTTCGCGTTCGATCCGGCGACCGTGACCATCCCGCCCGGCACGACCGTCGTCTGGACCAACACCAGCCCGACCCTGCACACGGTCTTCGGCGACTTCGCCAAGTCCAGCATGCTCGACACCGGCGACACGTTCGAGTTTACGTTCACCGAGCCGGGCACCTACGACTACATCTGCAGCCTCCACCCGGCGATGGAGGCAAAGATCATCGTCGATCCCAACGCCCCGCCCCTCGGCGGATAGAGGACCGCATGGGCGGACGAGCCTGCCCTGAGGGCCTGCTCCGCTTCTCGCCTTCGGCTCGGCCGGGCGCAGCGAATGGGTCGCCCCCAACGCGAAGAGAGCCGGAACGCGGTCGCGTTCCGGCTCTCTTCGTTCTCGTCATCGTTCGATGGTATCTCTACGACGCGAGCGCCCGCTGGAGGGCCTCCGCCGCGGCATACATGCCTCGCATGTCGATGCTGTGCCCAAGCCCAGGCGAGACGACCTTCGTCACCGGCACGCCGGCGCCGGCCAGCGCGGCGGCGCCCGCCTCCATCGACTCGATCGGGATCACCGGGTCACGGTCGCCGTGGATCAGCGTCACTGGCGGCCGGGCGGCGATGTCGTCGAGGCGATCGCGCGCAGCGAGCATGCCCGAGAAGCCGACGACCGTGCCGACCGGCGCCGAGCGCCGCAGCGCGACGTGGAGGGACATGATCGTCCCCTGGCTGAAGCCAACGAGCGCGACCTGCGCGTCGGTCAGGCCCAAGCGATCGCGCTCGGCGTCGATGAAGCCGTCGATCACCGGCCGCGCGGCGTCCGCGCCCTGCCGCCGCTGCTCCTCTGTCATCGGCTGCGTGAGCAGGAACCACGCCCGCTGCGCGGGATGCCCGAGCGTCAGGTGCCCGTGCGGCGCGACGAACGCCGCGTCCGGGAAGAGCGGTTGCAGCTGCATCGCGAGCTGGATGAGATCGTCGCCGCTCGAGCCGTAGCCGTGCAGCAGCACGATCAGCGCGGTGGCCGGGCCGCCGCTCAGCGGCGCCAGCCGCGGGCCGTCGATGAGGGTCTGGGACTCGGTCATTCGGTTTCCTTGTCCTCACTCTTCAGGGGCGGCAGCGCGCGGATCACCGCGCCGTGCGCCATGACGATGTCCGGCGTCTGCTGCAGCGAGGTGTGGTAGAGGCGCTGGAAGAGCGTGCCCATCACGTTCGGCGCGAGCAGCGCGCGGATCTCGGCGCCGATCGCGGCCAGGTCGGCCGCGACGAGCTCCTCCTTGTTCAGGTAGTCCTCGTCGATGCGCACGATCAGCGTGCTGAGAGGCTTCAGCCAGGCAAACTGCGGATCCTCGGTGGCAAGGACGAGCAGCTGGAACTCGCTCTGGATGCGCCCGAAGGCGCGCTCGTACTGGATGCGCTCGGCGTCGAGCAGTGTCTTGTGCAGCCGCTGGAGCGCGGAGCGGATGTTCCCAAGCATGGCGCGCTCGGGCGTGGCGGTCACAATCGTCGTCTGTCTCGTCATGGTCTGTATCTGCTTTCCGTGTTGTGGCGGCCCACAACACATCGTCTCGTCGTCCGGACCTTGTGTCCGGGGCCGGATCGCGACCGGAGGTCGCGTCGGAGGCCGCACGGGCCTCCCCTGCCACCGATCACGCGCCGGTGAACTGTGCCCCTATTCGCCGGCGTTCGCGTCGATGTCGTTCATCACCGTGCAGCGATCATCGCCGGGCGCGATCGTCTCGACCTGGCGGGCGAGCCGCTGCAAGAGACACCGCAGCGATGTCTGGTCGGCCAGCGGGAGACAGCGCAGCAGGTGCTCCTCGACGACCGCGAACCGCTCGTCCAGCTCCCGCAGCCGCGCGGTCCCCTCCTCCGTCACCACCAGCAAGCGCGCCCGCCTGTCCGTTGGGTCGGGCTGGCGCCGCAGCAGTCCAGCGGCCTCGAGGTCGTCCACGAGATAGGTCATCACCGTGCGGTCGAGCCCGATGTCCTGCGCGATCGCCGCCTGGCTCATCGGCGCCGGTCGCGCCGCCGCCGTGAGCACCTGGTAGCCGCGTGGGCCGCCCGGTACGCCGGCGATGACGGCGTTCGCGCTCTTGCGATAGGCGCGGAAGACCACCCCAAGCGCCCAGCCGAAATCGGCATGCAGGGCGTCGTCGCGCGCCAGCTCGTCGGTTGTCATGGCCGCGGGTCGGCGGCGCAGGTTCGTCTCAGTCATACCGCTATCGTCTGGTTCCTGAATCATCTGTACAACAGATCATGGTGATAGTATACTACTTACCAGAGATAAGCACCAGCCGGGCAGGCATCCGCCTCCCTACGACCTATGGAAAGCGCATGACAGAGACCTTTTCGCTCGTGACCGTCAACGGCAGCCCCAACGAAACGTCGAAGACCGGCACTCTCATCGACCTCGCCGCGAAGGCGATCGCCGAACGCATCGACGTGACCGTCACCGAGGTTCGCCCTTACGACCTCGGCCCCGGCTTCACCGGCGCCGCCGGCCGCGAGGAGGTCAGCGCGGACGTCGAGCAGATCCTCCAGACGATCGAGCGGGCGGACATGCTGATCGTCGGCAGCCCCGTCTTCCGCGGCTCGTATACGGGCCTGTTCAAGCACCTCTTCGACCTCGTCGACCAGTACGCGCTGGAGGATATGCCCGTCCTCCTGATCGCGACCGGTGGCGGCGAACGGCACTCGCTCGTCATCGATCACCAGCTGCGGCCGCTGTTCGCCTTCTTCCAGGCACACACCTTGCCGCTCGGCATCTACGCCAGCGGGGGTGACTTCATCGGCACCGAGCTCTACAACCCGCCGGTCTTCGCCCGCATCGAGCGCGCGGCCGACAGCGCCGCCGACCTGATCCGCGCCAACCGTCACCTTCGCCAGCGGCCCGTCGTCGAGATGCGCGTCGCCTAGTCCCCACCACGCACGAAAGGACCTTTCATGGAACTTGGTATCTACAGCTTCGCGGACGCGACCGTCGACCCCACCACCGGCAAGACGATCACCCACGGCGAGCGCCTGCGCGAGATCGTCGAGGAGATCGAGCTCGCCGATCAGGTCGGGCTCGACGTCTACGGCCTCGGCGAGCACCACCGGCCGGACTACGCGTCGTCGGCCCCGGCGATCGTGCTGGCCAACGCCGCCGCGCGAACGAAGAACATCCGGCTCACCAGCGCCGTCACGGTGCTCAGCTCGGACGAGCCGGTGCGCGTCTTCCAGCAGTTCAGCACGCTCGACCTGCTCTCGGAGGGCCGCGCGGAGATCATGGTCGGCCGCGGATCGTTCATCGAGTCGTTCCCGCTCTTCGGCTACGACCTCAACGACTATAACGAGCTCTTCTCGGAGAAGCTCGACCTGCTGCTCCAGATCCGCGACAACGAGCGCGTGACGTGGTCCGGCAAGCACCGGGCGGCGCTGGAGGACCAGGCCGTCTATCCCCGACCCCAGCAGGAGAAGCTGCCGATCTGGATCGCCGTCGGCGGCACGCCAAGCTCCGCCGTGCGCGCCGGGAGGCTCGGCCTCCCGATGTCGCTGGCGATCATCGGCGGCGAGCCGGCGCGGTTCGTGCCGTTCGCCGAGCTCTACCGGGAGTCCGGCCGCCGTGCTCACCACGACCCGTCCACGCTGGCGCTCTCCATCAACTCGCATGGATTCGTCGCCGACACGATGGAGGAGGCGCTCGACCTGAGCTTCCCCGCCCACAAGCAGATGATGGACCAGATTGGCCGCGAGCGCGGCTGGCCGCCGTCAACGCGGCAGCAGTTCGAGGCCGGCGCCAGCCTGCGCGGGCACCTCGTCATCGGCAGCCCGGAGCAGGTGGCGGAGAAGATCCTCTACCAGCACGAACTCTTCAACCACCAGCGCTTCCTGCTTCAGATCAGCGTCGGCTCCATGCCGCACGATGTCGTCATGCGCTCGATCGAGCTCTTCGGGACGCAGGTCGCCCCAATCGTCCGCGAGGAGCTCGCTCGGCGCACGTCCCGGCAGCCGGCCGGCGTCTAGCGGCACCCCCTCTCGACGGCCTCGCGGGTTCGCGGGGCCGTCGTTCTATGTGACACTTCTGATTGAACGGCCCTTCGCCAGCCAGGAAACGGGGAGGCGCATGACCAAACGGCGGACACTCGACCCGGACGACGCCAGGCGCCTCCGCGCGATCATGCGCCCGATCATCGCGGCGCGCTTCGCCGCGCTCTGGACGGCGGAGCCGGCCGCCCGCGCCTTCGACGACCCCGAGGGCGTTCACGACATGCGCGTCGCCTCCCGCCGGCTCCGCGCGGCGCTCGATGCCTCGCGCGACCTCTACCCGGCGCCGTGGTTCGCCCGCCTCCGGGACACCGTCAAGACCCTGACGCGCGCGCTCGGCGATGTCCGCGACGCCGACGTCATGCTCGCGGTGCTGGCGGAGAAACACGCGTCCGTGCCCGGCGTCGACCGCCTGATGACGCGCGTCACCCAGGACCGCGACGCCGCCCGCGTCCGCCTCCTCGCCTTGCTGGACGAGCTCGACGGTCGAGGCGTGCGGGAGAAGGCCCTCCGGCGGTTCGGCGACGAGACGAAACTCCCACAGGTCCGCAAACGCGACGCCCGGCGCCTCGTCGCGACGCGCGCTACGGCATTCCTCGCGCTCGCCGGAGACCTGCCGGCCGCCGGGGAGGCCCCGGCCCTCCACGACCTCCGCATCGCCGCCAAGCGCCTGCGCTACACGCTGCAGATGGTCGACGCGGCGTTCGGCGAGCCGGGCAAGGTGACGCTCGACCGGCTAACGACGCTGCAGGACCAGCTGGGCGAGATCCACAACCTCGATGTCCTGCTCGACCTCGCCGGCACCGGGCTCCACGCGCTGACGGACGAAGCGCTCGCCAGCGCCGCCGCAGGGTCCCCCGCGCCCGACGCCGCGACGGCGGCCGGGCTCCTCGCGCTCGTCGCCGATGCGAGCCGGGAGCGACAACAGCACTACGACGCCGCGGCGGCGGCCTGGGCCACCCACCACGAGCATCTGAACGAGGACATCCGCGCCCTCGCGGGCATAAAGAAAGGACACGGGCACGCATGACGTTCCCGCGGATCGACACGCTCATCGCCGCGCCGCTGGCGGGGCAAACGCTCTCGCCGGACGGCGCCGCCTGGGCGATCGCCGAGTGGACCGACGAAGGCGGCGGCTTCTCGCCACCACGCACCATCGCGCCATTGCATGTCCATCACGAGGACGACGAGGCCTGGTACGTGCTGGAGGGCACGCTCACGTTCCTCCTCGACGGCACGGAGGTCACGGCGAGCGCCGGCGGCGCCGTGCTCGTGCCGCGCGGCGTGGCCCACACCTGGTGGAACCCCTCGCCGGAACCCGCTCGCTACCTCATCGTCATGACCACGCGCATCAACGAGCTCATCGGCCAGATCCACGCGCATGCCGCCAGCCGAGAGGATCTCAAGGCGCTCTTCCGCCGCTACCAGAGCGAGCTGCTGGACTGACGCAGCCGCCCGCAGCGGTCCACCCTCACCCGGGCAGCTTGTCGGCGAGGACGTCGATCTGCTCGATCACCGGCGGCTCGATGAACAGCGCGTCCGCCCGCTCCATCAGCGCGGCGGCCACCTGCCCCGCCAGGTGCGCCTGACGGCCGGCATCGTTAGGGAAGGCGTCGAAGATGCCGAATGTCGTGGGTCCGAGCTGCAGGGCGAACCACGCGACGGTGGCCGGCTCCCCCGCCACGATCGGCAACGCGCCCCGCAGGAAGTCGGCGACCTCCGCCTCCTTTCCCGGCTGTGCCTCCATGCGAACCAGCAATGCCTTGGACGTCATGACCTGCTCCTTGCGCTGCATGCGCTCGACCGATCGATCACTCCGGATCGGGAACGCTCGTCGAACCGGGCCGCTCGCGGAAGGTCTGCGCCGCCCGGCGCCCGAGCGTCGTGAGCGCGTGCCAGGTGGATCCGGCCTCCATCCGCGCCTCGATCTCGTGACCCGACTCGGTCCCCGTGCCCTCCCCTGTCTTCGGCAGCACGCGGTCGACCCAGCCGAGCACGCGCGTGGTCGTGGCCGGCGCGACGCCGTGCAGCCGGGCGACCAGCCCGAACTGCGGCGGGTAGGTGTACTCGCCCATGCCGCGCCGGATGGCCCGCACATAGGCCCGCGCCGCACCCTCGCCGCTGCCCGTCAGCAGCGGCAGGCTGGAGAGCGGTACGAAGAGCTTGTAGGCAGCCTCGCGACCGGCCTCATCGCCGCTGTACATGGCGTTCAGATACGACCCGACACGCATCAGCCCCGGCACGATCGTCGTCACGGTGATCCCGTCGTCGGCCAGCTCGGCGCGCAGCCCTTCCGCGAGGCCGACCGCCGCGAACTTCGCGCCGTTGTACGGCAGGAGGTAAGGCACGCTGATCTTGCCGCCGATCGAGGTGATGACGGCGATCCGCCCCTGCCCGCGGGCGCGCATCTCCGGGAGGACGGCGAGTATCGGGTACAGGACGCCCCAGTACATGACGTCCATTGCCTGCCGGAAGTCCGCTACCTCCATGCTGTGGACCTGCCCGACCTGGATGACGCCGGCGTTGCAGACCAGCACGTCGATGCGCCCGAACGCCTCGTGCGCGGCGGAGACCATCCGCCCGACGTCCTCCTGGTCGGCCACGTCGCATCGCACCGCGAGCACGTCGGCGCCGCGTCGCTCCAGCTCGGCGCCGGCGCGCTCCAGCTCCTCGTCGTCGCGCGCGCAGATCACGAGCTTGCAGCCGGCGTCCGCCAGCTCCCGCGCGATGCCCAGCCCGAGGCCGCGCGACCCGCCGGTCACCAGCGCAACCTGCCCGCGCAGATCGGCCTCCCGCGCCCGGCCCAGCACCTCGCGCGCGGCGAGAAAGGTCCCGATTCCGCCGGCGGCGGCCACCAGCCCCTTCGAAACGGTGTCGTTGATCATGCCCGGCGTCCTTTCCGTCGTCCACCATCGCCCGTCGCCATGCAAACCCCGTGCCGTACCCGGCCCACACGGGCGCCGTCTGCGCTAGGATCACGCGAGCGACCGATGGCGGCGATGACGAAGGACAAGAGAGAGTGACAGTGAACGAGACGATCGCAACGGACCAGACCGCGTTCGCGGCGGCGATGGAGGAGCACTTCGCGGCGCTCGGGGGCGTCGTGGGCGTGATGGTCCACGAGCTCGCCACCGGCCGGCAGCTCACCTACAACCACGACGCGCGCTTCCCCACGGCGTCGACGCTCAAGGTGCCACTGCTCTACGAGGTCTTCCGGCAGGCCGACGCCGGGAAGATCGACCTCACGGCCCGCGTCACCCTCCGCCACGTCGACCGCACGCCCGGCTCCGGCGTCTACCAGGACCTCGACGAGGGCCTGCAGCCGACGATCCGCGACCTCGCCGAGCTGATGATCACCGTCTCCGACAACTACGCCACCGACCTGCTCTACAGGATGGTCGGACGCGAGAACCTGGAGCGGACGCTCCGCGCACTCGAGCTCAACGACACCTTCCTGCCGCTGACGACGTGGCAGCTGCTGGCGCACATGTGCGGGGCCGACCCGGAGGACCCGGCGCTGACCTACGAGGCGCTGAAGGACCGGCTGAAGAACGGCCCGTTCGACGAGTCCGGCGTCGCCTACGCCGAGGACGAGACCAACGACATCAGCTCGCCGGCCGACATGGTGCGACTACTGGAGCTGATCGAGCAGGGCCACGGCCTGACCCCGGAGAGCCGCGCCGGGGTGATCCGCATCCTCAAGGACCAGAACTTCTCGACGATCATCCCGCCGCGCCTGCCGGACGGCATGGGCATCGAGACCGCGCACAAGACCGGCAGCATCAAGGGTGTCCGCAACGACGTCGGCATCGTCTACTCGGCGTCGCTGACCTACGCCATCGCCTTCATGAGCAAGGGCCAGGCGGACGCGCCCGAGGCGGTGCTCCAGATGGCCCGCGCCTCCCGCTGGATCTGGGATTTTCTCAGCGAGCACCCCGCCTAGGGCCTGAGCAAGCGGGCCCGGCCTACGCCGCGCGGCCCAGCCTCGTCCCGGGGCTGGGCCGCGCTTCATTCTTCTCGGCCTCGCCAGCCTTCTCGTGCTCGGCGAGGAGGGCGAACCGCAGCACCCCGAGCACGACGAGGTCGGCCACCAGCCCGCCCAGCGCCGCCAACTGCACCTCCGTGAACGCGAAGAACTGCCCGAAGAAGAGCGAGACGAGCACCGAACCGACGAACGCCTGCAGCGCCTGCACCCGCTGTCCCTGCAGCAGCCGGACGAGCCCATACGCCGCGCAGCCGCCGCTCACCGCCCCGGCGATCGTCGCGCCCCACTCGGTGAACGAGAGGCCGTCGGTGACGTTGTACCAGCCGTCAGTGATGCCGAGGATCAGCGCGCCGAGGATCTGGATGGCCCGCAGCACGAACAGCCCGATCACGATCCGCTCCAGCCACCGGTTGCTGACGATCGTCCAGTAGAGGCGCTCCAGCCGGTGCCGCCAGGCCAGGACGCGCGACTGCTCACTCTCCTCGGCGAGGTGCGCCTGCTCCAGGATCGCCCGCAGCTGGTCGGCGAGCGGCGAGTCGACCCCGCTGGCGTCGATATGCTCGAGCGCGATGCGCTGTCGCGTCTCGTCCATCTTGCCGATCGCCGCCCATTGCACCCCCTGCGTCGCGAAAAAGAGGTGGTCGGCGGAGGTCGTCTCGCGCCGCTTGTCGATGTAGCGCGCGAGGCCGTAGAGCACGATCAGGATCGCGTAGATCAGCGCGATCGTCGGCTTGAAGAAGTAGTCGTTGTCCTTCGTGATGAACTTGCCGAGCTCGTCGATGAAGGCGCCGAACCCGACGCCCGCGACGACCGTCGCGACCGGCTTCCAGACGCCGTGCGCGGTCAGCATGATCATCCCGAAGCCGATCACCATGCCGAGCCCGCCCCAGAGCATGTGCGCGATGTGCAGCGTGTTGCCGCCCACCTGCGGATAGCCGGTGAGATAGAGATAGGCGCGGATGCCGAGGATCGTCACCACCGCCGAGACCAGCCAGACCTCGGTCAGGGACGAGGCGTGCGGATCGCGGATGCGGTACGGGTTGCCGCTGACGTCGTGCGTCGGTTGCGTGCTGCTCACGGGGGTCTTTCTTCCACAACTTCATGCCGGGAGGCCTCTGGGATACTCCCGGCATGATAGGCGAAGGCTGCGCGGCCGGACACGCTACACTTGCACGTCAGGAACACACACAGCGGCTGGGGAGGAGATGAAGAATGGACCAGGACACCGTGCCCGACGCGGCCGGCGGCGCCAGCGCGCCCCGCCCGCTCTCCCCGACCGACATCTCGCAATACATCCGCCTCGATCAGTGCCAGCGGTTCCTCCGGCTGCAGCTGGACATCCGCCAGCAAGGCGACCGCGTCCTCACCGACTATGACGTCGCCCGGCAGACCATCCCGCCGATCCTCACCCGCTCCGGCGCCCGCTTCGAGGCACAGGTCGAGGACGACGTGCGCGCCCATCTCCCCACGACCCGGTTCAGCACGGAGCAACGGCGGGCCGCGGGCGTGACCAGCGACAACGCCGCGGTCGTGCGCATCGCCACGACACGTCCCCCGGGCGCGGTCCACGTCCTCTTCCAGCCCCGGCTGGAGGCGATCGTCGCCGGCTGGCGCATCCGCGGCGACATTGACCTCCTGCGCCTCGAGCGGGACGTCGACGGCCATCTCCATTGCCTGATCACGGACATGAAATCGAGCACGGCGTCCAAGGTCGAGCACCGGCTCCAGGTCGCGATCTACCACGAGATGCTGACGAGCATCCTCGCCGGCGCGGGCGTCCCCCACGCGCCGATCGCGCTGGCGATCCTCTATCGCGGCCCGGTCGAGGGCACCACGGCCGCCGAGACGGTCGACCCGGAGCTCCAACGCCGCCAGCGCGCGGACGCCGTCGCCACCCTCGCCACGGAGCACGGCTTCCTGGAGCGGATCGACGATGCACCGGCCTACCTCGGCTCGGTGCGCGATCTGCTGACCGGCCCCGAATCCGTCGCCCGGCGCGTGCTCGACAAGGACTTCGACGCGATTCCCTTCCACCTCACCTACAAATGCGACGGCTGTGCCTTCAACGAATTCTGCATGAAGCGCAGCGCCGAGACGCACGATCTTTCGTTGCTGCCGCATCTCACCGAGCAGGACAAGACGAACCTGCGGCGGGCCGGAGTCCACACCGTTCAGCAGGCCGCCGCGCTCAAGACGCTCGACCGCGAGCCGGAGCGCGGCAACGGCCCGGTGCTTGTGCCCGCGCCCGGCCAGGAGGCCCTGTGCCGGCAGCTCGCCGTCACCTGGCCGGTCGGCCAGCACCTGGACGAGCTCATCCACCGGGCCCAGCGCTATCTTCACTGGACGAAGCAGGGCCCGCCCGCGCTGACGTACATCCCGAACAAGGGCTACGGCACGCTTCCGTACAGCGACGCGACGATGCACCCGAACCTCGTCCGGGTCTACATCGACGCCCAGCATGACTACCTCAACGACCGCATCTACATGCTGGGCGCACTCGTCGTTGCCTGCAACAACGGCGTCGAGGATCCCAAGCGGCGGCGCAGCGTCGTCCGTATGACGTCGACGGCGCCCCACGCCAATGAGATCGAGCAGGCGCTCTTCCTCGACTGGATCACCGAGACGCTTCGCGCCATCGTCGAGCTCGCCGCGCCGGACGCCGATGGCAAGCCGAACGCGCCGATCCACCTGGTCTTCATCAACCGCTTCGCCCAGAAGCAGCTGCTGAACGGGCTTGGCCGCTATCTCGACGCCATCCTCGGCTCCACCGCGCTCTACGACTTCATGACGCAGTTGGCAATGTATGACTCGCCGATCGCCACCTTCCTCGATCAGGAGATCCGCGAGCAGAAGAACTACCCGATGGTCTGCCAGTCGCTGCAGGCGGTGGCGGCCTACCTGAAGTTCGACTGGAACCGGGACGTCCCCTATCGCACCATCTTCCGCGCCCGGATGTTCGACTTCTGGCGCAAGCTCGAGGAGGGCGACGCCGGCATCCCCGGCACGCAGTCGACCGGCTGGTACACCGGGCGCGCCCGCTTCAACAGCCAGATCCCGCTGGAGTACGCCTACGCTGCCTGGGGCGACGTCGTGCCCGGGGAAGCGCCGGAGTCGCTCGCGGATTATGCGCGGGCCACGCCAGACCTGATGCGCGGCTTCCAGGAGCGCCGGCTGGAGGCGATGGAGCACGTCGCCCGCGACTTCAGCGGCAACAGGCAGACGACCCTCAGCTCCTTCGCGCTGCCAAACCTGGCCACCTTCGAGCAGCGAGCACCCTCGCTTGCACACGCGCTCGACGAGTTCGTCAGCATCGAGCGCTTCGTGACCCTCGCCGCCTGGAAGCACGAGCGCCTCGCCCCGCCGGAGCAGCGCGTCCTCAACGGCGTCTCGCTCGTCGTGCGTTATGTCGAATCCGACCAGGAGCCCGGCATCGCCGAGCAGAACCGCGAGAACCAGCGGCGCGAGGAGCTGCGCCAGCGCTACCGGGCGGAGTACCGGGCCGCCCACCCCGACGCGAAGCAGGTCCGCCTGCCTAAGGAGCAACGGGAGGAGTCGGACTGGGACCACCTCGGCACCCACTACCGGCTCCGCATCGAGACCGCCGACGCCGGGTGCGATCTCGAGGAGGCGCTCAATCTCTCGACGATCAAGCCGGGTGCATGGCTCGTCCTTGGTGATCGCTGGTCGGTCGACAGCCGCCTGCCGAAGCACGAGCAGAAGCCTTTCACCTCGACGGCGAAGCAGCTGCTCTACGGGCCGCGCGTGGAGCTGGTCGAGATCACGGTCGAGCGCGACGGGAACGGCCGCGCGACAGAGGCCTTCGCCGTCATCGAGATCATTCGCGGCGGCGGCCGAAGCGATGGGCGCGGCTTCACGTTCGGGTCATCCACCTGCCCGCCGCTCGTCGCGGACCGCGTCTACACGCTCGACGAGGATCCGAACAGCATCAACAGCCTCTGGGCCGCGAAGGTGACAGAGGGGCTGACAGCCGGTGGCCAGAACACGCTCTACAGCCACCTCACCGGCCAGCCGACCGCGCTGCCGATCGTTCCCTCGCCGGAGGCCGAGGCGGGCCAGCAACGCTTCATGGCGGGGCTCGAGGCGCTCCGCGACGCCGGCCAGATGCACACCTTCGAGTCGAGCAAGCACGCCTTCATCGGCCGCCACGGCGACGACCCGATCCTGCTCGTGCAGGGCCCGCCCGGTACCGGCAAGAGTTTTTCGACGGCGTATGCCCTCCTCGCCCGCATCCAGGGCGCGATGGCAGCGGGCCACACCTATCGCGTGATGCTCAGCTGCAAGACTCACGCGGCGACCGACGTCCTCCTCCGCAACGTGCTGGAGGCGCAGGAGCGCCTGCGCCAACTCTTCGCCACGCATCCACAGCTCATGGCCCGCTTCTTCGACCGCCGCCTGTGCGACGTCCCGCTCTTCCGGCAGAAGCCGCGGCACGACGTCCTCGACGGCATCACGCCGTTCTCGAAGGAGATGAAGCCCAAGGACGTCGTCGCGACGATCTCCGCGCACCAATGGTGCGTCACCGCCTCCACCCCCGGCGGCATCTACTCCATGGTCAAGGACAAGCTCTTCGACATGACGTTCATCGACGGTGTCGTGCTCGACGAGGCGTCGCAGATGAGCATCCCGGAAGCGATCATGGCCTGCCTGCCGCTCAAGCCGAACGGCCGCCTGATCGTCGTCGGCGACCACCGCCAGATGCCGCCGATCGTCAGCCACGACTGGGCGAACGAGACGCGTCGCACCTTCCAGGAGTTCCGCTCCTACGAGTCGCTCTTCCTCGCGCTGCTCGCGCTCGACCCGCCGAAGATCAACTTCGAGGAGAGTTTCCGCCTCCACGCAGACCTCGCCGCCTTCCTGCGCGAGGAGATCTACCGCCACGACGGCATTAACTACCACTCCAACCTGAGCGCGGTCCTGCCGGACTTCCGGCACGAGGACCCGTTCATCGACGCCATCCTCGCGCCGCGCCACCCGCTCACCGTCGTCGTCCACGACGAGGCCTCCAGCCAGCATCGCAACACCTTCGAGCAGGAGTTGATCGCGCCGGTGCTGCACGTGCTCGCCAACGAGCGCACCTACGCGCTGACGCCCGAGCACGGGCTGGGCGTCGTCGTCCCCCACCGCGCGCAGCGGGCCGCGCTCCAGGAGACCGTGCCCGAGCTCTCGCGAATCGATCCGGCGACCGGGGCGATCACGCTCTCGGCGGTTGACACGGTCGAGCGCTTCCAGGGCGACGAGCGGATGGTGATCCTGATCGGCGCGACCGAGAGCGACCCGGAGTATCTGCTCGCGACCGGCGATTTCCTCCTCGACCCGCGTCGCCTGACGGTCGCCCTCAGCCGCGCCAAGCGCAAGATCGTGCTTGTCGCCTCGCGCTCGGTGTTCGAGCTCTTCAGCGCCGACGAGGAGACCTTCGCCAACGCCCAGCTCTGGAAGAACCTGCTCCGTCGCACCTGCACCGTCCCGCTCTGGCAGGGCGAGCGCCACGGCCGCCGCGTCGAGGTCTGGGGCAACGCCACGGATACCGCCCTGCCGCGCTGACCGGCCGACGCGGCCATATGGACACCCGCAACACCCCTGTGCTACCGTGCCGCGCATCAGGGTCAACTCAGTGTGCTCCTCGGGTCCCACGGATGCGCGCTCCGGTCGCCGGTGATGCCGTATCCGTCATGACGAGGCATGCGGCAGCGTCCGCGCGAACAGGAGAGATCACGTGGCGAAGCGAGACATCGACACAGCATCCCGCGAGACAGCATTGACGGCGAAGGTGTCCCGTCGCACCGTCGCCAAGGTGGCCGCGGCGGCGCCGGTGGTGGCCGCGGCCGGGCCCCTGCACACCGCGCTCGCCGCCCCGGCCGTGCGGCCGGAAACGCGGGTCCGGTTCCAGGACAAGACGAAGATCTCGTTCTGGTCGCACACCCACCCGCCGATGGTCGACCAGAACGAGAAGATGATCGCCAGCTTCATGGAGGCCAACCCCGACATCGAGGTCGACTACCAAATCATCCCCAACAACAACTTCGCCGAGAAGATGCTGACGTCCATGTCCACCGGCACCGGGCCGGACATCATCAACATGGATGACAATGCGATGCGAAGCATCTACATCTCCAAGGGCCTGGTCAGCGAGGTCGATCCCGCGGCGCTTGGCTACACAAGCCTCGACGAGCTGAAGGCCGCCTACATCCCGACCGCCTTTGAGGGGGCGACGATGGACGGCAAGATCTACGGTCTGCCGAGCGAGTTCAACGTCACCGCCTTCGCCATCAACACCGCCGCCTTCGCGGAGGCCGGGCTCGACCCGGAATCCCCGCCGAAGACGTGGGAAGAGGTCGGCACGATGGGCCAGAAGCTCGTCGTCAAGGACGGCGACACCATCACCCGCCGCGGCTTCGACTTCCTCTATCTCCACTCCGGCTGGTACCAGACGCAGTTCGGCACGCTCCTGCAGCAGACAGGCGGTCGCGTCGTCTCCGAGGATGGGACCAAGGCGGTGGTCAACGAGCCCGAGGGCGTCGCGGCGCTGCAGATCTGGTTCGACATGGTCTACACCTACAAGGTCGCCGACCCCAACGTCGCCACCCGCGAGTCCACCAATCCCTACCAGGACTTCATCGACGGCAAGGTCGCGATGACGCTCTTCAACCCATGGGGCATGGGGTTGGTGACCGAGGACTCCGCAGTGTTCGACAACTACAGCATCGTCCCGCTGCCGCAGGTCGATCCCGCGAAGCCCGTCGACCCGCTCTACGCCTACTACTGGAGCCTCAACAGCCAGAGCAAGAACAAGGAGGCAGCATTCAAGCTGATCGCGCATCTCGCGTCCGACCCCGGCGACTGGCTGGCCAACGTCGACTTCATCCAGCCCAAGAAGGGCTGGACAACGTCGCCGGCGGCGGCGGAGTTCGCCTTCTCGGACGTCTGGGCAAGCGAGATGGAGCAGGGCAAGTTCCTGAGCACGTCGCCGAACTTCCAGCAGATCAACGAGATCATGAAGAGCGCGATCGAGTCCTGCATCCTGAGCCAGGTGCCCCCGCAGGAGGCCCTGGACCAGGCGGCCGACCAGATCAACGGCGTGCTCGGCGGGTAGGCCGGAGCGTCATCCCGGAGCGCCATGGGCGCGCATCGCG
>DATLHE010000452.1:0-5805 GCA_035540335.1 Thermomicrobiales bacterium | reverse complement strand
TTCGCCTCAGAATGAGGAATCTCTTGGCATGAGCACAGTGCAGGACCTGTCGGTTCCATTTTCTGGGCGGTCAAGGCGCGGCGCGAAGGCGGTCGAGGCCGGTGAGGCCCGCGGCTGGTCGCGTGTGCCGCGCGAGCTGGCGGCGAACCCCCGGATGACGGTGGGGGCGACGATCATCCTCGTCGTGTCCGCGCTGGCGGTCTTCGCGCCGTGGATCGTGCAGCACCCGCCGGACGCGCAGAACCCGGTGTACCGCCTCGCGCCGCCGTCGTGGTCGTTCCCGCTCGGGGGCGACTCGTTCGGGCGGGACACGTTCAGCCGGCTGCTGTACGCGGGACGGGTGTCGCTCTCCGTCGCCGTGCTGTCGATGGCGATCACGGTCGTCATCGGCGTGCTGGTCGGAGCGCTGGCCGGGTTCTACGGCGGGTGGATCGACCGGATCCTGATGCGCCTCACGGACCTGGTGCTGGTGTTCCCGACGTTCTTCCTGCTGATCCTGACGGTGGCGACGTTCGGGCGGAGCATCGCGCTGCTGATCTTCATGATCGGCATCACCTCGTGGCCGACGAACGCCCGGGTGGTGCGCGCGCAGATCCTGCAGCTGCGGCAGCACGACTACGTGACCGCGGCGCGGGTGACGGGGGCGAACGACTGGTGGGTGATCGTGCGGCACCTGCTGCCGCAGCTGATCCCGATCGTGATCGCGAGCGCGACGATCCGGGTGGCGAACAACATCCTGGTCGAGAGCGGCCTCAGCTACCTCGGGCTCGGCGTGCAGCCGCCGACGGCGACGTGGGGAAACATGGTCACCGACGGGGCCGGGTTCATCCGGCAGGCGTGGTGGCTGGTCGGGATCCCGGGGTTGGCGATCTTCGTCGTCGTGCTGGCGTTCAACCTCTTCGGTGAGGGCCTGCGCGACTTCCTCGACCCCCGGCGGAGGACGACGCGATGAGATATTGGCTGAACCGCCTGCTGGAGACGATACCGCTGCTGATCGGCGTCTCCGTCCTGACGTTCCTCATCTTCCGCGCCGCGCCGGGCGATCCGGTGGCGCTGGTGATGGACCCGACGATGGTGTCCGAGGCGGACCGCGAGGCGGTGCGCGAGGACCTGGGGCTGAACAAGCCGCTGCCGGTGCAGTACGTCTCGATGATGACCGGCATGGTCAGCGGCGACCTGCGCTCGTTCAAGTCGAAGCAGCCGACGATGGAGATCGTCGCCGAGGCGCTGCCGATCACGCTCATCGTCGGGGGCGCGGGGCTGCTGCTCGGCCTGCTCGTCGCCTTCCCGCTGGGGACGCTGGCGGCCCGGAAGCCGGGCGGCTGGGTGGACCGGTTCGTCTCCGTCTCGATGACGACGAGCCTGGCGATCCCGCCGTTCGTGCTTGGCCTGGTGCTGATCCTGTTCTTCACCGAGCGATGGGGGATGCTGCCGGGGTCGGGAATCGCCCCGATCGGCACGGTCGGCTTCGCGGGGCTGGACTCCGTGCCCTACCTCGTGATGCCGATCGCGGTGGTGGCGTTCAGCCCGGCGACGATCCTCGCCCGGTACCTGCGCGACGCGCTGGGAAGCGTGCTGCGCGATGACTACGTGCGGACGGCGCGGGCCAAGGGGCTGAGCGAGCCGGTGGTGCTGTCGCGCCACGCGATCCGCAACGCGATGCTGCCGGTCGTGTCGCTGCTGACGACGCTGATCCCGGTCACGCTCGGCGGCTCGGTGATCGTCGAGACGCTCTTCGGGCTGCCGGGGCTTGGCACCGTCACCACGCGCGCGGCGCTCTCTCGTGACTATCCGGTCGTGATGACCACCGTCCTGTTCGTGGCCGTGTTGACGGTCATGACGAACCTGATCATCGATCTCATCTATGGCTGGATCGATCCCCGGATCCGGGTCCAGTAGGAACAAAGGAGGCTTTTCCTTTCCCCAATCCCCAGGATTCTCGAGGACACACATCGTTTTCACGATTCAGGAGCGCATGATGCCTACCGGATTCGATCACATCGTCATCGCGGTCAATGACCTGGAGCAGACGACCGCCGACTACACCGCCGCCGGGTTCACGGTGACTCCTGGCGGGGAGCACAAGGGCGGGGCCAGCAGCAACGTGCTGGTGACCTTCCAGGACGGCGCGTACTTCGAGCTCATCGCCTTCGCGCCCGACAAGCCGCACGGCACGCACTGGAAGCAGACGCTGGAGCAGGGCGAGGGGCTGGTCGACTACGCGCTGCGGACGAACGATCTCCAGCAGGAGGTCAAGGACCTGCGCGCGGCCGGGTTGGACGCCAACGACCCCAAGGATGGCGGGCGGTTCCGGCCGGACGGCCAGCGGGTCGACTGGCAGACGCTGCGCTTCGGCGCCGATACGGGGCCGGCGGCGCTGCCGTTCTACTGCCACGACCTGACCGAGCGGTCGTTGCGGGTGCCCGGCGGCGAGGCGGCGGCGCACGCCAACGGCGTCACCGGCGTGGCGGGCATCACGGTCGTCGTGGCCGATCTGAAGAAGACCGGCAAGGAGTTCGCGGCGCTGACCGGCGATGCGGGCGAGGACGTCGAGAGCCCGATCGACGGCGTCGCGCGGGCGCGTCGGTTCGCCCTCGGGACGGGGTGGATCGAGCTGATCGAGCCGGCGGAGGGAGCGTCGGAGCTTCGCACCTATCTCGAGCGGCGCGGCGAGCTGCCGTACGAGGTGACGCTGGTTTCGCCCGAGGGGCGGGGCGAGCTGCTCTCGGCGCACGCCAACACGCACGGGGCGCGGCTGCGGGTCGTGGAGGGCGCGGCGGTTCCGGCGTAGTGGGGATAGGCGGAACCCTCGTACGGGCGGCCCTCGCAGCTGCGGGCGGTGGCCGACCCCTACGAATCGGAACGCCGTCCCATCGTCGTAGCCGCGCACCCCGAAGGGTGTGCGCCGTAGGGGCCGTACCCGCGCAATTCGGCAATGCAGGTATTCATCTTTACGTAGAAAGAGACGCATCTCATGGGTATCAAGATCGGGTTCACGCTTCCGAACCGTGGTGTGCTGTTTGGCGCGACGACCGCGCGCGAGCTGGTCGACCTCGCGGATGTCGCCGACAAATCCGGCGGCTTCCAGACGGTGTGGGTGGGCGACAGCCTGTTCGGCAAGCCGCGGCTGGAGGCGATCGCGCTGCTGGCGGCGATCGCCTCGCGCACGGACACGGTGCGGCTGGGCCCGGCCTGCATGGCGAGCTTCCCGCTGCGCGACCCGGTGCAGCTGGCCTACCAGTGGGCGAGCCTGGACCTGATCGCCGAGGGGCGGACGGTGCTGGTGGCCTGCACGGGGATCGTGCCGCAGGCCGGCGGCGAGATCGAGGCAAAGACGTACAACGTCACCAACAAGGACCGCGTCGAGCGCCTGACCGAGTGGATCCAGATCCTGAAGAAGCTCTGGACCGAGGACAACGTCACCTTCGAGGGCAAGCATTACTCGTTCGAGAACGTGACGATCGAGCCGAAGGGCGCGGCGCAGCCGCGGCCGGCGATCTGGATCGCGAACAACGCGCCGGGCACGAACCGCGACCTCGTGAGCAAGACGCATCGCCGCGTGATCAAGCATGCCGACGGCTGGCAGACGTCCGTCTGGAACCACGAGGACCTGGCGTGGCGGCTGCAGGACATCGACGCGCAGGCGGAGGAGCTCGGGCGCGACCCGAAGAGCATCGAGCGCCACGTCTACCACAACGTGAACCTCAACGATGACAAGGAGGCCGCGATCGACGAGTCCAAGAAGTTCCTCGATCTCTACTACACCACGGACTACCCGCGCGACTTCGTCGACGGCTGGGTGGCGACCGGGTCGGTCGAGCAGGTGGTGGAGCACATCAAGAAGTACGAGGAGCTGGGCTTCGACGAGATCGGCTTGCGGATCACCTCGTGGAACCAGCGCGAGCAGCTGGAGCGGCTGATCAACGAGGTGCTGCCGCACTTCGAGCAGCCGGCGCCGCGGGCGGCCCAGCCGGAGCTGGTCGCCGACTAGCGGTGGTCGGAATATACGGAGATTGATGGAGAGACGCCGCCGGGAGCATCCCGGCGGCGTCTCTCTGTGCCTTATAGCAATCGATGCGTTATGGAAGGCTGCCAACGCAAACTACGTGGCCGGTGGCAGCCTTCCCCGATCTGGTTGATGTGGCGGGGATTTCAAGGCTGCCACGTGGGCGCGGAAAGCTGGCAGCCTTCGTGGTGCTATGGAAGGCTGCCAGGTGGCGACGTTTTGGGTGTAGAGGGGTGTTTGGCCACCTGGGGCGGACACGGGGTCCGCCCGTACGACGTTGAAGTGCGAACAAGGAGGCGCTTCGCGTGATTTGGACGTGCTCTCGCTCCGCTGCGCACGGGGATTCTTCCCTGCGGTCAAAATGACGGGTGGTGGGCTGAAGGCTGCCAGGTGGCCAAGTAGTAGATGTATGGGGGCGTGGCCACCTTCGGACGGGTGCACACCCAGCGGGGGGCGCGGCTACGACGCTGAACGGGCCAGTCGATGGCGTAGGGCCGACCCCAGGAGAACCACAGCGCACCCAAAACCCCGTCATCCTGAGCGCAGCAAGGGATGACGGGGTGGTTGGCCAGGTAGGTCGGCCACCGCCCGCAGCTGCGAGGGCCGACCGTACGAGGATGTGGGTGGGGCGCCCGCAGGGTCCGGAGTCACCGGGCGACCTCATCGCCGGTGGGCAATTGACGGCATGTTCCAGTGTTCCTACGATGGCGCGGCCACTGACCATGTGAGGTGACGTGAGCACCCGGAGGGATGATCGACGTCATGGCGCCAGATTCGATGCGATACCCGCGGACGATCCTCGCCACGTGCTGCGTTCCCTGGAACGCGGATGGCTCGTTGGCGGAGGACATCTTTCGCGACAGCATCCGCCTGCAGATCGCCGACGGTTTTCGCGATCTCTACATCTTCGGCACCGCCGGCGAGGGATACGCGGTCAGCGACCGCCAGTTCGACGCGGTGACGCGGGTGTTCGTGGACGAGACGCGGCAGGCGGGGGTGTCGCCCATGGTCGGTGTCATCAGCCTGTCGCTAACGACGATCATCGAGCGGATCGAGCGGGCCGCGACGATGGGGGTGACGGCGTTCCAGATTTCGCTGCCGAGCTGGGGCGCGCTGAACGACGCGGAGCTGGCGCGGTTTTTCGACGAGACGTGCGGCCGCTTCCCGGAGCTCTCCTTCCTCCACTACAACCTGCCGCTGGCGAAGCGGCTCGTCACGCCGGACGAGTACGCGGGGCTGGCGGCGCGGCATCCCAACCTCGTGGCGACCAAATATGGCAGCGCCGACTACGCGACGGTGATCGGGCTGCTGACCAAGGCGCCAGCGATCCGCCATTTCCTGACCGATCTCGGCTTTGGGTACGGGAGCCTCGTCGGCGAGTGCGGGTTTCTCATCTCGCTCGCGGCGGTGCATCCGGCACGGGCGCGGGCGTACTTCGACGCTGGGAAGCGGCGGGACGCGGCGACGCTGGCGGCCATGGGGGCCGAGCTGGCCGGGATGGTGGAGGCGCTGAAGCGGGCGGTCGGGTCCGCGGCGCACATGGACGGCGCGTACGACAAGATCTTCGCGCGGATGCGCGACCCGCGCTTTCCGTTGCGGCTGCTGCCGCCCTACCAGGGCGCGAGCGAGGCGGCGTTCGAGCGCTTCGTGGCGACGCTGCGGGAGCGGTTCCCGCAGTGGGTGAGCCCGTGAGGAGACGGGTGTGGCGCCCGTTCGTGCGCCCGCCGGGCAAGATGATGGGGCGACAGGAGGGAACACGTGCGGGTGCGGTTTGCGGGGGTTGTGGGCGGGGTCGAGGC
>DATLHE010000451.1:0-2343 GCA_035540335.1 Thermomicrobiales bacterium | reverse complement strand
GGCGATGCGCGTGCCGCCGCCCCATTACGCGCCCATCGAGGTGCGCCGCGTGATCCGGGACGTCGTGGACCTCTTCAGCCCCATGGCCGAGAAGCGGAGCATCTCGATCCACCTCCGACTCGAGGAAAGCCTCCCCACGCTGCAGGCGGACGCCGACCAGCTCCAGCAGGTCTTCATGAACCTGTTCAGCAATGCGATCCACGCGATGAAGACAGCCGGACGCCACGGCGTCCTGACCGTGACTTCAGGGCAGCGCGGATCGGAGGTCGTGGTGGAGATCGACGACGATGGACCCGGCATTCCGCCCGCGCACCTGGGGCGAATCTTCGATCCGTTCTTCACCACCAAGCTCACGGGGGCCGGCACCGGGCTCGGTCTGAGCCTGGCCATCGGCATCGTCGAATCCCACGGCGGACGTCTGTATGCCGAGAACCTTCCGGACGGCGGCGCCCGCTTCACCGTGCACCTGCCCGTCGGCGAGCACGCCGAGGCCGCGGCGCCGGCACCGCCGCAGCCGCGCCCGGCGGCGGTGGCCGGTGGCAATGTGCTGGTGGTCGAGGACGAGGGGCCATTGCGTGAGGCGTTGACCGAAGTCCTCCAGGGTCTCGGGCACCGCGTGGTCGGGGTCACGACGGGTCATGAAGCGCTGAGCCGGCTGCGAGAGCACGCCTGGGACCTCGTGATGCTCGATCTGCGCCTGCCGGACGTGGATGGGCAGGCGGTGTGGGAGCGTGCCCTGGCTCCCGATCCGCGGCTCGCCGGCCGCGTCGTGTTCATGACCGGGGACATCATGAGCGCCGAGACCCAGGGCTTTCTCGACGAGGCCCGCCGGCCGTTCCTGCTCAAGCCCTTCACGATGGAAGAGGTGGGACGGGTCGTCAGCGAAGTGCTGGCTACGGCGTCCCGTTGAAATACCTCAACGCCTTGGACCACGCCTGCACGCCGATGAGGTGACCGACGTGCTGCGCGGTCGTGTTGTCGTCGGGGAAGTGGATCCCGCCATAGAGCCGTGACAATCCCGCCTCCTCCGCCGCGTCGCTGAACGTCTCGTAGAACAGCGTGGTCGGCTCGAGGGGGATCCCGGGTTCCACGCGACCGAAATTCGCGGGCAAGACCGTCGAGAAGCCGAAGTGATCGTCGCCCGTGAACAGCGACAGGACGGTGGCGCTCGACCGCGAGAACACCGAGTGACCGGAGAAGTAGCCGGGAAACGAGGGGGTCAGGTTGTTCCCCGGGTTGTACGGCGACCACTTCTCTCCAGGGATGGACTCGATGGGCCGTCCCGGGCCACCCCACGCGGTGATCGTCTGGCCTCGCTTCGAGAAGCGCACCGCCGTGATCGGCCGGACGCCGTTGTACTTCCGCTTGATGTGCCAGGCCACGATGCCGGCGTCGAACGAGGCGTTGTGCATCGCGAAGAACATCTTGGCGTCCTGATCGATCGTATGGTCGTCGCGCTGCGACACGAACTGCGCGAAGACGCCCCAGTGTCCCGGTGGCAGTTCGGACGACGGCCCGTCCGCCCAGTACTCGACGATCAGCTTGCGCCGGGTATTCAGGCTCCGGCTGAACTGGATCATGTCGCTGACGTCGTCCTGGTAGCGGCCAGGGGTCTTCAGGTAGTCCGGGGGCGGGATCGTCATCACGTCGTCGAACTGGCTTGCCGACGTCAGCGCGAACGGTGTGACCCGTTCCCAGTGCGGGGCGATGAAGGTCTGAATGCCCGCACACGTCTCTTCGGTCCCGGCCCCGGAGTCCAGGCACGCCTGGCCGTTGCTGAAGATCAACGGCTGCCAGTGATTAGGGTCCTCGATGTCCTGGCGCTCGCAGACCGCGACCAGGGGGTTGCAGTATCCCATCAGGGGGTTGACCGGTACGTACGGCATATAGCCGTCGGCCTTGTAGTCAGAGTAGGGGCCCGTCCGCGCGGGATCGCCGGACGTCTGTCCATAGGCCCCAGCGGCGCATGGCTGCGGCCACGGTGACACCGGGCACGGGGCTGGCGGGAGGTCGCCGTACTGGTTCGAACCGTCGTGGCGCCGGGCATCGATGACTGCCTGGGCGGCCAGGTTGCCGATGACGGCGGCCAGATCCCCGCCCCTGCACTTGTCATTGGGGCCGCACGCCTCGCGCAGGTCATAGCCCAGGCTGACCAGCATGGCCCTCAGCCGCACGCTGGGCTGCGCGAGCGGGGGCGGCAGCGAGCCATCGGGGTACAGGTTGCGCAGACAGCTGTACGCGGCAAAGCTGATCGCCTTGGCCTTGTTCTCGTCGGTGTGCTCGATGGCAGGCCGTCGCCGAGTGCCCCCGGGATCGGTGGTGCCACCAGCGACGTCGTCGTAC
>DATLHE010000450.1:0-32698 GCA_035540335.1 Thermomicrobiales bacterium | reverse complement strand
GCGCGATGTGGGGAAGGACGACGCTCGACGAGCGCTTCGACCAGGGACGTCTCGACACGTCCGTCTGGACTGATGCCTACCTGCCCGCCTGGAGCTCCCGGGCGGAAGCTGCCGCCACCTATGTGGTGGATGCCGGCGGGTTGCGTCTGACCATCCCTCCCGAACAGCCGTTGTGGTGCGCGGAGCTCCATCCTGAGCCGCTCAGGGTCTCGGCGATCCAGAGCGGGAACTGGTCCGGGCCTGTGGGCGGCACGCGGGGGCAGCAGCCGTTCCGGGAGGACTTGCGTGTCCGGGAGGCGCAAGAAACCCATTGGGGCTTCACGCCGTGGTTCGGCTATCTGGAGGTCGAGTGCCGGGCCACGCTGACGCCTCGATCGATGATGTCCGCGTGGATGATCGGACTCGAGGATGTGCCGGAGCGATGCGGAGAGGTCTGCATCATGGAAGTGTTTGGCGATACCGTCGAGCGCGATGGGCCAGCTGGGCCGTCGGCGATGGTCGGCATGGGCGTGCACGCGTTTCGCGACCCGCGCCTCGTGGAGGACTTCTCGACGCAATGCCTGCGGATCGATGTCGGGGTGAACCATCGCTATGCCGTGAACTGGCAGCCGGAGAGGGTCGAGTTCCTGATCGACGGCACGCTGATCAGGACACTGCATCAGGCGCCGGACTATCCCATGCAGCTCATCCTCGGGCTGTTCGACTTCCCCGCCCGCGAACCGGCCGCTGTCATGACGCCCGAGATGGTGGTGCGGCGCGTCACGACGTCGCCACCCGGACGCTAGGGACGCCGGCATATGGAGACGCCTACGCGATCCATCCGTCCGCGCGAAGGGGTCGCGCTCTGCCTCTCCGGCGGCGGATTTCGCGCGGCGCTCTTTCATCTCGGGGCGTTGCGGCGGTTGAACGAGCTGGGTGTGCTGTCGCACGTCGACACCATCTCCGCCGTCTCCGGCGGCAGCATCGTCGCCGCGCATTTCGCGCAGCGGGTGAAAGAGTGGCCGGAGAGGGGAAAGTCGATCCCGGACTGGGATGACGTCGTGGCCGCGCCGTTCCGCTCGTTCGCCGGGCGGAACCTGCGGACGCCGGCCCTGCTCCACCGGGCGATGCCCACCAACTGGCTGCGGTCCGGGTCGGCCGTCGACGCGCTCGCGGAGCGGCTGGAGGCCACGCTGACGGGGCTGGCGCTGCCGGAACTTCCCGTTCGGCCACGGTATGTCTTCTCCGCCACGGACATGACCTTCGGCATCAACTGGGTCTTCGAGCGAACACGGGCCGGCGACTTTCAGGTGGGCTACCTCGTGCCGGACGCCGGTTGGCCGGTCTCCCGTGCGGTGGCCGCGTCGTCCTGCTTCCCTCCGGTGTTCGGCCCGATGCGGCTACGTCTCGCGCCGGGGGACCTGCGCGGCGGCAGTTATCGGCGACGGGATCGCGATGAACTCGTGGCCGGCGTGCAGCTGACCGATGGTGGCGTGTACGACAACATGGCGCTGGAGCCAGTGTGGAAGCGGCACCGGACGCTGCTCGTCTCCGACGGTGGCGCGCTGTTCGATTACGCGTCGTCGTCCGGCGGGATGCGTCGGCTGTTGCGATACCCGGCGATCGTCGGCAAGCAGGCGACCGCACTGCGGCGGCGGTGGCTGATGGCCGGGCTGTCAGCGGGGCCGATCGAGGGCGCGTACTGGGGCATCGGCACGACGAGCCGCGCGGATACGATCCTGCTCGCCTATCCCAATGCACTCGTTGAGGATGTCATCAGTGCGATCCGCACGGATCTCGACGCATTCTCGGATGCCGAGATTGCGATTCTGGAGAACCACGGCTACCTCGCGGCCGAGCGGGCGATCCGGCGGCGGGCGGCTCACTTGATCGCCCGCGACGCGTCGTTGGACGTGCCATGGCCGGAATGGCTGGACGACGAGCCGCGTATCCGGGACGCGCTGCGGGGGAGCGAGCGGCGGACGCTGCTCGGCCGGTGGTGAGCGCGGCTTCAGGTCGTCGCTGCCAGCCTCCGGTCATTCCAGCCCAGGGCTACTGGGTGGGGTCGTCCCAGACGGCGCAGCGAAGTGGGGTGTTCGGAGCCACCTGCCAGGCGGCCTGGACGTAGGGACAATCGTCGTACACCCAGAAAGTGCCGTCCTGGCGGCGCATGACGAGGATCCACTGATCGAACTCTTGCTGCTGCAGCGTGATCGTCTGGAAGTTCCGCACGTAGTAGTCGACCACCGCCGCGGGGCGTCGCCAGTGTGGCTCGATGTTGAGCATCGCGGCGGGGATCGCGAGCGTGGCGTCCGGTGGCGTCTCGTTGGCGATGACGTCGACGAGCGGCTCGTAGATGAGGGAGGCGTCCGAGACGAGCTCCTCCGCGTCGACCTCGATCAGCTGTGGTTTGCCCTCGCCATCGGCGGGCATGAGCCAGGCCTTCATCTTCGTCATCGCAGGATCCCTCCATTCTTCCGCTGGCGATCGCGAGGTGCCCGGTATCGGATGGGGAGGAGTTTCCTTCCCATCATACGGAATCCGGAAGTCCTTCGCATGGCCGGCAGGCGCTGTTGTGGCCCTTTGGGCCATCGGGGCGACGACGCAGGGTCGCTCCTGCCGGATCGGCCCGACGGAGAGTTCCTCGATGAACCAATCCCGTATGCGTCATTCAGCCTCGCCGATAGATACGGGTCTCCCAAGGGTGGAGGATGATCGACGCTCGCGCCTCGGATGGTGGGTAATTGCCGAGCAAGAGCTCAGACGAGGCCCATTCGGCGGCGTCGGGGAGGTCAACCGGGGCGTCCTCCGACGAGAAGTTGCCGAGCACGAGCAGCGTGACGCCGTCCAGCGAGCGGGTGAAGGCGTAGACGCGCGGGTCCTCCGCCAGCAGCATCGTGAAATCGCCAAGGGCGACCACCGGCAGCTCATGCCGCAGCGCGATCAGCTTGCGGTAGTGGTGGAATACGGAGTCCTCGTCGGCCAACGCCGCCTCGGCGTTGATCTCGACGTGGTTCGGGTTCACCGGGAGCCAGGACGTGCCGGTGGTGAAGCCGGCATTGCCGGAGGCGTCCCACTGCATCGGACTGCGGGCATTGTCGCGGCTGCCGGCGCGGAGGGCCTCCAGCAGCTGCTCGGCGGGCATGCCGAGCGCGAGCGCGGCCTGGTAGTAGTTGACGGTCTGGATGTCCTGGAACGCCTCGGGGTCCTCTCCAGGGCGAAGCGCGGCCGCCGTTTCTCGAGACGGCGCATGCCGTTCGAACGGCACGATTCGCGCCGCCGGTGCCGCTGCCGCTGCGGCTGCCCGTGTACCTGCAGGTGCGGCCGTCGTTGCAGGCCCGAACTGGCCCCTCTGTGAGGTCGTAGACGAAATGACGACACGTACAGGCTCATGCGCGTTGACTCCGGGTGTAGCATAAGTACGGTCAAGCACCGCCGAAGGCGCACAGACTGACTGGGTCCAAAGGGTTTCAGCTTCCAAACCAATACCCTTAGGAGGATGCAATGTCCGTTCCCCGCGTCGTACGTATGCTCTTTGTTCCCATGCTCGCCATGCTGGGCTTCTCGCCGTACCTGGTCCTCGCGCAGGAAGCGACCCCGGTCATGACGATGCCGTCGGGCACGGAGGTCGTGGCCGCTGGGCTGACCAACCCGCGCGGCATGACCTGGGGCGCCGACGGCACGTTGTTCGTGGCGCTCGCTGGCAGCGGCGGCAACAACCCGGCCACCGAGTGGGCGCCGACCACCGCCGGGATTGGCCCCTTCTCCGGCGGGCCGAGCGGCGCAGTGGTCTCGATCGACGCGTCAGGGTGCCCGGTCATGGTCGCCGGCAACCTGCCGTCGACGTTGTCCGCCATTGGCGATGTCCTGGGCGCCGAGGATGTGGCGATCCTGGGTGACCAGATCTATGCCTCGGTCGATGGCGGCGGTACCGTCCACGGCAACCCGGACGCCCCAAGCGGTGTCTATCGCCTGATCCAGGGTGGCACGTCCGAGCTCATCGCCGATCTCTCCGCGTGGTCGCGGGCGAACCCGGTGGCGAACATTCCGCCGGATGCCGACCCCGACGCAGGTGGGTATTCGATCGTGGCGAACAATTCCGCGAACGTGCTGTGGGTGTCGGACCCCAACTATGGCCAGATTCTCTCCGTGACGCCTGACGGCACGATCACGCGTATCGCCGACCTGTCCGAAGGTCACATGGTGCCGACCAAGATGGTGGTCGACCCGAACGGCGGCGTGTACGTTGGCACGCTGACGACGGTTCCGTTCCCGGACGGGCAGGCGAAGGTCATGCACGTGGCGGCCGATGGCACCGTCACCGACGTCTGGACGAATCTCACGACGGTGGTCGACGTGGGCGTCGGCGCGGACGGCACGCTCTACGCGCTCCAGCTCTCGACCAACAACCTCGACCAGCCGCCGTTCCTCAACATGAATGCTGGCCAACTCGTGCGGCAGACGGGCCCGGACACCTCCGAGGTCGTGCTCGATGGCTTGATGCTGCCGATCGGTCTCGACATGGGGCCGGACGGCGCATGGTACATCGCGCTGCCGGCCATCGGCGCCAATGGCGGCGAAGGCATGATCCTGCGCTACGTCCCGGGCGGAGCGGCCACGCCGGCGGCCGGTGGTGCGCCGTCGATGCCGACCTGCACCCCGTTGCCGGAGACGGTCTCCGGTGCCGTTCCGGGCCAGCAGCCAGCGCCGCCGGCGCCTGCCAGCCCGGAGGCGACGGCGGCGGCAGCCCCGACGGAGGCCGCCGCGGCGCCGACCGAGGCCCCCGCCGCGCAGACGGCGAACGTGACGATCGCGAACTTCGCGTTCGATCCGGGCACGCTGAACATCACGGCCGGGACGACGGTGGTCTTCACGAACAACGACTCCGCGACGCACACGGCGACGGCGGATGACGGCTCGTGGGACACCGGCAACCTGGCGCAGGGCGCGAGCGCGAGCATCACGTTCGACACGCCCGGCACCTACACCTACCACTGCGCGATCCACCCGAGCATGACGGCGACGATCGTCGTCAGCTGACGTCGCGTCGTCTCACGTCCCCCTGTCCGGTCACGGCCGGGCAGGGGGTTTTTCATTGCCTTCTGCATGGTATCTGCGAAGATGCGGCTTCCAGCGTCATTGCGACGTCGGGTAGGGGCGGACGCAAGGTCCGCCTCTACCGGAAATCGTTGCCGGCATGCCGCACGTCGTAACCGGCATCCAATGAGGGAGACCCGCGATGGAGCGCGCGAGCATCGTCATCGACAAGGATTTCCGCATCGGGGAGGTGGATCCCCGGCTGTACGGCAGCTTCATCGAGCACCTGGGGCGGGCGGTCTACGGCGGCATCTACGAGCCGGAGCATCCGGCCGCCGATGACATGGGCTTCCGCCAGGACGTGCTGGACCTGGTGCGCGAGCTTGGGGTGAGCTTCGTGCGCTACCCGGGTGGCAACTTCGTTTCCGGCTACGACTGGGAGGACGGCGTCGGGCCGGTGGCGGAGCGGCCACGGCGGCTCGACCTGGCGTGGCGATCGACGGAGCCGAACCTCGTCGGCACCAACGAGTTCGTCGCCTGGGCGGCGCGCGCCGGAGCCGAGGTCAACATGGCGGTGAACCTCGGCACGCGGGGGATCGACGCGGCCCGCAACCTCGTCGAGTACTGCAACCACCCCGGCGGCACGGAGTGGAGTGACCTGCGCCGGGCGCACGGCGTCGAGGCGCCACACGGAATCCGGACGTGGTGCCTCGGCAACGAGATGGACGGCCCGTGGCAGATGGGGCACAAGACGGCCGACGAGTATGGACGGCTCGCCGCGCAGACGGCCGCCGTCATGAAGTGGGTCGACCCGACGATCGAGCTGGTCGCCTGCGGCAGCTCGAACTCGCGGATGCCGACCTACCCGCAGTGGGAGGCGACGGTGCTCGAGCATGCCTATGAGCACGTCGACTACATCTCGCTGCACACCTATTACAACAACCTCGCGGGCGACACCGGCACCTTCCTCGCCCAGTCGCTGGACATGGACGCCTACATCGAGGCGGTCGCGGCGACGTGCGACTTCGTGCGGGCGAAGACGCGGTCGACCAGGCGGATGCACATCGCGTTCGACGAGTGGAACGTCTGGTATCACAGCCGCGAGCGCGACGAGGCGATCAAGCGGGAGCAGGCGTGGGCGGTCGCGCCGCCGCTGACGGAGGAGACGTACACGCTCGAGGACGCGCTCGTCGTCGGCTGCATGCTGATCTCGCTGCTGAAGCACGCCGACCGGGTGAAGATCGCCTGCATCGCGCAGCTGGTGAACGCGCTGGCGCCGATCCAGACGGCGACCGGCGGGGGCGCGTGGCGGCAGACGACGTTCTACCCGTTCCTGCATGCGTCCCGGTACGGGCGGGGTGAGGCGCTGCGACTCCAGGTCTCGTCACCCTGCTACGACAACGCCACGTTCGGCGGCGTGCCGCTGCTGGAGGCCGTCGCGACGTTCGACGAGACGGCGGAGACGGTGACGATCTTCGCCGTAAACCGCGGGCAGGAGGGGCCGCTGCCGCTGGACGGCGACCTGCGGGCATTCGGGGATGTGCGGGTGGTGGAGCATCTGGTGCTGGAGCACGCCGACCCGAAGGCGACGAACACGCTGGCGGCGCCGGAGACGGTCGTGCCGCACGCGAACGGCGATGCGGCGATCGAGGGCGGGCGGCTGACCGCGACGCTGTCGACGCTCTCGTGGAACGTGATCCGGCTGGCGCCGGCTTCAGATACGGCGGAGCGATAGCCGACAGTTGAATGGATCAGCCGAACGAATGGACGCACGCCATGTCGTCGCACTCTGCTCGATGGGAAGGTGATACACGCGGCCGCGGGACGACCGACGGCCGATGGATTGCGGCGGACGTCGAAGCGCTCCTGACGGCGCTCAGGGACCAGGACTGGATCGCCGAGCGCCCGGAAGAGCACCTGCTCCCGCATCTGCAGAACGCCTGGGGTGCCGTCGAGTCGCCATGGTCGGTCACACACATCGCCCAGGAAGCAGGCGTCCTCGTTGTCTCGATGATCTGGCATCGGCCGGGAGGGCGACTTCGCGAGCTGCGTGCCGACGCTTTCGCGCTTATCGGGATGATTGCCGAGTCAACGACGTTCGTCCGTCAGCAGTTGACCAGCGATGCGATCGAATACCGCGTCACCACCGGCATGCTCGACGAGGACGGCCCGTTCGCCGGCCACGGACATCTCTTGCTGCTTCGAGTGGGAGGACCTGAGGTGGCTCGGCTCCTTGCTAACCGGCCCTGATGCGACTCGAGCGGCACGACGATCGTTGCCCCAAGGAACGAAGGGACATCGCGGCCATGGCGCCATCGAAACGCACCCGGGAGCCTGCGTTCGACTACGGTCTCGACGTTGGGACGATCAACTTCCGGGAGCATCCCGAGCTCTACCGGATTGGCAAGGGCGAGCAGGGCGTAATGCTGGTCGAGCCCTACAAGTCTGAGCTCCTTCCGCACTGGCGCTTCCGGACGCCGGAGGTCGCGCGGGCATCGGCGGTGCGCCTCCTGGAGTCCTACGACGTGTACAAGGCGGCGGACGACTTCGTCGGTATGGACATGGCGCGAAAGTTCCTGCAGATGGGATTCACGCGCGCTCGCCGGTACGCCAATCGCAAGAGCGGGCGCAAGTGGTCGCCGGACAGATCGGAAGTCTTGCCGCCCGACGTCGACTCGGAGAAGGCGGAGTCAGCGGCGATCTTCTACGAGGCATACCGTTCGGTGCTCGATGATGCTGTCTATGTCGAGCGCCGGCAGCGGCACATGGACCGTTTTCCGGACGGCGAATCGTGAGACGCTAGACTGCCACCTGCCAGGATCCGCGGGCGGCAGGCGACAGACGGCGAGGCTGTCGTGGAACGTCATCCGGCTTGCCAAAGTGAACCGATGTCCTTCCCGGCGTCGACGGGATCGTCGGCATGGACGCACGGCGCGAGGCGGCAGATGCCGCCCGCGCCAGGGTTGAAGAGATGCACACAACATCTTCACATCGTCCACACCACTGGCACAGCGCCCGCGCGCAGAATGACGATGCAGTCGACGTACTGCGCAGGGGGCCGGATGGCGTGATCGGGTGAGCGTCCGCCATCGACAGCCCGTCGTTGGAAGGTACTCACCCGATGTCGCCAAAGAATCCCATCCTGGATAACTCTATCGCCCGGGCCTCAGCGATCGTCGACAGCAACGGTGCGATAGGGGTGCCCACCGGCATGCGTGAACACGCGCCTGATCCGGGCCGGACCGCGCACGATCTGGTCATTGAGACGCACGGGCTCGGCAAACGCTACGGAGACCACATCGTGGCCGTCGATGACCTCGATCTCACGGTCTACCGGGGCGAGGTCTATGGCTTTCTCGGCCCGAATGGCGCCGGCAAGACCACGACGCTGCGGATGCTGCTGGGGTTGACACGTCCCACGGAGGGCCGGGCGATCGTCGCCGGCGCCGCGCCAGGGACGCCGGACGGGCTTGCCCGGATCGGCACGATGATCGAGGCGCCGACCTTCTACCCCTTCCTCTCGGGACGGGACAACTTGCGGATCCTGGCCATGCACGCCGGTGTGCCGTCGTCCCGGATCGACGCTGTGCTTGGGCAGGTGGAGCTTGGCAGCCGGTCCGGAGATCGCTTCAGCACCTACTCGCTTGGAATGAAGCAGCGTCTCGGAGTCGCCGCGGCACTGCTCAAGGACCCGGAGTTGCTCATCCTGGACGAGCCGACCAACGGCCTTGATCCGGCCGGGATGGCCGAGATGCGGTCGCTGATTCGCGAGTTGGGACGGGGACAACGCACCGTCCTGTTGTCGAGCCACCTGATGAACGAGGTTGAGCAGGTCTGCGATCGGGTCGGCGTGATCCGCGCCGGGAGGCTGGTCGCCGAGGGGACGGTCGATGACCTGCGCGGCCGGACGCGTGAATGGTTGCAGGTGAGGGCAGAGCCACTCGAGGACGCCCGGCACCTGCTGGAAGGCGACCGCCGGATCGACACGGTTGAGGTCGTGGAGGGGGCGCTCCGCGTTGAGATGGACGAGTGCGACGTGCCGGCGATCAACCGGTTGCTGGTAAACGCGAACATCGCGGTCAGCGACCTGCACTGGGAACGCGCGTCGCTGGAGGAGGTCTTCTTCGAGCTTACCCAGGACGAAACGAAAGGAGAGCCGGCATGATCGGGAGCATCGCCGCAGAGACCCTGTTGCTTTCCAAGCGCGCGGCGACCTGGGTCCTCTTCGGGATCTGGGTGTCGCTGGCGGCCTTTTTCGGCTTCATCCTCCCCTACATCACGTACCGCAACGAGGATCCGGGAACCCCTGGGGCGGTTCGTGCCTCGCTGACGGAGCTGTTGCCGCACGAGTTCGTCGGTACCGTCCTCGGGGGCTTTCCGTTCTTCGGCGGTGTGTTGATCCTGATCCTTGGCGTGATGACGCTGGGCAGCGAATACGGCTGGGGCACCCTCAAGACGCTCTTCACCCAGCGCCCCGGACGGCTGCAAATCTTCGCGGCCAAGCTTGTCGCGCTCGGCCTCTGGCTGGTCGTGTTCGTGCTCGGGAGCTTTCTGACCGGCGCGATCGCCAGTGCCGTGATCGCGATGATCGAGGAAGCGCCGGTCGACTGGCCCGGGCCCTGGAGCGTGATGCGCGGGCTGGCCGCGGCGTGGCTGATCCTGGCGGTCTGGTCGGCACTCGGCGTGCTGCTCGGCGTCGTCTCCCGAGGGACGGCGCTGGCGATTGGGATCGGGATCCTGTATGGCCTCGTGATCGAGGGGTTGATCAACGCGCTCTTCGACCAGGTAAGCGTGCTGCGCCCGATGATCGACGTGCTGCTGCGGGCCAACGCCTACTCGCTGGCGGCCGCGGTTGGCGCGTCGACCGAGGGCGCCCGGGACAACGGCCCTGGCTCCTTCGGCGGCCCGTATGTGGATGGCGCCCAGGCCCTGGCCGTGCTCGTCCTCCAGCTCGTCGCCTTCGTCGTGATTGCCGGGGCCCTGCTGCGACGGCGCGACGTGACCTGATCGGCAGCCGCATGACATGAAACGAGGAACCGGCGGACGAGAGGCGTTCGCCGGTTCCTCGTGCAGGCTGACTCGCGTGGATACGGGCCGTTCGTCACCTGGACGGGTGCGCTACACGGCCACCTGGCGGGTGGCGCGGGCAGCGTCCTCCTGCACGCGCAGCGGCGATTTCTGGGTGGCGGGGTCGAGACGCTGGGTGACGAAGACCGTGATCGTCGCGAAGCCGGCGGCGACGAGGAACGGGATCTGGTAGCCGACGAAGTTCAGCACGAACCCGGTCACGATCGGGACGACGATCGCCGCGGCGTGCTGCATGGTCAGCCCCATCGCCAGCGAGGGGGCGACGTCCCGCGCCGGGGCGATCTTGCGCAGGTAGACCGAGGCGCCCATCGCCGAGAGCGGGAAGATGAACGAGTAGATGACATAACAGGAGATCGCGACGCCGACGTGGTCGATCAGCGCGTAGCCGAGAAGGGCGACGATGTAGGCGACGTTGACGATCGCGAGCATCTTCCGCTCGCCGTGGGCGTCGATCTGACGGCCGATCCATGGCCCGACGACCATCGCCGCGGCCGCGACGACGAGCATGACGGCCGAGATCGCCGGCACGCCGAGCGCGAAGTGGTCGACCAACACCCAGAGGCCGAACGAGAAGAAGATCTGCTGCCGGGCGCCGTCGAGCAGGCTGAGCAGATAGTAGAGCCGGTAGTCGCGCCGGAGCACGATCGGCTCGCGCGCCATCGCCTTCTCCTGCAGCTCGCCGTCGTGCATGTGGGGGAAGCGGGCGATGAAGAGGGCGGCGACGAGGGCCAGGGCGCCGCAGACGACGAACGTCTGCTGATAGCTCAGCCAGTCGAAATGGAAGGCGAGGAGCACGAACGCCATCGCCGCCAGCGCGCCGCCCTGGTTGATCGCGGCGAGCCGGCCGAGGATGTGTCCGGACCGGCGCTCGGTGGTGAGACTCATGCCGAGTGCCGGCTGGGTCTGCAGCCAGGTGTGGTAGCCCATCGAGGAGATGATCACCCACGGCGCGACGGACCAGAACGACCAGGAGAGGCCGAAGAAGCCGTAGCCGATCGCGAGCAGCGCGAGCGCGCCGGCGGTGAGGTGGGGCAGCGAGAGCCGGTAGAAGAGCGCCGTGAGGAAGATGAGCAGGAAGCCGGGGATCTCCCGGATCGCGGTGATGTAGCCGAACTGGGGACCCTTGAGCCCGAGCTCGCTCTCGAAGTAGTTGGAGACGATGTTCTGGTTGGCCGCCATCGCGAAGCCGGTCGCGGCGGTGGCGACCGCGATGAGCGCGAATCCCCGCCCGGCGGGCGTGCCGAGGCCACCCCGCGCCGAACTGACTGCGCTTCGCGCCCGCTCCGCCTGCGCACTCCCGATCATGATTGGTTTCCCGTCCCCGATGGTGATATCACGGCGTCTTCCCTATCATCGGGAGTATATCCGGAGGTTCGCGGGCGGGGAATCGGCGCGCCATCGGCCCGGCGTGGCCATGTATACTGCCCGACTGCGAAAAGACGGCATCATCAAGGGGAATGGGACGCATGACACATCGCGAGTACGACGACTTTGTCGAGTTCGAGCCCGAGTTCCGGGAGCGCGTCGACCGCATGGTCTGGTGCACGGTGGCCACGGTCGACACGAAGGGCCGGCCGAGCACGCGGCTGCTGCACCCGAACTGGGAGGGCCGCACGGGCTGGATCGGCACGCACAAGAGCTCCTCGAAGCGATTGCACCTGGCGAACAACCCGTACGTGTCGCTCGCCTATGTCTCGGACGTCGTCCACCCGGTCTACGTCGAGGCGACGGCGACGTGGGAGGACGACCCGGCGGTCAAGCAGCACGTCTGGAATCTCTTCCTGAATACGCCGGAGCCGCTGGGGTATGACCCGGCGGTCAGCTTCATCGCTCCGGATCACGAGAACTTCGGCGTGCTGCGGATCGACCCGTGGAAGATCACGCTGGCGACGCTGGCCGGAGACCCGTGGCAGAAGATCTGGCGCGCGAAGAAGGACCGCAGCCACCGTGAAGATTGAGGCCGTCGACCTCTACTACCTGTCGATGCCCGAGGTCCTCGACATCGGCGACGGCAGCCAGGACCTGCTGCTCGTGCGCGTGCAGGCCGGGCCGTACGTCGGGTGGGGCGAGTGCGAGGCGTCGCCGCTGGTCTCGATCGCCAGCTACGTGACGCCGATGTCGCACAGCGCCTGCAAGCCGGTGCGCGATTCCGTGCTCGGTCAGTCGCTGGACGATGTGTCCGACATCGCGCGAATCGGGAACATGGTGCGGGCCAACAGCCTCGACTTGCTGCAGGCCGACCACACGCTCTCCGGCATCGACATCGCGCTCTGGGACCTGATGGGCAAGCGCCTCGACGCACCGGTCTGGCAACTGCTCGGGTACGAGCGAGCCTTCCCGAAGCGGCCCTACGCCTCGCAGCTCTTTGGGGACACGCCGCAGGAGACGCTGCGGCAGGCGGAGGCGACGCGCCGGGCTGGGTACATCGCCGCGAAGTTCGGCTGGGGGCCGTTCGGGATCGGCGAGCTCGCGACCGACGTCGCGCACGTCGAGGCGGCGCGGGAGGGGCTCGGGCCGGAGGCGACCTTGCTGATTGATGCGGGCACGGTCTGGGTGGACGACGTCGGCCGGGCCGCGGCGCGCCTTGAGGTGCTGCGCCGCTGCCAGGTGATGTGGCTGGAGGAGCCGTTCGTCTCCGGCGCGTTCGATGCGTACCGCGCGCTCGGGGTGATGGCCGGCGATGTTCGCATGGCGGCCGGGGAGGGGAGCCATACGGCCGACCAGGCGAAGCACCTGATCGACTACGCGGGCGTTGGGTATATCCAGATCGACGCGGGACGGATCGGCGGCATCTCGCCGGCAACGACGGTCGCGCGGTACGCCGACCGGAGGGGCGTCACGTACGTGAACCACACGTTCACGTCGCATCTGGCGCTCTCGGCGTCGCTGCAACCGTTCGCGGGGCTGGCGGGTCATGGGATCTGCGAGTATCCGGTGGCGCCGAAGTCGCTGGCGCTGGATGTCACGGCGAACCACCTTGAGCGGGACGCGGAGGGGATGATCCACGTCCCGGACGCGCCGGGGCTGGGGATGCGGCTCGACCTGGACGCCGCGCGGCGGTACCTGGTGGAGACGGAGATTCGCGTCGGCGGCCGGGTGGTGTACCGGACGCCGGAGCTGGCGCCGTAGGGGGTGTGCACGGCAGGGGCGACTTCAAGGGGCGACGCGTGGTCCACCCAGGAGGTCGCCCCTGCCAACCCCGACCCCGTCAACGTTCGTCGATGAGCTCTTCCTCCGTGGCGCCCACGGTTTCCCAGAGGCTGGGCAGCTCGTCGTCGATGAAGACGACCTGCCAGTGATCGATCGTGTCGTCGTCGTCGTCGTTACGCCAATCGGGCACGAAGTACGACGCATCATCCTCTTCGATCTCGTAGTTCTCGAACATCCGGTGAGCTCCTGCCGCGGGCGCGTGGTCCAGAGAGCAGCACCCCCTGTCACGGGTGACGTGCTGCCTCGGCATGATGCGGTTGGGACCCGTGGCACGGAGCTTACGTCGACGATCCCGGTCAGCCGGCGAGCCGGCTGAGGTAGCCCTCCACCGATGGGGCGGGCGCGAAGTTCTCCCAGCGGCCGGCCACGGTGCCGGTCGCCACAACCTGGCGCGAGAGCGCAACGTCGGGATCTCGCGGCAGCTCGGCGCTGCCCGTCAGCGTCAGCGCGACGGACAGGCTCTCTCCCACCCACGCGCACAACCCGCCGTTGCAGGCGACCACCGGCAGGGTGCCGGTGAGGATCGCCCTGTCGAGGCGCGGGTCCGCGTCGAGCTCGAAGCTGGTGGCTCGGAAGTAGGCGCTCAGGAGGAACTGCTGCGCGGGGTCGTGCCGGCAGCAGTTGATGATCGAGATGTCGGCGTCCAGGAAGGGCCGGCCATCGGCGCCGATGCCGCCCCGGAGCCAGAGACGCGTCTGATTGCACGCGACGACGTCGGGCGTCTCGAAGCGGAGGGCGAAGGCATGGTCCGGCATCCCGGGCGTGACGATCCGGCGTGGCGGGGAGTCGGTCAGGGGCCCGGGCGGCAACGTTGCGGTGCGGGACCGATGCATGAAGTACCTCCGGCGGAGGGGACTAACGGGCTAGGATAATGTGCTGGATCCCTCAACCACGATAGTACCGGAGAGGTCCTGTGTCAATCGCCTGGCTGGCCACTGGATGCCATGTGGCCAGCCAGGCTCAGGTGTCGCGCATCGTGAAGATGCTGGCGGCGACCTCGGTGCGGAGGGTCTGGTGGGGAGCGAGTGTGTGGGCCGTGCCCTGGGCGATCGCCTCGTCGAGCCGGACAGGGTAGCCGGTGCAGGGCTCGAGGATGACGACCGCGAGGTCGCGCCAGCCGCCATAGCTGCCGAAGATCCAGACGGTGGGGAGGATCTCGGGGTCGAAATCCAGCCCGAAGCCGATGCGCTCGTCGGGATAGGTCACGCCGCACCAGCCGGCGCTCAGCTCGAGGGCGTAGTAGAAGTGCGTGCTGCCGGCGTCCGGGGCAGGGAGCTCGCGCATGTCGAGCTTCGCGCCGGAGGCGATCTCGGCGTGCGGCCAGGCGAACTCCCGCTCCAGGAAGCCGGCGGCGAAGTCGGGGTCGATGATCGCCCGGCGCGCCGGCAGGTGCAGCCGCGCGCCGGGCGTCGCCGGCAGCGCGGGGTGGAGCTTCCAGTGCACGTCGAGCGGGCGGTCGCCGTGGTTGGTGATCTCGTATTCGACACGCAGCTTCGTCTCGCCGTCCCGGAGAGTCACGGTCTTCGCGAACGTCGTCGGGATCGCGACGCCCTGGTGGATGAGGCGGATGGAGACGGCGTCGGGCGAGCGCTCGACGACCTCCCACTCGGCCGCCAGCGCCCAGATCTCGCCGTGGTCGGGGTAGGGCTCGCCGTCGATGACCACCGGGGTGTCGTTGGGGAAGAGCTCGTCCCAGCCGCCGCAGAACCAGTTGTCGTAGGCGGCGCCGTAGGGCGCGGCGCGGGGCGGCACGCGCGGGTTGTGCCAGAGCATCTCGCGGTCCTGCGCCTTGGCGAGGATCGACCAGATCTTGCCGCCCAGCTCGGGGAGAATCACCACCCGCAGGTGGCGATTCTCCAGCACGAGCGCCCGGAAGCCGCGGTAGCGCCAGTCGGTGGACAGGCGCACCGTCACGAGGCGTCCTCGCGGGTGAGGGTGACGACGACCGATGCGAGCGGGGCGCAGCCGACCTCGACGCCGCGCTCCATGAGCTCGCGGCCGGTCATCGTGCCGCGGTCGGCGTGCTCGCAGGCGACGCGGTAGGTCGCGTCCGGGTCGAGGCGCTTCATCCTGAACGTCAGCGTGTCCGCGATGGCGACGTTGCGGAAGGCGAAGGCGACCGACGAGCCTTTGTCGGCGGCGACGAGCGCCTGTGCCTCCCAGGTGCCCGGTGTCGGCTGGCGCGGCGCGTCGAGCGGGGCCTGCGGGAGCGGATGGGTCACGTAGCCGGTCTGGACGAGCGGCCGGACGATGCGCTTGTAGAGCTCGATCTCCTCGCGCACGATGCGCCGGGTCGTCTCGCTCCATTCGACGAGCTGGCAGGAGAGGCCGATCGCGCCGACCATGCGGCTGCGGACGATCTGGCGGATGACCGGCTCCGGCAAGTCCTGGCGCTTCATGTTCTCGTGGTACGACTCCGTGACCCAGGCGTTGAGCATCTCGGGCGGGAAGAGGTACGACGCGCCCTGGGAGTGGAAGCGGGAGCGGTGCGCCGGCTCGCTGGCGTCGTTCATCCACGCCGTATGCGTGTGCTGGGCGAGGCGGAAGTCCATGCGGGTGCCGCCGCCGGCACAGTTCTCGATGACCAGGTCCGGGAAGCGCGCGCGGAGGCGGTCCATGACGATGTAGACGCCCGCGAGCTGGGCCGCTTCGCCGTCGCCGGGGCCATGGTCGTGCGCCGTGCTGGTGCAGACGTGCCAGAAGTTGCTGTCCCACTTCAGCCAGCGGACGCCGTAGGCCTCGACCATGTCGCCGATCCACTCCGTCGCCCAGTCCTGCGTCGCGGCGTTGCCGAAGCAGAGCCAGCGGGTGTCCGTGTCCGGCGGCCAGTCCGGACCGGCCCACTGGCCGCCGTCGCTGACCAGCCAGTCGGTCTGCCAGGTGCCGGTGGTCGCGGTGCGGAGGTCGACGCGCTCCGGCTCGACCCAGATGCCGAAGTGCATGCCGCGGTCGCGAATCTGGCCGGCGAAGGCGGCGATGCCGTCCGGAAACTTGTTGCGATTCTCGACCCAGTTGCCGAGCCCGGAGGAGAAGAAATCGCGGCGATGCGGACTGCCCTGCCACCACCCGGCGTCGACATAGAAGATCTCGACGCCGAGATCGGCGGCGATATCGGCTTCCTTGAGGAGGGTCTCGGCATCAAGCTCACAGAAGTACGAGAACCAGGTGTTGTACTGCACCCACGGGAAGCCGTCCGGGAGCGGGGGGGCGAGCACGCCGCGCACGAAGTCGTGCATGACTTCGGCCGCGCCATCGAGGTCGCCATCGAAGACGCCGTAGAAGGCGCCGGGGGCGGTCCATGTCTGCCCCGCGGCGATCTCCGGCGCCAGCCCGACCGGGGCGAGGGCGGCGTGGACGGTCTGGCCGGCCTCGCCCGGCGCGGCGCCGAGCTCCCAGCGGCCGCCGTAGTCGAGGGCGACGACAACGCCGCCGTTCTCGCCGTCGCCGGCGGTCAGCGCCCCCCACGGCGTCTCGTCCCACGTCGAGCGGAGGCCGGATGCGAGGTGCACCGGCGCATCAAGCGCGCGATGCTCGAGGCCGAACGAGCGGTAGGCGCCGCTCTCCGGGCTGTACCCGCCCTGGCGCTGGACGCCGGCGACGGTGTGGAGCGTGACGGGCTGGAGGGAGGCGACCGTCAGGCGGATCGGCTCGACGCGGACGAGCGTCGCGGCCGTGGCCGGGGTGATCTCCAGCCATTGGCGGAGGAGCGCCTGGCCGGGATGGCAGACGACGTGGAGGGTGACGGCCAGTCCATCGGCCGCCAGGTCGATTGTCAGGCGCACCGCGCCCTCCTCGACGGCAGCATGGACGTCGCGCACGCGGAGGTCGTCGGCGCGGGGGGCGGGCTCTCCCGCCAGCGCGAGGGCGAACGGCGCGCCGGTGCGGGCCGTGTCCCAGGCGTGATCGCCGTCGCCGAGGCGGATGAGGCGCAAGGGCTCGCCCGTGGTGGCGGCGAACGTGGCGGCCACGCGGCCGTTGCCGATCTCCCATGTGTCGTCGGTGTCGCGGGCGTAGGCGTCGCCCACGGCGATGTTCAGTCCCGTATCAGGTGTCACTGGTGTCAACCTCATTTCGTGCAAGCGTCGTGATCAGGAGATGGCGTCCAGATGGATGACCTCGGAGGCCCGGACAAAACCGAGCCCATCGACGACGCGCGGCAGGCCGGGACCCGGCAGGGACAGCTCGATCCCGTGGGCCATGACATCGGCCCCAGTTCGCTCCGCGCGATTCGGGCGATCTTCGAACGTGATGCGGTACCGGGAATCGGGGTTCAGCCCGTGCACCGGGATGACGCGCGTGTCGAGGTCACCGCCGAGGCGAAAGGAGAGGATGACCGCCGAATCGGTGGCCTCATGGTAGGAGCCGATGGCGTCCCATCCGTCCCAACCGCTGCCAACCCGCTCGTACGGCTGCGGCTCGAGCAGGTGGAGCACCTTGCCCTCGGCCACCTGGCGGCGAATGCGCTTGAAGAGGCCGATTGTGCGCGCGAGCGCGTTCCAGTCGTCCCCGCCGGGCTCCAAGGCCATGATGTCCGTCATCAGGATCATCGGGCCGCCGAAGATCTGGCTCCGGTACTCGTAGTCGCCGAATGGCGCCGTGAACGGGATGTGCGGCGCCAGGCGCTCGCAGACGTAATGGTCGAGATAGCGGGGCGGCAGCACCCGCGAAAGGCGCCAGGTGCCGATCCGCTCGTACTGCGAGCCGACGGCATCCGGGCCGATCGACGTGACGTGCTGGGCGGTCATCTTGAACGTGGGGAACGCCAGTCCATTGTCGCAATGCTCGACAATGACATCCGGCCGGCGCTCGTGCAAACGCGCCAGCACGAGGTCGAACCCCTCGGCGACCGTCAGGTAGTCGTTCGTCGCGCGCGGCTCGTGGCCGTCGGTGGGCAGGTCGCCCCAGAGGAAGTGATCGGTCAGGAAGTAGTCGATCTTCGTCTCGTCGACGATCTCGACCAGCTTCTCGACCATCCAGTCGCGGGTGTCCGGGTTCCCTAACGTGAGGCGGTAGACCTCGCCCTCGCTGAGATAGGCCCACTGACCGACGCCGTTGGCCCACTCCGGATGCTCGCGAAACATTGTTGACAGCGACGACACGTTGCCGAAGCTGAGATGCACGCCGAACGCCATGCCGGCGGCGTGGGCGGCATCGGCCAGCGGCGCCAGGCCGTGCGGGAACAGGTCCGTGCGCGGATGCCAGTCGGGATCCTCCCACCCGAAGTCGACCACGAAGAGCTCGATGCCGAGCTGCCGGCAGCGTTCGAAGCAGGCCCGCATCGACGCGTCATCGATCTTGGGGCCGTAGCCCCAGCTGTTGAAGGCGACGTAGGGGAAGCGTTGGTCGGCGACCGGCATGGCGATGACGTCTTCGACGAACCGGTGCGTGCGGTAGCTGAGTTCGTCCAGGTCGCCATCCGCAGCGCCGAGGAAGGCTGCCGGGCCGGTGAGCGTCTGCCCGGGATCGAGCCGATACGCCGGCTCCAGCCAGACGTCGATGCCGCAGGCGCCCGTCCCATGGAGGTCGCCATAGTCGCAGGTCGCCCGGGTGTTGGCTTCCCATCCCACGAAGAGTCCGGGACCGTCTTCCGTCGTCAGCCCGAGCCAGGTCGCGGCGCGCCGGTGCCCGGACTCGATGGTCCCGGTGACGCCGGGCCCGAGCGGCAGTGTCTGCCAGGTGAACCAGTCGGCGCCCTCCTGCTTGCGGAAGCGGTGCTTGCGGTCGAGCCCGGAATGCGTGGTGAGGGAAGCGGCGCTGCCGCGCAGCCCGGCCAGGAGGACCGGAAGGCGGGTGATGGTGAGCGTCTCGTCGCCGGTGTTGGTGACCTCGAACCATTGGCGGATCGCGGCGTGGTCGGAGTGCGACTGAATGTGCCAAGTGACCGTCGCCGGGACCGGGTGGAACGCGCGCGGGGTATCGTCGTGGACCGGCGGGAGCTCGGCCGACGCCGGCTCCCGCGAAAGGTCGATCGCCAACGATGCCTGCACGCAGCCGCGCGGGGCATCCTCGTCGATGCGCGCCTCGCCGATCGTGCCGAAGCAGACGGCGCGGTGGTCGTCGAACGTGTGGAACCGTTCGCCGTAGCCCGCCACGCCGAGGAGGAACAGCGGGTCGTGCTGCTCGTCGGCCAGCCACGAGGCGCCGGACGGCAGGTGATCGAAGCGCCGGAAGTCGATCCGACCGCGATCGGTCCAGGACCAGGCGGCGCTGATGAGCGGGTGCGACAGGGTGAGGGTGCGCGCCTCCGCATCCAGGGCGAAGCCGGCGGTCCGGGGCGTCGTCGATTGGCGTTCAGGCACGGCTGACCTCGCGGCGCAGACCGAACCGGAGGGGTGAGCCGCCCCTCCGGTTCGGTGATGGAGGATTGACGCTAGCCCTTGAGCAGGGAGTTGGCCTTGTCGTCCATCTCCTTGGCGACCTCGGCGGGATCGCGGTTCTCCTCCAGCAGGCTGGTAATCCCCGGCTCGAAGACCTCGACCCAGATCTGCTGCGTGTTTTCGGAGTAAACGTCGCCGATCCGGGCATCGGCGAGCGCGTCGATCACCTCGCGATAGCCCTCCGGCATGTCCTGCGTCGTCGCGTCGGAGTCGCGGACACTGGTCTTGACCGGGATCCAGTCGTGCTCGGTCGCCATCGTGTCCTGGTACTCGTTACCGGACCACCGGGCCCACTCGAATGCGGCATCCGCGACCTCGGAGGCCTTGGCGATCACCCAACCGCCGATCCAATACGGGACGACGCGCTTGTCGACGACCAGTGGGCTCGGCACCATGCCCCACTCGAACGGGAGCTCGGCGAAGCCGGAGATGCTCCAGCTGCCGTCGATCACCATGCCGACGCGGCCGGACTGGAACCCGACGGTGTCCGCCTGCTGGGTGGCGACACTCGGCTTGGGCGCGATCTGTTCGTCATTGACGAGCGACCGCACGAAGTCGAATGTCTCGACGTTCGTGGGATGACTGAACTGGAACATGGTCGGTTCCAGGTACTTGTCGAAGAAGGAGTCGCCTTTGGCCCACGAGATCGTCTGCATGCCCCACCAGATGGCGAGGTTGCCGAGGTTGACCCCCCACTGGTTGACACGGTCGCCGTCGCGCTTGGTCATCGTCTTCGCGGCGGAGACGTAGTCGTCGTAGGTCCATGTGTCGGTCGGGTACTCGAGACCGTCGGCGTCGAAGAGTTCCTTGTTGTAGTAGAGCGCGAACGTCTGGAAGTTCTCCGGCATCGCGTACATGTTTTCGCCGTCGAGCTTCCACGGCGCGAACAGCTCGACCGGGTACTCGGCCGGGTCGAGCGCCTTCGCCTTGTCGATCATCGGCTGCAGGTTCAGGATCAGGTCGCGCTTGTAGTGGCCGTAGGCCTGCACGTCCCAGAAGTAGACGTCGTAGACGTCGCCGGAGGCGTACGCCAACTGCAGCTTCTGCCAGTACTGGTCGTAGGGCAGGAACTCGAGGTTGACCTCGATGTTGTCGTGCGCCTCGTTGAACGCCTTGACGCGGTCATCGAAGTGGCCGTCGATGATCGGGCCGTTGGACCACATCAGCGCGCGGACGCTGGTCTTGTCCTGCGCCAGTGCGCGGTTGGCGGAGCGGGCGGGGGCCGGACCGGCGAGGGCATTGCCGGCGAGCGAGGCGGAGCCGGCCGCGGCGGCGGTCGCCGCGGTGGACTGGATCAGCTTCCGGCGGTTCAGGGAAGAAAAGCGCGTAGGCATGGTGGCGAGCTCTCCTTGGGTGAATGGCACGAACGAATGGGGTCCCTGAGCGATGCTTGGCGTCGTGTGTCGTCGGGTTGTGCGGGCGGTCACCTCCACATGGCTGCATCCGGCACGGGCTATCCCTTGATGCCCGTCGTGACGATGCTCTGCACGAAATAGCGTTGGGCGAGCAGGAAGACGATCAACGTCGGGAGCGTCGCCATCAGCGTCATGGCCATCAGCAGGTGCATCTGCGGTCCGACATTGCGCGAGCCGGTGAAGTACGAGAGGCCGACGGCGATGGTCTGCTTCGACTGGTCGTTGAGGTAGATCAGCGGGCCGAAGAAGTCGTTGTAGGTGGCGAAGAAGGTGAACACCGCGACGGTGGCGAGGGCCGGCTTGGTGAGCGGCAGCATCAGGTCCCACCAGATGCGGAAGGCGCTGGCACCATCGAGGCGGCCGGACTCCTCCACGTCCTTGGGGATGGACAGGTAGAACTGGCGTAGCAGGAAGATGAAGAAGGGCGCGCCGAAGAACGAGGGCACCACGAGCGGCAGGATGCTGTTGATCCAGCCGAGCTTGTTGAAGGCGATGTAGGTCGGCACCAGGGTGACGGCGCTCGGGAGCATCATCGTCGCCAGCACGATCATGAAGATGGCGTCGCGGCCCGGGGCGCGCAAGCGGGCGAAGCCGTAGGCGCTGAACGAGCACGAGATCAGGGTCCCGATCATCACCAGGGTGACGATGACCGCGGTGTTCTTGGTGAACGTCGCGAAGGGGACCGTGTCCCAGACCTCCTTGAAGTTCTCCCACTGCACCGGGTTAGGGATCCACTGCGGCGGGTAGAGGTAGAGGTTGCCCTGCGCCTTCAGCGAGGTCGAGATCATCCAGTAGAACGGCACCATGATCACCAGGGCACCGAGGGTGAGGAGGATGACCGCGATCCAGGTGGTCCGGGATCGGGCGCCGAACCGGCGCGACATCACCGGCATCGCCGCCCGGCTGGCGGTCTTCATCGAGAGCTCGCTCATGCCTTGCCTCCGTGCGATTCCTGGTAGTGCACCCACATCGGGGCCGATTTGAACACCGCGAGCGTCAGCACGAGCACGATGAGGAACATCACCCAGGCGACGGCCGAGGCGTACCCCATCTTGAGGTACTCGAACGCGTTCCGGTAGAGAAAGATCGAAAGGAGCATGGTCGAGTTGTTGGGGCCGCCCTTGGTGAGCACCCAGCCTTCGGTGAAGACCTGCAGCGCGCCGATGATGCCGAGCACGAGGTTGAAGAAGGTGACATGGGAGAGCAGCGGCAGCGTGATGTTGCGGAACTTGCTCCAGGCGCCGGCGCCGTCGATCATCGCGGCCTCGTAGAGATCGTTCGGGATGCTCTGCAGGCCGGCGAGAAAGATGAGCATGCTGCCGCCGACGGTCCAGAGGCTGGTCAGGATCAGCGCCCAGATCGCCCAGCTCTCATCGGTGAGCCATGCCGGGCCGCGAATGCCGATCTTGTCCAGCAGCAGGTTGAGGATGCCGTAGTCGGTGTTGAAGATCCACTTCCAGAGGGTCGCCACCGCCACGCCGGACATCACGGTCGGCAGGTAGTAGACCGTGCGGAAGACGGTGACGCCTCTGAACTTCTGGTTGAGCAGCAGGGCCAGGAAGAGCGCCGTCGCCAGCACCAGCGGCACGCTGATCGTCGAGTACATGACCGTCACGCGCAGCGACTTCCAGAAGAGGTCGTCGTTCATCAGGTTCTGGTAGTTCTGCGGCCCGACCCACTCGGCGGCGCTGAGCATGTCGTAATCGGTGAAGCTGAAGTAGAGCGATGCGATCATCGGGCCGAGGTAGAAGAGCAGCAGGCCGAGAATGACCGGCAGCATGAAGATGTAGCACTCGATCGCCTCGCGCGTGCGCCCGGAGATTCTCCGGCGCTTCTCGACGGTCAGCGATCCGTATCGGGAATCCGCTTCAACGTACGCCATTGGGCACCTCGCTCATGGTCGACAGGTCCTGCGTGAACGATCTGGATCGCGACATCGTTGTCGCCATGACGTCAGCCATCGCCGCACGTCCCTTGCCGCCCGTTCGGCCCGGCCGCCGGCCGCAGCAGGGCGGGCGGGCAGCCGAGCCGCGCCGAGAGCCGTCGGGCGCCGTCCATCAGGGCGCTGCGCAGCGCGGAGACACGGTCGGCGGTGAAGCGCGGCTCCGGGACGGAGACGCTCATCGCGGCGACGATCTGCCCGTGGACGTCGCGCACCGGCGCGGCGATGCAGCGGAGGCCGATGGTCGATTCGCCGTCGTCCGTCGCGTAGTCCTGCTGGCGGATGCGCGCCAGCTCCCGCAGGAAGGCCTCGCGGTCCGTCACCGTCCTGGCCGTCAGCCGGGCGAGCGGCTCGCCGGGCGGGAACAGCTCCTCCAGCCGATCGCCCGGCAGGTTGGCGAGGAGCACCTTGCCGACGCCGGTGCCGTGGGCGGGGATCATACGGCCGACCGCGGAGACCATGCGCATCTGGCCGCCGCCCTCGGCCTTGGCGACGTAGAGCACCTCCTTGCCGCGCAGCACCGCGAGGTGAACGGTCTCGTCGACGGCGCGGGAGACGGCGCGCACGACCTCGAGCCCCTCCTCGGCGAGGGTGATCCGGTCCAGATAGGCCGAGCCGAGCGAGGCCACGCGGGGGCCGAGCAGGTAGGAGGAGCCGTTGGCCGCGAGGAGGACGTAGTCGCGCCGTTCCAGCGTGCGCAACAGGGCGAGGGCACTGCTCTTCGGCCATCCGGCGAACGCGCACACCTCGGAGAGCGTCAGCCCGTCGGGGTGCTGCGCCAACAGCTCCAGGAGGTCGAGACAACGATCGGCGGACTTCACCGTCGCCGGTGCTGCCGCCAGCGAACCGCTGGGATTCATATACGTGAACTCCGCACGTGTATGTGAACGATGCCTGCATCTTAGGGAGGCGGGGGACGGTGTGTCAAGGGTCGCCGTGATCGGGGCCGCGAAGGGCCATCGTGTCCGGGCAGTGGCACACGCTCTGCATCGCAACCGGGCGATTCAGGAGGAGCGGCAATGCTCGATCTCAACAGGCTCACCAAGCGGCGCGCGAAGGAGGAATATGGCCTTGGCCGGGACATCGGCCTGCTGACCGTCCGGCTCACCACCGGCGGTCTGATGGCGGGGCATGGCGCCCAAAAGCTGTTCGGCTGGTTCGAGGGGCCCGGTCTGGAGGGCACCACGGGTTGGCTGGAGTCGATGGGCATGCGCCCGGGCCGCGTCTGGGCGCTCGCGGCGGGCGCCTCGGAGTTCGATGGCGGCGTGCTGACGGCGCTCGGGTTGTTCCACCCGATCGGGCCGATCTCGATGCTCGGCTCGATGGCGGTGGCGCTGCGAAAGGCGCACTGGGGCAAGCCGATCTGGGTGACTGCGGGCGGCGGCGAGCTGCCGGTGACGAACATGGCGATCGGCGTCGCGCTGGCGCTGGTCGATCCCGGGCGGTTGTCGCTGGATCACCTGTTCGGCATCAAGGTGCCGAAGGAGCTGGCGGTGCTGACCGCGCTGGGCGTTGCGCTCGGCGTGATCTTCAGCGAGGGACAGCAGCCGGAGCCGCAGGTCTCCGAGGAGGTCGCCACGGACGAGCTGCAGGGCGGCGAGGCCGGCACGGAGGGGCAGACGGGGTAGATTCCTGATACGGGCGAATGGAGCCGTAGCGGCGCATCCTCAGGGAACGCCCCGGTTGTGGTGCGCCGCGCTATATGGGAGGCCATGCCGCGTCCCCCACCACCCCTCATTCCGAGCGCAGCAAAGGGTCGCCCGGCCGAGCCGTAGGCGAGAAGCGGAGCGGGCCTTTCGCTTTTTGCCCCTGCGGGGCTCACCCGGGGGCCTGCTCCGCTTCTCGCGCTCGGCGCTCGGCCGCGGAACCCTACGCGAAGCGCTGATCGCCACCGGGCCATCCCCCATCAGCGCCCCCACCCTGTCATCCCAAGGGCTCGCTTCGCTTCCCGGCCGAGCGCGGAGCGCGAGAAGCGGAGCAGGCCCTTGCCTGCGGCTCGGCCGGGAAGTGGACCGAGCCCTCGCCCGCACCGCCGAAGGCGGTGATAGTGCACCGGCCGCCGCGACGAGCCTTCGGGCTGACGTGTTCGGCTCACCGTCGTAGCCGCGCCACCCGTAGGGTGTGCGCCTGAAGGGCTGGCAAATGGCCGGCCCGTACCATCGGGACTTGTTGTGGCCGACCTCTCCACCCAAGGCTGCCACCGGCCACGTTGTTCGTGGTGGCAGCCTTCCATAACGCATCGATCGCAGGGCGCAGAAAACCCCGGACACGGGGTCCGGGGCTACCGGGGCGAGCGCCCGTAATGGACGGTGCCCGGACGACCATTACTCCGGGCGTTCGATGCTCGGCTCCTTGCCGCCGGAGAGGGCGTTTCAGAGCTCGTAGTCGGTCATGCTCTTGGCGATCAGCTTCTCGTTGCCAACGGCCTCCTGACCGCCGATCGCCTTGAACGGCCCGCGCCCTCGGTTGTTGACGTCGAGATAGACCGAACCTTGCTCCAGCGGCGTGCCGGGCTGGAGGATCGACAACCGCGACAGCTTGTCGTCGGTCAGCTCCGGCGCGTGGTCCATGACGATCTTGTCGTCGCTGCCGGCCTCGCCCTCCAGGTGCGCCTGGTGGACGGCCCGGGGCGTCTCCTCGGCGAGATCCAGGCGGAAGCTCTCGTCGACCGGCTCCGCGCCGGTCGGGTTCGTGTGCCGCTCGCGGGCGACGTTATGCGTCTCGGCATGGCGCGCCTCCGGCCCGCCCTGGTCGGAGTAGGGCTTGCGAGCATCGCCGGGGCTGTGATCGTCAGACATGATCTGCTTCTCCTGCACTCCCTGCCTTGCGGCCGGCGTTCACGACAGGCTGTGCACGTCGGGTGCCAGCGGTAGGATGGATGTCGAACCACGACAGACAGGCAGGGAGACGCGACATGGCGATTCGGATCGAGATCGAGCCGTACAACGCGTGGTGGCCGCAGGAGTTCCGGGTGATCGGCGGCGCGATCCGGGAGGCGATGGGCGATCTCGCGCTGCGGGTCGACCACATCGGCTCCACCTCGGTGCCGGGGCTGGCGGCGAAGGACGTGATCGACGTCCAGGTGACGGTCCGCGAGCTCGACGCAGCGGCGGTCGCGGCGGCGCTTGCCCCGCTCGGATACACGATCTACGAGGGCATCGCGGAGGATCATGTGCCGCCCGGTTGCGAGGGCGACGCGGCGGAGGAGTGGCGCAAGCTCTACTTCCATGCGCCCGAGGGACAGCGGCGCACGCACCTTCATGTCCGGCAGGAGGGGCGGGCGAACCAGCGGTACGCGTTGCTGTTCCGGGACTACCTGCGGACCAGCCCACAGGCGGCGGGAGCCTACCGGCAGATCAAGGAGGCGCTCGCGCGCCTGCATCCGGAGGATCAGGAGGCGTACTACGACGTCAAGGATCCCGTCTGCGACCTGATCATGGACGCCGCCGAGCGCTGGGCGGAGGCGACGGGTCATGCTCCGGGGCCGTCGGACCTGTGACGATCCCTACTGTTTGACGCGGGAGACGATCTGGACCGGGTTGATGAACCGCAGCGCGAGCAGGAGCAGTAGGCTCGACGTCGCCATGTAGATGACCGCCATCGCGTCGATCGACTGCGTCGGGCGGATGCCTGCCGAGAAGGCGGCGTAGTAGAGCGAGACGACGAGCGTCTGGCTCGATGCCCCGGCGGTCAGGAAGGTCAGCTCGAACATCGCGATCGTCCGCACCATCGCCAGCAGGCCGGCGGCGAGGATCCCGGGGACGGCGAGCGGCAGCAGGACGCGGGTGAAGACCCGGAACGGGGAGGCGCCGAGCATCTGGGCGCTGCGCTCCAGGTTCGGGTCGATCTGCTCGATGAACGGCACCATGATGACGATCACGAACGGGAAGGCCGGGACGATGTTGGCGATGATGACGCCAATCAGCCGCCCGGCGAGCCCGTACTCGTAGAGCATCGAGGCCAGCGGGATGCCGTAGGTGATCGGTGGCACCATGATCGGCAGCAGCAACAGCAGCATGAGCGCGCCCTTGCCGGGAAACTGGTAGCGCGCGATCACATAGGCCGCCGGGACGCCGATCAGGAGGCTGAGCGCCGTCACGGTCACCGCCACGATGAGCGTGACCTTCAGCACCTGCCAGAGATTGAACTCCTTGACGGCGAAGCTGTACCACTTGGTGGTGAAGGCGTCGGGCAGCCAGCCGCCGAACCACGAGCTCGCGAACGAGCTCAGCAGGACGGTGAAGAAGATCCCGCCGATCAGCAGGATGAAGAAGAGCGCGAAGGCGTAGGCAAGCCATGTGCCCGGGCTCAGGGAGATCGCGCGTGGGGTACGGGCCGGTGCGTCCGGTGTCGTGGCGCTCATGTCGTTGCTCACCCCTTGCCGCCGGACGACGGCCCACGATAGAGCCGCGAGCGCCCGAGGAGGACGATCGCGAGCACGAGCACCTCGATGCCGGCCATGACGATCGCGATCGCCGACGCCGCGGAATAGTCGAACCGCTCGTAGGCCGCCTGCCACGCAGCGATCGCGATGACACGCGTCTCCCCGGCCGGCTGGCCGAGCATGACGGCCGAGGGGAAGACGGCGAAGGTGGCCACGAACGAGAGCGCGAACGCCGTCGCGATGCCGGGGATCATCAGCGGCAACATGATGCGACGGAAGCGCTGCCAGCCGTTTGCGCCGAGCATCTGGGCGGCGCGCTCCAGGTTCGGGTCGATGCCGGAGACGAACCCGAGCAGGATCAGGAAGACGACGGGGAACTCCGCGATCGTCAGCGAGATGATGACGCCGGTGCGGTTGTGGACGAGGCGCAGCGGCTCGTCGGTCAGGTGCAGCAGCTCCAGCGTCTTGTTGAACCAGCCTTTGCGGCCGAAGAAGCTGAGCATGCCCTGGGCGATGAGCACCGTGCCGAGCGTCATCGGGATGACGAAGAGGCCGGTGATCACCCGGCGGCCGTAGAACCGCCGGCGCATGCGGTAGGCGAGCGGAATCGCCACCGCGAGGTTGATTACCGTCGCGGGGACGGCCAGGCGCAGCGTGTTGCCGATCGTCGCGCGCTCGCGGGCGTCGCTGAAGAAGGCTCGGTAGTTCTCGAAGCGGCCCCCGGTGACCGGGTCGAACGAGAGCCGGAGCCCGTAGAAGAACGGGTAGAAGAAGAGCGCGAGGACGAGGATCACCGCCGGCGCGAGCAGCAGCAGGCCGATCCAGAACGCGCGCGGGCGTCCGGCGCGGCGCGGGCGAGCGACGGCCGCCCCTGCGGATTCAAGGGTGTGCGTGCCCTTGGCCATCGGCTCACGCTCCCCCGCCGTCGTCCGGGAAGACGAGCAGGCGCTCCGGCGGCAAGTGGACATCGACCGGGTCGCCGGGATGCCAGAGATCGTCGGAGCGGGCGATGAACAGCTCCTCGCGCACGGTCTGGATTCCCAGCTCGGTACCCTGGCCGAGGAACTCGACGGTGACGACCGTGCCGGGTGCGCTGTTGCCGCCGTTCTGGCCCTGCGGGCGGACGACGACGTGCTCCGGCCGGATCGCGGCGACCGCGTCGTCGCCCGGCCCCAGCGTGCCGCGCGACGTGCCGGTGAGGGCCGTGCCGGAGGGTGTCACGACCTCGATGCGGTCCGCGTCGCGCGCGGTGACCCGCACGGGCATCAGGTTACGCGCGCCGAGGAAGTTCGCCGCGTAGGCGCTGGCGGGCTCCAGGTAGACGTCGCGGGGCGTGCCGACCTGCCGGATGACGCCCTGGTCCATCAGCACGACGCGGTCGGAGAGCGAAAGCGCCTCCTCTTGGTCGTGGGTGACGTAGATCGTCGTCAGCCCGAGCTCCTGGTGGAGGCGGCGGATCTCGGTACGCATCTCCAGGCGGAGCTTGGCGTCGAGGTTGCTCAGCGGCTCATCCATCAGCATCAGCCGGGGCTCGGTGACGACCGCGCGGGCGATGGCGACGCGCTGCTGCTGGCCGCCGGAGAGCTGCGCCGGGTATTTTTCGCGGTGCTCGCGGAGCCGCACGAGATCGAGCACGCGGTCGACCCGCTCGCTCATCTGCGCCTTGGGCACGCGCTGCATCTCGAGGCCGAACGAGACGTTGCGGTCGACCGAGAGGTGCGGGAAGAGCGCGTAGTTCTGGAAGACCATGCCGAACCGGCGGCGCTCGGGCGGGGTGCCGACGACGCTGCGGCCGTCGACGTCGATGGTGCCGCCGTCGGGCTCGAGCAGCCCGGCGATGCAGTTGAGCGCGGTCGTCTTGCCGCAGCCCGAGGGGCCGAGCAGGCTGATGAACTCGCCGCCGCGCACATCGAGGTCGAAGGCGCGCAAGGCGGCGAGACCGCCGAACTGCTTGGTCAGATTGCGGATCTGCAGGCGCTCGATGCGCGGCGCGGGCCGATCTCTGGGTGGCGCGCCGGTCGATGTCGCTGCGGACGGTGTGTTCATCGTCATGATGGATCGGTGTGGGTGCGTGTTCGCGTCAACGGAGTTTCCTGCCTGCGTGACTGACTCTGGCCCTGCGGGCCATGGGGGCGACCACGCAGGGTCGCCCCTACCAGTTGGAGTGGCGTTTCGTTGTCGTTGCGTAACCGCTACTCCTGCACCTTGCCGCTGCCGATGCGCTCGTCCCAGATCTCGAATGCCTTGACGAGACTCGGCGCGTCGAGCGGCAGCTCGATCTTCGCCTTGCTGATCAGATCGTCGAACTCGGGGCGCAGCACGGAGTTGACCGCATCCTGGCTTTCCTGGGGCGCCATGTCGAGCGTGACGTCCTTTACCGAGGGTCCGGGGTAGAAGTACGCTTGGTCGTATGCTTTGGCCTGCTGCTCGGGCGTCAGCATCCATGCCAGCAAGTTGATGACGGCGTTCGTGCGGTCGTCGTCCAGCCCCTTCGGGATCGTGATGAATTGGGCGTCGGCCAGCAGTGGCCCGTCGGGGAACGTCACGGCCTTGAAGTCCATCGGCACGGTGCCGAGGACGCGCGGATTCATGTCCCAGCCCATCGTCGAGGCGACCATCGAGCGGCTGCCCTCTCCGAGCTCCTTCATCGTTGCGCTGGTGCCGGACGGGTAGTACTCGATGTGCTGGCCCAGCTGCTCGAGATAGGCCCAGGTCTTTTCCCAGCCATTCTCGGGGTCCTTCGGATCACTGTCGCCGAGCAGGTAGGGCAGGCTCATCAGCCACCCGCGGCCGGGGCCGGAGTTCGCCGGGCGGGCGTACATCAGCGCGCCATCGTTCTCCTGCGCCCAGGAGAGGAGCTCGTCGACCGTCGTCGGCGGGGTGTCGACCTCGTCCGGGTTGTAGGTGAAGGTCGGGCCATAGTTGCCGAAGACGACGTTGATGCCGAAGCCCTGCGCGAGCTCCTGCACCTCGGGACTGATGAGGACATCCGACAGGTTCGGCAGGAACTGCTGCTGGTCCGGCAACAGCTTGAGCCAGAGATCCTGTTCGATGCCGGCGGAGAGGCCGTCGGTGCCCGTCATGACCATGGAGATGTCGGTGCGGCCCGCGTCCTGCTGCGCCTTGATCTTGGCGGCGAGCTCTGGCGCGGTCGCCTTCGTGTATTCGACCTTGGAGACCCACTGCGGATTCTTCGACACGTAGTCGTCGATCATCGGCTGCGTCAACTGCGTCTGCCCCGCGACGTCGATGATCGTCAGGGTCACCGGCTCCGCCGGGGGCGAGGCCACCACTGGGGTCGACTGGCGCGCCAGGGCACCGTTGCCGCGCGCGAGGAGCAGGCCCCCGAGGCTGAGGCCGACGCCGCCACGGATCGCGCTCCGGCGGTCGAATGTGCGGCGATGCTGCTCGTCAGCAGAACGATCGGTGGCTTCCACGGGTCGGTCCGACATCGCTGTCCTCCTTGAGCGGGAATGCATGATCTACCGAACGACGAGACGCAACGAGGGCACCTCCTGTCACCGGAGCGCGCACGAAGCCGCAGGGAACGAAATCCGCTGAGAGGCCGCGCACATCGCCATGGGGGCGCTGAATTTGTGTGTGTCGCTCATTATACATGAGCACATGGGGGCGCCTATCCGTTTGCCGATTGCACGCGCTTTGCGATGATGGCGGCGAGCACCGCAATCGCGTGAGCACATTCGAGCACCACAGGAGCGTTCAGATGGCGACTTCAGCGACAGGGCTGGCGACGGAGCAGATCAGACAATTCCACGAGCAGGGGTATCTCGTCATTTCCGGGCTGTTCGCACCGGAGGAGGTGCGGGAGCTGCTCGACACGTTCATGACGATGCACGCAGGCGGACCGATTCCCGGCTGCTTCTCGCCGGCGCCGGCCGAGGAGGCGAACGGCGACCCGCTGAAGCTCTACCCGCGGATGATGCACCCGCACCGGGTCAACGACGTCGCGCTGCGCTACCTGCTGGATGAGCGACTGGCGGCGATCCTGGCCGATCTGTTCGGTGAGGAGCCGCTGGCGGCGCAGAGCATGCTCTACTTCAAGCCCGCCGGCGCCCGGGGGCAGGCGCTCCACCAGGACAACTTCTTCCTCAAGGTCGAGCCGGGCACGTGCATCGCCGCGTGGGTGGCGCTGGACACCGTCGACCGCGAGAACGGCGGGCTGGAGGTGGTCCCGGGCACGCACGCGATGGACATCTTCTGCCCGGAGGAGGCCGACCTGAGCGTCTCGTTCACGCGGGACTATGTGCCGGTGCCGGAGGGGCTTGAGGCGGTACCTGTCGACATGCAGCCGGGCGACGTCCTCTTTTTCAACGGCAGCCTCGTGCACGGCTCGGGCCCGAACCGGTCGGCGGACCGCTTCCGGCGGTCGTTCATCGGCCACTACATCGGGCGGTCGTCGGAGCGGATTTCGGCGTGGTACCGGCCGATCCTCACGATGCAGGGCGAGGAGGTCGTCGTCGCCGAGAACACCGACGGCGGCCCCTGCGGCGTGGAGGTCGACGGCCCGCATTGACGGGGTTGTGTTGGCGGCACCACTGGATAGGGGCGACCACACAGGGTTGCCCCTACCCGGTCCCCTGGCCGAGGGTCCGGGGCTACCGGAGCGTCTTCTACAGATTCGCTAGACGCGGATCTGTGTCGAGTCGGTGGCGTCGAGCAGGTCCATGCTGTGCCAGGCGCTGTAGTAGGTCGTATGCGCCATGAGCGCGACGGCCTGGTCGAAGCCGGCCTCGGCGCCGCGCTGCTGGCTCGTGCCCCGGTACCACTGCTCGTAGCGAAACGGCACGACCTCGCGCCGGAAGAGGCTGTAGGCGTGGATCGCCTCGATGTAACGGTCGAAGACCTCGGTCGTGTCCAGGTAGATCTGCGGCCGGAAGTTCTCCATGTCCTCCCAGTTCTCGGCGAAGAAGATCCGCTGCGGGCGATGTGGCGGGTACTCGCGCACGAACGTCCTGAGTCCGGCGAAGAAGAGGGACTTCAGGACGTTCTCGTGCGTGTTGTTGTGGTCGCGGTGGAAGCTGCCCTTCCAGTGCGTGAGGATGATCGTCGGCGTGTGCTGCCGGATGACGTCCGCGATCGCCATCTGGACGTCCTCGTTCACCGGGAGCTCGCCGTCCGGCCACGGCATCATGACGGACTCGGCGCCGAGCAGCCTGGCCGCGTTGGCGGCCTCGACGTCCTTGATCGCCTTGTACTCCTCGGGGGAGAGGGAGGGGTGCCCCTTCTCGCCCGGTGTCATGTGGAC
>DATLHE010000449.1:0-30027 GCA_035540335.1 Thermomicrobiales bacterium | reverse complement strand
GATGTGAGCGTATTCCTCGGCGTAGACGAGAAGCGTGATGTTGTACTTGCGCGTGAAGCTGTCGGCACTCTTGGCCTTGTGCTGAGCGACGCGCAACTCCAAATTGCTCGTCACACCGATGTAGAGCGTGCGCGATGGACTCGCCATGACGTAGACCCACGACTGCTGCATCAGGTTCGGCCTTTCTCAGAGCGGTCGTCCTGCAGGAGATCCCTCGACTGCGCTCGGCATGACGGAAGGACGGATGCGCGTAAGCCAAATCGTCATGCTGAGCTTGTCGAAGCATCTCTCTTCGGCCCCGCCGTTCCCGCAATCACAAGGTAGCCGTGGGCCAATGAGCGCGACAGGTTCGTTGTGCAGCCTTTGCGCTTGCATCATACAGAACGTCTGGGCAAAGTGGTTGGCGGCTCGGGATGACGGAAAAGGGGGCACCTCACTGGGCTCGGCTCCCCGGCCCGGCCGCGCCCGGAGGGCAAGGAGCGGGGCGAGCCCTCGGGATAACGGGGAGGGGCGCGAACTGCGCATGTTGCGGAGAGCGCCTTGCCTCGGGCCGGCCTCCGTCGGCGCTACACGACGGAATGTCGTGTAGGGGCGGACTCTTATGTCCGCCCGCGACGTCCGTCCCCGGCACCCGCTTTGCCTCGGGCCCGCCTCCGTTTATAGTACCGGCAGGGCCAGAGACAACGTTGCAGTCACGACCCACTGCGCCGCGGGCATCACGCCGGGGCGGCCGTGACCGCGTGTGAGAAACGAGAAGAAGACACGACACCATGGCGATCCGCATTCTGATAACCGACGACCACAGCGTGGTTCGCCAGGGCCTGCGCATGTTCCTCGAGCTCGACCCCGAGCTGGAGATCGCCGGCGAGGCCGCCAACGGCGCCGAGGCCGTCGCCCTGGCGAAAGAGCTCCAGCCGGACGTCGTCCTCATGGACCTCCTCATGCCGGTCATGGACGGCATCACCGCCATCTCGACCATCCGCAAGGAGCTCCCCGGCATCGAGGTCGTCGCCCTCACCAGCGTCCTCGAGGACGCCTCGGTCGTCGGCGCCGTCCGCGCCGGGGCGATCGGCTACCTGCTGAAGGACACCAACGCCGACGAGCTGCGCCGCGCCGTGAAGGCGGCGGCGGGCGGGCAGGTCCAGCTCTCGCCGGAGGCCGCGACTCGCCTCATGCGCGAGGTCCGCGCCCCGGAAGGCCCGGAGCCGCTGACGGAGCGGGAGACCGACGTGCTGCGGCTGCTGGCGGACGGGCAGTCCAACAAGGAGATCGCCCGCAACCTCTCGATCGGCGAGAAGACGGTCAAGACCCACGTCAGCAACATCCTCGCCAAGCTCAACGTCCAGAGCCGCACGCAGGCGGTCCTCCAGGCGATGCGCGCCGGCATCATCCCGCCCGCCGAGAGCGCCTGACCCCGACATCCATCCCAATAACGCAGGGCCGCCACCCATGACCCATCTCCACCACGACGACATCTCCCAGGCCCACGAGCAGGCCGAACGCCTGGAGCTGGTGCTCCAGGCCACCGACGAGGGCCACTGGGACCTCGACCTGGTCACCAACGCGGTCTACTTCTCACCGCGCTGGAAAGCGATGCTCGGCTACCGCGACGACGAGCTCCCGAACGTCATCGAGACGTGGCGCAGCCGCATTCATCCCGACGATGCCGCCGCCGTCGAGCTCGCCCAGCGGCTCTACCTCGAGGGGTACAGCGACGCCTACGAGATCGAGCACCGCCTGCGGCACAAGAACGGCGCCTACCGCTGGATCAACACGCGGGGCATCGCGGTCCGCGACGAGACCGGCCAGGCCGTGCGCATCGTCGGCGCCCATCAGGACGTCACCGACCGCAAGCGGGCGGAGGAGCAGCTCCGCCGCCGCGACGCGATCCTCGAGGCGGTGCGCTTCGCCGCCGAGCGATTCCTGAACGAGGACGTCTCCTGGTCCACCGGCGCGACCGAGGTGCTGGAGCGGCTCGGCCGCGCCACCGGCGTCAGCCGTATCTACGTCTTCGAGAATTACACCGGCCCGGACGGCGAGCCGTGGGCCAGGAATACCCATGAATGGGCGGCCTCCGGCGTCTCCTCCGAGATCGAGAATCCGGTGCTGCAGGCGCTCTCATACCGGGACATGAAGTTCGACCGCTGGCTGGACGTCTTCCAGCGCGGCGAGCTGATGTATGGCCATGTGCGCGACATGCCCGCCCACGAGCGCCCGGAGTTCGAGGCCGAGGGCACGTTGTCCTACATCCTTGTGCCGATCTTCGTCGACGGCGGTTGGTGGGGCTTCTTCGGGCTCGACGAGTGCGTCGCGGAGCGCGAGTTCTCGGTCGCCGAGCGCGACGCGCTGAAGGCCGCGGCCGACACGCTTGGCGCCGCGGTGAGCCGCAGCCGGGCGCAGGAGAACTCGGCGTGGCTGGCCGCGATCGTCCAGTCGTCGGACGACGCGATCATCGGCGAGACGCTCGACGGCACGATCACCTCCTGGAACGTCGGCGCCGAGCGCCTGTACGGCTACCGCGCGGACGAGGCGATCGGGCGGTCGATCGACATGCTGCTGCCACCGGAGGATGTCCCGCGCCGCGACCAGGTCTTCGCCGCCGTCGCCGTCGGCCAGCACCTCGATCACTACGAGACCCAGCGCCTGCGCAAGGACGGCTCGCGCGTCGACGTCGCCGTCAGCTTCTCGCCGGTGCGGAACCGTGCCGGCGAGATCATCGGCGCCGCCGCCATCACGCGGAACATCACCGGGCGCAAGCGCGCCGAGGAGGCCCTGCGGCAGAGCCAGCAGTCGCTCGCCACCCTCATGAGCAACCTGCCGGGCATGGCCTATCGCAGTCATCCCGGCACCCCTTGGCGGGTCGACTTCGTCAGCGAGGGCGCGTTCGACCTGACCGGGCATCCGCCCGCCGAGCTCGCCGGCAACCCGGCGTTCTCGTTCGTCGACCTCATCCACGTCGAGGATCGCGTCGCGGCGCGGGACGGCATCCAGGCCGCCATCGCCGAGGACCGTCCGTTCCACATCACCTACCGGATCCGCACGGCGGATGGGGTGGAGAAGTGGGTCTCGGACCAGGGTCGTGCCATCCGCGATGCCGCCGGCGAGCTCGTCGCGCTGGAGGGCATCATCACCGACGTCACCGACCGCATCCAGTCGCGCCAGGTGCTGGAGCATCGGGTGGCCGAGCGCACGCGGGAGCTGACGACGCTGCTGGAGGTCACCGCCAGCGTGGCCTCGACGCTGGAGCTGCAGCCGCTGCTGCGCGTCATCCTCGAGCAGCTGCACGAGGTGGTCGATCACACCGGCGCGGCGATCTTCCTGCTCGAGGACGAGGACCGGCTGCGTCTGCTCGACTACCGTGGGCCGCTCACCCGCCACGAGCTGAAGTGGATGTGGCCGCTGGACTCGGCGCACCACAGCCGCGAGGTGATCCTGCGGAAACAGCCCATCATCATCCCGGACGTCCGCGCCAACGCGCCGCTGGCTCGGGCCTTTCGCGGCAAGGCGATCGACGACCTCGGCGCCGTGCCGGCGAACATTTCCTCGTGGATGGGTGTCCCGCTGATCCTGCGCGAGCGCGCGATCGGCGTGCTGGCGATGGACAACAGCGAGACCGACGCCTACACGGAGCACCACGCCGAGCTGGCGCTCGCCTTCGCCGCCCAGGCGGCGGTCGCCATCGAGAACGCGCGGCTCTTCGAGCAGGCCCAGGGCAAGGCTGCCCTGGAGGAGCGCCAGCGGCTCGCCCGCGAGCTGCACGACAGCGTCTCCCAGGCGCTCTTCGGCATCGGGCTCGGCGCGCGAACGGCGCGCACCGTCATCGAGCAGACCCCGGAAAAGGCCATCGCGCCGCTGGACTACGTGCTCTCCCTCGCGGAGGCAGGCCTGGCGGAGATGCGCGCGCTGATCTTCGAGCTGCGGCCCGAGGCGCTGCAGGAGGAGGGGCTCGTCGCCGCGCTGCGGAAGCAGGTCGCCGCGCTGAAGGCGCGCTACGGCATCGCCGTCGACGCCGAGCTGGGCGACGTGCCGGACGCGCCGCTGGCGATCGAGGAGGCGGTCTACCGCATCGCGCAGGAGGCGCTGCACAACACCGTCAAGCACGCCCGCGCCACCCGGGCCGAGCTGCGGGTGAGCGACGAGGCCGGCGCGATCCGGCTGCTGGTCGCCGACAACGGCAAGGGGTTCGACACGACCGGCTCGTTCCCCGGCCACCTCGGCCTGCGCACGATGCGTGACCGCGCCGAGCGCCTTGGCGGCACCTTCACGCTCACCAGCGCCCCGGGCGATGGCTCCCGCATCGACGTCCGGATCCCGCTGCCGGAATCGTCGCCGTAGGAGCGGCTCCCCCCGCGGGACTGCACGCATGCGGGACGACGCGGACGCCCGGTCGCGCGCCCTCCCATCCGCTCCCTATAGAATGACGTCAATGGTCATGCGCGTCGCGCCCGGAACGACCGCGATCGAAAGCGGCCCGCCGCAGACGCCATGACCGCGAGGCCCGGCAGGGGCACCGGCTGCCCGCGCCGCCCGGTGATCCTCGTGGCAGGATTTCATGGTCCAGGGAGGCGTCGCATGACAGATGCGACCGGCGATCCCAATGAATCCGACGGCTGGCACGAGGCGCGCGGCGCGCCGGCGTCACATGACGAGCCGGACGTTCGCCCGGAAGTATGGGAGCCTTCGCCCCGCGTCGGATTTGGCCGCCTCGGGTACTCCCTGACGCATGGTCTGGCGACGGGCACGCTCATCGCGGTGAACGCCGTGCTGGCCGCGATCGCCGTGTTGGCGCTGGTGCTCGCCTACACCACCGTCGAAGATCACTTCTGGCAAGAGACCCTGATGGAGCTGGGGGCAGGGGCGATCCTCTTCATGGCCATTACGTTTGGCACGCCACGGATGAGCATCGCGCGCTGTGGTCGGACCCGGTTCATTGCCCTGCTGCTCATGCTCGCGCTGGTGGCGGTGGCGATGTTCGTCGGAGCAAGCTGGGTGGAGGCCGATTATTGGCAGTCCCTGCTCATCGAGTTTGGCGCGGCGATCCTCATCTTCATCGCTCTGGAGGTCGCACTCGAGTCGCTCACGGGCTACCTGTATACCTACCGGCGCGCGGCGCGGCGCGAGGTGGAGCGGCTGCATGAGCACGACGATCCGTCATGAGCGCGCGTCACCGGCCTGGCCCGGGCGCCACAGGATCCACAGCGGCGGCCCGCCCATCGGCATCAGCAGCTCATGGAGCACCTCGAACCCCGACCGCCCGTAGAACGCCACGTTCTCTTCCGTCGCCGTCTCCGTCAGCGCCGGGATCCCCTCCGCGTCGCACCGCGCCAGCACCGGCCCCAGCACGGCCCGGCCCAGCCCCTCGCCCTGCCGCTCCGGGCGCGTGCCGAGCGTCGCCAGGTACCAGTGCGGCACCCTCGGCCGCAACGGGATGATCAGGTCGTCACCCGCATCCACCCGGTCGAGCCGCTCCCCGATCAGCGGCGCGGTCGCCTCCCCCTGTCGCGCCCAGTCGATCTCGACCGTCTGCTGCTCCTTCGGCGGCAGCCAGACGGCGACCGACGCCGCGTCGTCCGTCATCCAGACCTCATCGAGCGGGATGCCGACGTTGGCGAGGTCGAGCGTGAACAGGCGCTCCAGGCGGTTGTGATAGTCGTCGGGCGGGATCGCCCATCGTGTCCACGGGTAGTCCGCGAAGGCGCTGGCCAGCGTGGCGGCCAGCCGCGGGATGTCGTCTCGGGTTGCGCGGCGAACGATAGGCACACACGGCTCCTGGTATCGATCGGTCCAAACGGGTCAGCGGGAGAGCTCCAGCACGGAGCATCGAGCATTCGAAAGCGGCACTCACGATGATTGACCATGTCGATGGAGTCGACGAGCCGCTTTCGCCGTCCGTTGAAAGCACGAGCCGGGTCATTCACGCGCTCATCCGCCATAGGGCCCGGAACGGACGAGCATCCCGTCGGCGCAGCCGATGTAGAAGCGGTCGTGGACACGCTCCAGAGACCGCGGGCGGGGGAAGTCGGCGCCGATGGCCGCGATCTCCACGAAGGCGTCCGCGCAGCGACACGAGATGTCGGTCGCCGCCAGGATCGCCCCGGTCTCGTCCTCTCGCTCGATCAGGACGTAGAGCGTGTCGCCGTCCGCCACGACGTCGCGGACGGTCGCGCCCACGTCGACGGACCAGTCCTCCGCGCCGTCCAAGACGATCACCTGACGTTCGCTCGGGTTGGCCGACGGTCCGCGAAAGGGCAGATAGGGAACCATCACGAGCACGGCCCCGAACCGCACGCTCTTCGTCACGCCGAAGCGCGTCGTCGTTCGCCAATCGGCCTCCGACCAGGCGGCCCCGTCGAACGCATAGAAGCCGCTGTCCGGCGTGGCGACGAAGAGGCGATCGCCCAGGGTCAGCACGTGGCTGTAGACCTGGATCGGGAACATGGTGCCAAGGCTCGCGTTGCGCACGACGGTCGCGATCTCGAACGTCTGGCCGTCATCGCCGGACTGCCAGATGAGGCCGTCCGTGCGGTCGTTGGAGCCGGTGGCGACGAGGACATCCGCCAGCTGCCCGAGACCGAAGACGTGGACGCCGCCGGGCAGGGTGCGCAGCTTCTCCCACGTTTGCCCCCACCGCTTGCGGTAGATGTTCCCAAAGTCCCAGCTCTCTTTGGCGTCGATGCCAACCGCGTAGAGCGCGTCGTCCAGCACGACCAGCGATTCCACCGCCTCGTCGTCGAACTGGAAGGCGTCGTCATGGACGAAAGACCCGCTGGCCACGTCGTAGTAGATCGCCCGCACCGGCCCGGTATTGTCGTCCCAATCGCCATGGCCGATGTAGATCCTGTCATGCCACCGCTGCATGTCGGCAATGTACGCGTGGCTCCGGGCCGGGGAGTATGTGACCGGCACGCCGATCGGCTCGAATGCCGGCGCGGCCTGCCGCGCGGCCGCCGGCTCGGACGACTGCCCCGCCCTGACGACGCCCACGACGGACGACACCAGGGCCGTGACCGACGCTCCGAGAAAGAAGCGCCGGGAAAGTCCCCAGGAACCGCGAGCGCGCATGAGCGCATCCTTTCGTACGAGACCTCCCGCAATGTGATCGACGCTAGCACGAAGAGGCGAGCGGATCAACGCGTTGTCGATGGGCACGAGAACCCCCGGGCTTTCCGGCCCGGGGGTTCTCGACGTCGACGTCGCGTCGGCTACTCGTAGCGGAGCGCCTCGGCGGGCGCGATCCGCGCCGCCTGCCGCGAGGGCATCCAGGTCATCAGCAGGGCGACCGCGATCGTCGCGACCAGGATCGTCCCGATGATCATCCACGGCACGGTGAACCCGGTTGACGCCGCATCGTCGGCCATGAACAGGTTCCGCGAGAGCACCAGCCCCAGCGTCGTCCCGGAGAGCACGCCCATGCCGACCACGAACGCCGTCTCGATCAGGAACGAGAGCGAGACCATCCCGCGCTGGTAGCCGAGCGCCCGCAGGACGCCGATCTGCTGCCGCCGCTCGACCACCGAGCGGAAGGCGATGACGCCGACCGCGGCGACACCGACGAAGAGCCCGAGCCCCATGAAGCCCTCGATCAGGTAGAGGAAGCCGGCTTCCTGCTGCTGCGCGTCCTTCAGCTCGTCGCGGATCGAGGCACCCTGCACGCCGTTGTGCATCAGCGCCGACTCGATCTCCTTGGCGACCGTGTCCGCCTGGGCGGGGTCGGCCAGCGCGACGTACCAGGAGGTCGACGCCATCTTCGGGTAGACCGCGTCGAGCGTCGACTGCGCCGCGTAGAGGCCCGTCAGGCTGCCGATCTTGCTGTCGATGATGCCGATCACCGTCACCGTCGCGGTACCGCCGTCCGGCGCCGCCAGCTCGACCGTGACCGGCGCGAACGTCTCGTCCGCGCTCGTCAGGCCGTCGAGCTTCAGCGCGTCGTCGCCCATCCCGATGCCACTGCCGCCGGGGAGCGCCGAGGCGTCGATGACGGCCACGTTCGGCTGGCTCGCCAGGGCCCGGACGATGTCCTCGTCCGTCGCGTAGCCCTCGGCCCGCTGCTGGAAGGCCAGCTCGGCGTTGTCGATGAACGCGGCGTCCATGCCGTGAACGACCGTCTGCTTCCACGCGTCCGTGTCCGCCAGGCGCGCCTCGGAGGCGAACAGCGACGGGCTCGTGACCGTGCCGACGGCGGTGAAGCCGTCCGTCGCGACGCCCTTCTGGGCCAGCGTGCCCTCGAAGTCGGCGATCGGGTTCGCGCTCTGCGCGTCGGCGCGGACGTCCCAGCCCGCGTTCGCCTCGTCGCCCAGGAAGAGGTTGACGTAGTTGTGGTTCATCGTCGCGATCATGACCAGCGAGAAGATGATCAGGCTGAACATCGCGATCGTCATGCCGGTGCGGCCGGTCGAGGCGCCCGGATAGGCGACCGCCGTGCGGACCGCCGGCAGCTGCGAGCGGAAGAGGCTGCCGAAGCGGCTCACGCCGGCCAGCAGGAGACCGGTGTTCTGGACGATCACGATCGTCGCGCCGATCACCATGAAGATGCCGGAGAGGAAGAACATCTCCATGTCGCCGTCGAGCGTGCCGAAGAGCTTCTCGGCAACGTTCTGCGGCAGCATCCAGAGAATCAGGACGGCCATGCCGACGACGGAGTAGACCGGGCGGCCCGGGACGCCAAAGAAGCGCAGGATCCGCGCGATCCCGAACGGCACCAGGCTCATGCCGGCGTAGAAGGGGAACGCCTGGTCGCCCGCCAGCCCCTGCAGGGCCAGCAACGCGCCACCGAGGAGGAAGAGGACCCCCCAGACGAGACCGCTCTTCTTGCGCGCCGGCGACTGGACGTCCGGGATGTCCCGCACGGCCGCGACGACGTTCAGGCGGCTGACCTTCCACGACGAGCCGACGACGGCGAGGAACGTGATGACCATGCCGAGGCTGTAGGCCACGACCAGGCTGCGCGGCGTGACGTGCGGCTCGATCGGCAGGAACTCCCCGAGGAGCGCCTGCATCCCGGCCGCGATGCCGAAGGTGGCCAGCACGCCCAGCCCGGCGCCGACGAAGCCGGAGAGGATCGCGTAGCCGGACCCCTCGGCGATGAACTGCTGGATCAGCTGCCGGCGGTGCGTGCCGACTGCGCGGGCCATGCCCATCTCCGAGCGGCGCTCGGCGGCGAGCATCGTGAAGATGAGGACGATCAGGAGGACGCCCGCGGCGACCGAGAAGAGGCCGAGCACCAGGAAGAGGCTGGAGAAGACCGAGGCGAGCTGCTGCGAGTTGTCGACCGCGGTCTCCTTGACCTTGGCGACGCCGAGCTGCTTGCCCTCCAACACCGGGGCGAGCTTGGCGACCACCGCGTCGTCCGCGGCGGCGCTGTCGCGCACGCCGCCGGCGTTGGAGATCGCGACCGCGGTCAGCGTGCCCTCCTGTTCGGTGAGCGCCTGCAGGCGGTCGAGCGGCATGACCATGCTGATCGCCGTCTCGCGCTGGCCCGCCAGCGTCGAGTTGGCGGCGATGTCCGCCACGGTCAGCGTGACCGGCGTGTTCGCGTGGTAGATCGTCAGCGCGTCGCCGACCTTCGCGTCGAGCGCCTCGGCCGCCTTCTCGCTGATCACGACCTGGCCGTCGCCGACCGCGCCGAGGTCGACCGTGCCGCCGTTCGCGGCCTTCAGCCCGCCGAACGCGTCCAGCCGGGCCGGATCGATGCCGGTCAGGATCACGCTCGGCTCGACCTGGCCGGCGGTCTCGTTGATGACCGGGACGCGGACGTCGAGCAGCGGCATCACGCCATCCACGCTGTCGTCGCCCGCGACGGCCGATTCCACCAGGCCGAGCGTATCCGCGTCGATCGTCTCGGTCAGCGCGCTCTGGACGCCGGCGTCGACGGTCCGGCTCTTGACGACCAGCTCATCGACGTGGCCGAGCTGGCGGTAGACGTCGGACGTCGCCGAGTACTCCAGCGTGTCGCCGACGCCGAGGGCGGCGGAGATGATCAGCGTCGAGAGCATCAGGCCGACGACGATGAGGGTGGACTGCGCGCGGCGGCGCGGGATGTTGCGGACGCCGAGCTTGAAGAGGACCGGCCGCCGCCAGGCGATGAGGGCGACCGCGAAGAGGAAGAGCGTGAGCACGGCCAGCAGGACGACCATGATCGTCGACATCGGCAGGCCAAAGATCTCGTGCATGGGGAAGGGCTCCTTTGCAGCGATTCCCGTATGGGCCGGCCTCGTGCCGGCCCTCGGCGCTAGTCCGCGGCGAGCGCGTCGTCGGCGGCCGTCCGGGCGGTGTCGATCTGGCCGTCGCGCACGTAGACGATGCGGTCGGCCTGGGCGCCGACGACCGGATCGTGCGTCACGATCACCAGCGTCAGGCCCTTCGTCTCGTTCAGCTCACGCATGAGCGACATGATCTCGGCGGCGGTCTTCGAGTCGAGCGCGCCGGTCGGCTCGTCCGCCCAGACGATCGCCGGGTCGTTGACGAGCGAGCGCGCGATCGTCACCCGCTGGCGCTGGCCGCCGGAGAGCTCCGCCGGGCGGTGCTTCGCCCAGGTAGCGAGGCCGACCGTCTCCAGGGCAACCATCGCCTTCGCCCGCGCGAGCGACGGCTTGATGCCGGAGACCAGGAGCGGCAGCTCGACGTTCTCGACGGCGCTGAGCACCGGCAGCAGGTTGTAGACCTGGAAGATAAAGCCCATCCGCCGCGCCCGGTAATCGGTGCGCTTGCGGTCCTTCATCTTCGCCAGATCCTGTCCCTCCAGCCAGATCGTGCCGGCGCTGACCTCATCGAGGCCGGAGAGGACGTTCAGGAGGGTCGTCTTGCCGGAGCCGGACGGCCCCATGACGGCGACCATCTCGCCGCGGGCGACGGCGAAGTCGACGCCCTTGAGGGCGGTCATCTGCGACGATCCGGTCTGGTAGGTCTTGACGACCTGCTGCGCGTGGATGATCGGCTGCTCGGTCATGCCCGCCGGCATCGGCTGGATCTCGGGGCGCTTGCGAAGGGAAAGCATCGTGGGTGTCTCCAAAGGGTTCGTGATGGCTGACGTTTCCGAAAGAGAGGCGAGGGCGATCAACACGTCATCACGGCCCTCCCTTCGTGAGCTGGTCGCGGCCCCCGGCGCCGGCCGCCACCTGGCGGATGGCGTCGACGAGCAGCGCGTCGGCCTCGTGCTTGGCGACGAAGACGGTGGCGCCGGCCGCGAGGGCGCGGGCGCGCGAGGCGGGATCGTCATGAAGGCTGAGCATGACGATGACGGCGTGGCCGGCGGCGCTCAGGCGCCGGGCGGCCTCGAAGCCGTCCATGCCGGGCATCGAGATGTCGAGCACGATGACGTCGGGCGACACCAGCGCGGCCAGCTCGAGGGCTTCCTCGCCGTCCCCCGCCTCCCCCACGATCATCATGTCGGGCTCCGTGGTGAGGCGCAGCCGCAGCCCCTGCCGGATCGCTGGCTGGTCGTCCACGAGAAGCACCCGAATCTGCGTCGTCATTGCATCGCCTTCCTGCGTCATCCGGCCCGCATCCGGGCCTGATTCAGTTGTACCGGCGGCGACGCGGCGGGAAATCGTCAGTTGGGCGCGATCGGGAGGCGGACGTAGGGCGGACGTGGCCTCCGCCGAAAGGCGGATGTATAGTCAGCGGCAGGGAACCTGTTCTCACTCTTGAGAATCGATCCGAAGGACGACGGCATGGATCAGTCACGCTTCGATCTGCTGCTCCATCCGGTACGCATGCAGATCATCCAGATGTTCATCGCGGGCCGGCAGCTGACGGCGCAGGAGCTCGGCGAGCGCCTGACCGATGTGCCGCCGGCAACGCTCTACCGCCATCTCAACACCCTGGTCGGCGGCGGCGTGTTGACGATCGCGGAGGAGCGGCGGGGCCGGGGCAGCGCCGAGCGCGTCTACGCCCTGCAGCGGGAACGCGTCTCGATCCCCGCCGAGGACCTGCTGCGGGCCAGCCCCGCCGACCACATGCGCTACTTCACGACGTTCATCGCGGGGGTGCTGGGCAGCTTCGGCCGCTACCTGAAGCGGCCGAAGATCGACTTCGTGAACGACGGCGCCGGGTACCGGCAGATCACGCTCAACCTCACGCGCGCCGAGCTGGAGACGCTCGTCGACGACCTCAACGCCCGGCTCTACCGGGAGCTGGAGAACGAGCCGTCCCCCGGGCGGCAGCTCTACACCATCACCCGGGTCGTCGTTCCGGAGGACCATCGGACGACGGAGTGAACGTGGGGACAGGCCGCCTCTGGCAGCTCCTTCGTTCTTTCGTGGCGACGCACCTCGAAGTGTGTGCGCCCTGGATCGACGCTCGGAATGGTTGAAACGCGGGTCCGGCAATCCAGCATCGTACGGTCGGCCACAAGGGCCGACCGTACGGAGATAATCGCCTCGCTGCCAAAATCCCCCTCTTTCTGAGCGGAGGGAAGAACCCCGCGGGAAGCGCTCTGTACAGCAGGGACATCACGGCTGGACACATCGCGACATCCTTCGACCCCGCACACAAGGCGCGGGGCTACGAGATGGGTGATGTCAATGAATCGATCGCACGCGGTATTCGCGCAACGTAGACGTATCAGGAGACCCGTTCGTGGCAACCACCACATCCACCGTCGACTACGCCCGACTGCGGCGCAACACCGCGATCGCGACCCCGCTCACCCTCCTCGTGCCGGTCGCCTTCGCCGTCGTGCTCGCGAGCGCCGGCGCCGACCTGTCGCTCTCCGCCGCCGGCGTCGGCGCGCTCGGCTGGCTGGTCGCGCTCGCCCTGCGCGCCCCGGTGTCCGTCGTCGCCCTCAAGGCGCTCGGCGACCCGGAGCGCGTCAAGCCATGGATCGTCGGCTCGTCAGGACCGCTGGAGGAGGGCGTCCGCCTCGTCGTCCTGCTGCTCGTCGGCCGCTCCTTCTCCGAGGCGGCGTCGATCGGCCTCGGCTGGGCGGCGATCGAGATCGTCTACACGACGATCACCGGCTTCGTCACCCTCTCGCTCGTGCGGCGCACCGACGAGCAGGCCGTCCAGGCCCGGGAGATGCTCGAGGCCCAGGGCATGCTGCGGGAGACCGGCCCCGCGCTCGGCATCGTCGAGCGGATCGGCGCCAGCGCGCTCCACATCGGCTTCACGCTGCTCGTCGCATGGCGCCCGCTGCTGGTGATCGCGACGGCGGTCGTCCACAGCGCCGTCAACCTCGTCCTGATCCGGATGTTCCAGCGATCCCCGCTGCTCACCGAGCTCGCCCTGCTCCTGATCGGCGTGGCGACGCTTGGCCTCGGCGTGGCGGTCCTCCGGTAGGACCGCCACCAACCGTCGCGAAAACCGCCCGCGTGACAGGGTGTGCACATCCGGGGTGTTTCCCTCCACACCGCCCGCGCCGTATCATGCACTGGCACGCATCGTGAGAGCATCGACACCGCTGGCCGGCTGGCCCAACTCGCCGTGCGCGCATCCCGAACAGACGTCAGCTCGACACGACAAGTCCGCGGGCGCCGCCCGTTGGCAGGTAAGGACACCATCCCCATGACCAGGACACCTCTCCGACTCGGCATCCTCGGGACCGGGCTGGCCGTGGAGAAGCTCCATTGGCCGGCCCTCAAACGCATGCCCGATCGCTTCCAGGTCACCGCGTTCGCCAACCGCGGCCGGGAGAACGCCGAGCGCTTCGCCAGCTACAGCGGCGTCTCCATGGACCGCTTCGTCGCCGGCGACCAGGCGTTGCTCGCGCGGGACGACGTCGACGCCGTCCTCATCTCGCTACCGATCCCGCTCAACGCCGCCGCCACCCGCGCCGCGGTGCAGGCCGGCAAGCACGTCATCTGCGAGAAGCCGGCCGGCGCCAATGAGGCCGAGGGCCGCGAGATGCTCGAACTCGTCGCCCGCCACCCGAACCAGGTCGTCCTTATCGCCGAGAACTGGTTCTACCGCGACGACCTGCGCTTCGCCCGCTCGCTGCTGGACGACGGCGCGATCGGCCGCGTCCATCTCGTCAGCTGGCGCTACATCTCCCAGCTCATCCCCCAGCCCGGCGGGTTCTCCGGCACGCCGTGGCGGCACGAGGCCAGCTACGAGGGCGGGCCGCACCTCGACGCCGGCGTCCACCACATCGCCCAGCTCCGCCTGCTCTGCGGCGACGCCATGCGCGTCCACGGCGAGCTGCAGGACGCCAACTCCACCCACGGCGGCCCCTCCGACCTGACGATCAACATGCGCTTCATCAGCGGCGCGGTCGGCTGCTACACCGCCGCCTACCCGGAGCTGGCCATGCCGGAGGAGCCGAACGACATGCGCCTCTACGGCACCGAGGGCGTGATGTCCGTCGGCCACGACGCGACGCGGATCTACCGGCCGGACGGCACGGTGGAGACCTACCGCGTCGAGCAGGAGGACGCCGGCTACGCCCACGAGTTCACCGACTTCTACGACGCGGTCGTGGAGGGCGCGCAGCCGGTCGGAACCGTCGCCCAGAGCGTGCGGAACATGGAGATCATCCTCCGGGGCCTGAAGTCCGCGCGGCAGGGGCAGGTCATCAAGATGGACCCCGGGCCGGAGCCGCTCTCCCAGCGCGCCGTCCCGCTCTGGCGCCCGCCCGGCGCCGACGGCCTCGGCGTGCAGGTCACCCGCGAGGTGACAAAGGCGTCCAGGTAACGTCATTACTCCTCGCACGGTCGGCCCTGCCCCTGCGGGCCGGACCTACCATCGCGGCAGTCCACAGATCACCCCATGACGACGCCCCGCTCACGCGAGCGGGGCGTCGCCGTGTCCGGGACGCCTTATGCGTCCGCGCTCGCATTCTCCAGCAAGCATATGACTTCCGGGAACAAATCACCCATTCGGGGGAGTTCGAGCCCCGTCGATAGTCCTAGGCTTTGCCGTAAGGACCCAAATGCATCAGCTGTTGGCGTTCCAACGGGGTCGGAGTCTGCCCAGGCTCGGGAGCTCGTCGTTCGAGCAATGTGTCTCCACGGGAGGAGATGAAGGTGAACAACGCACGCAGGTTTCTCCATCGTTCCACCCGCCGGAGCCGAGGCCGGAGTGGCGCCACCCCGGCCTCGCGGCTCCTCTCACTGTTTACCGTCCTGTTCCTCATCACCGGCCTGCTCAGCCCGTTCGCCACCCTCACCGCCAGCGCCCAGGATGCGACGCCGGAACCGACGGCCGCGGCCGTCCAGGACGCGGCCGGCGACGGCGTCGAGGACGCCCTCGACGTCTGTAGCGCGGGCAACGACGCGATCGACACCGACGCGGACGGCGCCCCGGACGCCTGCGACGAGACGCCCACCGGCGATACGGACGGCGACGGCGTTGACAACGCGACCGATGCGACGCCCAACGGCGACGACGACGGCGATGGCGTCGACAACGCCGTCGATGCCTGCTCGGCGGGCGATGACGCGGCGGACGCCGACGGCGACGGCACGGCCGACGCCTGCGACGACACCCCGAACGGTCCCGCGCCGGTCGAGACCGCCGTGCCAACGGAGCCGGCCCAGCCCGAGCCGACAGCCGAGCTGCCGACCGCGGCGCCGCCCACGGATGTGCCGACCGACGCCGCGCCGACCGAGGAGACCAGCTCGGTGACCGTCGAGGTCGCCGAGGCGCCGCAGGTCGTTGCCTCGGCGCCGGTCACCTGCGCGGTCGCCGACGCCGCCAACCCGTGGATCGCCAGCGACCTGGACGACTACCCGCCCGGCGCCCTCGTCACCCTGACGGGCGGCGGCTGGGTCGCGGGCCAGAAGGTCGACATCTTCGTCGATGACGACGGCGTCGCCGACGCCGAGATGGGTCCGTGGAGCCATGCCGCGGTCGTCACCGCCGACGCCGGCGGCACCCTCTCCTACCAGTTCAGCCTGCCCGATTGGTTCGTCGCGAACTACACCGTCACCGCGACGGGCGAGTGCGCCAACGCCACGACGACGTTCACGGACTCAAGTCTCGTTACCTCGGCGACATTCGACGGGGGTCCACCGGTGACCGTGGCCGCGACGGCAACAATTGGTGTCAGGGTGTTTGTCTCCACGAACGGCAGCTCCGGCAGTGCCAATTGGAGGTCTACCGGCTGGCGCGTTGCGACATCGTCTGGCACGCTGACTTGTGTCGATACCGCCGACCATGATGGAACTGGGACCGATTACAACGAACTGGTGTCCCTTACCGCGCCTTCAACCCCGGGAACCTATAACGTCTACCTCATGGCGTTCAGCAACAACAGCTGTGGCGGAACGGCGAGTCCCCTGAAAACCATTGCTGGTGCCGTGATCGTCAAGCTCAACCAGACGATCACCTTCCCGGCCATCGCCAACCAGACCTTCGGCGCCGCCGACATCACTCCCGGTGCGAGTGCGGGCTCCGGCCTCGCGGTCACCTACGCCACGAGCGGCCAATGCTCGCCTGTCGCCGGCAAAATCCACATCGACGGCGCGGGCACGTGCACGGTGACGGCGTCGCAGGGTGGTAACGGTACCTACTTCCCGGCATCGGACGTTTCCCGATCCTTCACCATCGCCAATGCTCCAGCCACGCTGACGCTCGGTAGCCTGAACCAGAGCTACGACGGGAACCCTAAGGCGGTCACCGTCACGACCTCGCCCGCCAATCTCTCCGGCGTCTCCGTCACGTACAACGGCTCCGCCACCGCACCGACGAACGCCGGCAGCTATGCCGTGGTCGCCTCGCTCGCCAACCCGAACTACTCCGCGCCCAACGCGACCGGCACCCTCGTCATCGACCCGGCAGGCCAGACGATCGCCTTCCCGGCCATCGCCAACACGACGTTTGGTGACGCCGACGTCGACCCGGGCGCGACGGCGAGCTCCGGCCTCGCGGTCAGCTACACCGCCTCCGGCGCCTGCACGATCGTCAGCGGCAAGATCCACCTCACCGGCGCGGGTTCCTGCAACGTCACCGCGTCCCAGACCGGCAACGCCAACGTCAACGCGGCCGAAAGCGTCACTCGCTCGTTCTCGATCGCCAGGGCCACGGCGACGATCACCCTGAGCGATCCCGCCCCGACCTACGACGGCACGGTCAAGGCTGCCTCCGTCACAACCTCGCCAGCCGATCTGACCGTGGTGCTCACCTACCGCCTGAACGGGCAGCCCGTCGCCGCGCCGGTGAACGCCGGCACCTACGACGTCATCGCCAACATCGACGACGCCAATCACGGCGGCAGCGCGACCGGTACCCTCACGATCGCCCCCCGCCCCATCACCGTGACGGCGGACGCCAAGTCGAAGACCTACGGCGAGACGGATCCCGGGCTGACATACCAGATCACCAGCGACACGACCCTGGTGGGCGCCGACGAGTTCAACGGCGCCATCTCCCGCACCCCTGGCGAGACGGCGGGCGAGTACGCCATCACCCAGGGCACGCTGTCCCTCAACGGCAACTACGCGCTCACCTTCACCGGCGCGACCTTCACGATCGAGAAGAAGGCCGCCTCGGTGGCGCCGGGCGCGGCCAGCAAGACCTACGGCGAGGCAGATCCAGCCCTGACCGGCACGCTGGCCGGGTTCCTGCCGGCCGATAACGTGACGGCGACCTTCAGTCGGGCGGCGGGCGAGAACGCCGGCACGTACACGATCAGCGCGACGCTGACGCCGGCGAGCGTGCTGACCAACTACGACATCACCTCCAACACTGCGCTCTTCACCATCGCGACGCGGCCGATCACGGTCACCGCGAACGATCAGATCAAGACCTTCACCGCGCCCGACCCGGCGCTGACCTACGGCATCACCGCGGGCTCGCTGGTCGGTGACGACACGTTCACCGGCGCGCTGACGCGTGACGAGGGTGCAAACGTCGGTACCTACGCCATCACCCAGGGCACGCTCGCCCTGAACGATAACTACGCGCTGACCGTCGAACCGGGCACCCTCACGATCACCCGGGCGGAGGCGACGCTCGCACTCGTCGACGCGGACCTGAGCCAGACGTTCGACGGCAACGCGAAGACGGTCGGCGTCACGACCTCCCCCGACGGCCTCTCCGGCGTCTCGGTGACCTTCGAGGACGCGGACGGCAACGCGGTCGCCAACCCGACCGATGCCGGTGAGTACGCCGTCACCGCGACGCTGGCCAACGCCAACTACACGGCGGACGCCGCCACGGGCACGCTGGTCATCGCGCCCCGCGCCATCACGGTGACGGCGGACGCGCAGACCAAGACCTACGGCGTCGACGATTCGGCGCTGACCTACACCGTCTCCGGCGAGCTCGTCGGCGAGGATGCCTTCGACGGCGCCCTCACCCGCGAGGCGGGCGAGAATGTCGGCACCTACGCCATCACCCAGGGCACGCTGTCCCTGAGCGACAACTACGCCATCACCTTCTCAGGCACGGACCTGGAGATCACGAAGCGCCCGGTGACCGTCGCGGCGGATCCGAAGGACAAGACGTATGGCGATACCGATCCCGAGCTGACCTACGCGGTCACCGGGGGCACGGTCGTCAACGGCGACGAGTTCTCCGGCGCACTCTCCCGCACCGCCGGCGAGGACGTCGCGACCTACCTGATCGGCGCGGGCGACCTGACGCTCGGCGCCAACTACGACCTCACGGTCGTGCCGGCGGACTTCACGATCACCGCCCGGGCGATCGCGGTCACGGCGACCAACACGGGCAAAGTCTTCGGCGAGGGCGATCCGGCCCTCGACTACACGATCACGGACGGCTCGCTGGCTTTCGATGACGCCTTCACCGGCTCGCTGGTGCGTGAGACGGGCGAGGACGTCGACACCTACGCCATCCTGCGGGGCGATCTCGCGCTGGGCGGCAACTACGCCCTCTCCTTCGTGCCGGGCACGTTCACGATCACCCCGGCGGAGGCGACGATCACCCTCTCCGGCCTCACGCAGGTCTACACCGGCACGCCGCGGGTGGTGACGGCGACAACCACGCCGACCGGACTGGGCACCGTCGTCATCGCCTACGACGGTACGACCGCCGCGCCCGTCGACGCCGGCTCTTACGCCATCATGGCGTGGCTCGACAACCCGAACTACACGGCGGAGATCGTCTACGAGACGCTGACGATCACCCCGGCGACCCAGACGATCGACTTCGCCGGGTTGACGGGCAAGACGTTCGGCGACGAGCCCTTCACGGTCCAGGCGACCGCCTCGTCCGGCCTGTCGGTGAGCTTCGCGGCGGACGGCGACTGCGCCATCGATGGCGCCGAGGTCACGATCACCGGCGCCGGCTCCTGCACGATCACGGCATCGCAGGCGGGCAACGGCAACTACCAGGCCGCGGAGCCCGTCGCGCACAGCTTCGGGATCGCCAAGGCGGAAGCCACGCTCCAGGTGTCCGGCCTCGGCCACACCTACGACGGCACGGCCAAGGGCGCGACGGTGACGACGGAACCGGCCAATCTGGACGGCGTCACGGTCACGTACACCGACGGCGACGACAACGCGGTCGCCGCGCCGCTCAACGCCGGCACCTACACGGTCGTCGTGACGCTCGACAACGCCGACTACGAGGCCGCGCCGGTCGAGACGGAGTTGGTCATCGATCCGCGCGCGGTCACGGTCACGGCGGCCCCACAGACCAAGACCTACGGTGCGGCCGACCCATCGCTGACCTACGCGGTGACCGACGGCTCGGTGATCGAGGGCGACACCTTCGGCGGCGCGCTGACCCGCGCGGCCGGCGAGAACGTCGGCGCCTACGCCATCGGCCAGGGCACGCTGACGCTCAGCGGCAACTACACGATCGCCTTTGAGGGCGCGGATCTGACGATCGCGGCGCGGGCGATCACGGTCACCGCGGACGCCAGGGGCAAAACCTATGGCGACGTCGACCCGGCCCTGACCTACAAGGTCACGAGCGGCTCGCTTGCCGGCACCGACGCCTTCACGGGCACGCTGACCCGGGCCGCGGGCCAGGGCGTCGGCTCCTACGCCATCGGGCAGGGCACGCTCGCGTTGAACGACAACTACGACCTGACGTTCGTGGGCGCGGATCTGACGATCACCAAGCGGGCGATCGAGGTCACCGCGGGCGCCAGGACCAAGGTCTACAACACCGCCGATCCGGCGCTCACCTACACGATCACCACGGGCACGCTCGCCTTTAGCGACCAGATGACGGGCTCGCTCACCCGCGTGGCGGGCGAGGATGTGGGCAGCTACGCGATCCAGCAGGGCGACCTGGCGCTCAGCGGCAACTACGCGCTGACGTTCGTTGGCGCGAGCCTGACGATCACCAAGGCGAGCCAGACGATCGCGTTCGGCACGCTGGGCGCCAAGAAGTACGGTGACGCTCCATTCACGGTCGCGGCGACGGCATCGTCCGGGCTTCCGGTCAGCTTCGCGGTGACGGGCGCCTGCACGATCAGTGGCGCGACCGTGACGATCACCGCCGCCGGCTCCTGCACGGTGACGGCGTCGCAGGCGGGCAACGCCAACTACAACGCCGCGACGAACGCGGCACAATCGTTCGGCATCGACAAGGCCAACCTGACGGTCAAGGGCTTCTACCAGCCGCTCGACCTCGGCGGGGTGGTCAACACGTCCAAGGGAGGCAGCACGGTCCCGGTCAAGTTCGAGGTCTTCGGTCCGGACGGCAAGGAGATCAGGGACACGTCGCGAATCAGCATCGTCGTCCAGAAGACGACCTGTGCGGCCAGCGCGAGCGAAGATGCGATCGAGACGACCGTCATCGGCGCCACCTCGTTCCGCTTCGACACCACGGGCGACCAGTTCATCTACAACTGGCAGACGCCCAAGAGCGCCGGGAGCTGCTACCAGCTGACGGTCGTCCCGACCAGCGGGAACGAAGCGATCCCGAACGCACCCGTGGCACTCGTCAAGCTCAAGTAACCACAGCTCACCATCCGCCCAAGCTAGGGGGCACCACACGAAGCGGAGACCGGCAACGACGCCGGTCCCCGCTTCGTGCCCTCGTGCGTTATTCGAGATCGACGACGTCGTGCCGCAGTGCCAGTAGCACCGCCTGGAGGCGGGTGTCCACGCCGAGCTTGGCGAGTAGGCTCGCGACGTGCGTGCGCACGGTCTCGACGCCGATCGACATCCGGTCGGCGATCGCGCGGTTCTCGAGCCCCTGCGCCAGCAGCACCAGCACCTCGCGCTCGCGGGCCGTCAGCCGCGCCAGCGCGTCCCGCTCGATCGTCGCCTGCTTCTGCCACGCGGCGACCTCGCCCACCATCTCGGCCGTCTCGACAGGGTTGAGGAGCGTCTTGCCACGGTAGAGATCGCGGATCACCGCGACGACCTCGCGCGTCGGCGCCGACTTGTGCAGCATCGCATCCGCGCCGGAGATGACCGCCCGCCCAAGGTCGCGGCGGTCGCGCGAGCCGGTCAGCACCAGCACGCGCGCGCCGGGCGCCCAGCGCTGCACGTCGGCGATCACGCGCTCACCGTGCCCATCCGGCAGCTCCAGGTCGACGAGCGCCACGTCGATCGGCGCCCCGCCGGCGAGTAGCGCCTGCGCCTCGGCGACGCTGCCGGCCTGGCCGGCGACGGTGAGGTCCGGCTGGCGGTCCAGCAGCTCCGCGAGCGGCTCGCGCGAGGCCGGATGGTCGTCGACAAGCAGGATCCGGATCGGCCGCAGCGTCATCGCACGACCTCCAGGTCGAACCAGAACCTTGCCCCGCCCGTCGCGCCGTCCTCCACGCTCAGGTCACCGCCATGTGCCTGGACGATGCGCCGCGAGAGATAGAGTCCCAGCCCCTTGCCGGGCAGGGAGCGGTGGTCCGCGGTGCCGCCCCGCGCGTACTTCTCGAAGATGTGGGGGACATCGTCGCCGTGGATGCCGGCGCCCTGGTCCTCGACGCTGATCCGCACCCGGTCCGGCGCGCGCTCGGCGCGCAGAGTGATCGGCCGCCCGTCCGGCGTGTACTTGGCGGCGTTGTCGAGCAGGTTGTGCAGCACCTGGGCGATGCGCTCGGGATCGGCGCGCACGACCGCCTGCGCCGCGGCGTCGCAGATGAAGGGATGCGCCCCCGGCAGCGTCTCGGCGTACGCGCTGGCGTCCGCGAGCAGCACGCCGAGCGGCAGCGGCAGCACGGAGACGGCAAAGTCGTCGCGCTCGTGGCGGACGCCCAGGCGAGCGCGTCCAGCAGGCCGACCTCGCGCTCGATCGTGCCGACGGCGCGCTCCTGTGCCGGGCTCAGCGAATCCATCGCCAGCAGCTCCGCCGAGCGGCGCACCGCCGCCAGGGGCGATGCCAGCTCGTGCACCACCATCGCCGAGAAGTCAGAGCGCAGGCGGACGAGCTCGGCCTGCCGGGCGGCGGTCACCTGCGCGACCGCGAGCAGCGCGGCGCGCTCGGCAGCGACCCGTCGCAGCTCGAAGAAGCCGCCGATGGCGACGACGGCGGTGAAGGCGATGCGCAGCAGGCTCGCGGTCGTCAGGATCGAGCTGTAGGCGGAGGGCCAGAGCATGGTGTGCAGCTGCGCGCCAGCCATCAGTACCAGCGCCAGGCTCAGCCAGCCCGCCGGCGCCCAGCCGGGGTAGGTGACGACCGAACCCGCGGCCGCGGCGATCGTCGCGGCGAGGGGAACGAGCGACAGCATCCAGTGCCACGCCGTCAGCCCCTCTCGGATCGTCCGTCCGCCGTTGACGACCTCGTCGAGGCTCGCGATGGTGACCAGCCGCGGGAGCAGGTCGCGCTCCAGCCAGACCGCGCCCGCGAGCAGCAGGAAGATGGCGATCAGCAGCGCGCCGCGCCGCGCGGGCAGCCGCGGCGGGCGGGGGAGCGCCAGGCCAACGGCCATCGCGAGCGCGGCGCAGCTCCGCGTCAGCAACGAGCCGTACATGGCCGTGTTGAACGCATCGGCGTCGGTGGCGAAGGGCATGAAGTAGCCGAAGACCACGCTGCCCAACCCGAGCACGACGAACCCGAGCGCCACCCAGCGCAGCCGGTCCCGCCTGTCGTCGTCCGGGAAGAGGGAGAACACCAGCGCGAGGAAGAGGCTGACGGCCGCCAGGAAGACCTCGAGGCCGGTCTTGGTCTTGGGATCGTAGACGACGAAGCGCACCTGCGGGATCGCCAGCACCAGCCCCGCCCACGCCACGACCAGCAGCGCCGCGACGGCCACGGCCATGCCGAACCGCCGATCCCGGCCGGTGGCCGCGAGACCGGCAACGCGCTCGACAGGCGTGTCGTCAACGTTTCCGCGCATTGGCTGGTGTCCCCATCGGGCATCTGGTCGCCGTCTCATCGTACCCCACGGCGGCCCCGCCATGCCCGCGCGAACGCCGGCGACTCGTCGTCACGAATGCGCCTCCGGACGTGCACGGGCAGGCGTTAGGTGGCACAATCTGCATGTATCGACATTCCTGCGTTGCCGCCCCGACGGACGCGATACGGCAGTGTGTCGCCCGTGACGCCCTTTACCCCCGCACACGTGTTTCGTCCGCCGTTCCGCTCATGGCGTCAGGAGTTCTGGTCAGCATGTGGGTCCGTATCGGCAGCCTCGGTCTCCGCAAGAAGCTCCTTGGCGCCTTCGGCGTCATCCTTGCGATCACCGTCCTCCTCAGCGGCCTGAGCTATCGCGCGGTCCTCAACAACGAGCGCGCCGGCGACCGGGTCATCCATACGCAGACGGTCATCACCGATCTCAACCAGCTCCTCAACACCCTCTACGGTGCGCGCACGTCCTACTCGTCCTACCTCCTGACCGGGCAGGACACCTGGCTCTTCTCCCTCGAGAGCAGCCGCGCCGATTACGACACGCGCATCCGCCAGCTCCGCGCGGAGACCGCCGACAACCCCGAGCAGCAGGAGCGCCTCGCGCTCATCGACACGCTGGCCACCAGCTGGTTCACGGAGACGATGGACCCCCTGCTCGCCCAGCGCCGCGAGGCCCCGCCGGCCAACCCGGCGGCCGACATCGCCACCCTCGGCGCGATCCAGACCTCGCGCGACCAGTTCAACGGCGTCCAGGCGTTCGTCGACCGGGCCATCGTCATGGAGCAGGAACTGCTCGCTGGCCGGACCGAGCGCGCGCAAGCGGAGGACATGCGCCTCCAGCGCCTGCTCGTCTTCGGCACCGCCGCCGCCGTCCTCGCCGGGCTCGTGCTGGCGTGGCTGATCGCCAGCGACATCGCCGGGCGCACCGGCCGCCTCACCACGCTGGCGCAGGAGATCTCCGGCGGCAGCTACGGCAAGCGCCTGCGCTTCCGGCGCCAGGACGAGATCGGCCGCGCCGCGAACGCCTTCGACCAGATGGCCGACCATCTCCAGGCCACCATGGGCCAGCTGGAGGAGGCCGCCCGCCAGGAGCAGGCCGGCCGGCAGCAGCTCGCCGCCATCCTCAACAACGTCGCCGACGGCATCATCACCTTCCGCCCGGACGGCACCATCACGGAGTCCAACATCGCCGTCGAGCGCATGTTCGACATGACCGAGGACGAGCTCCGCGGCGCGCGGGTCGACGACCTCCTGGCGTGCGACCCGCGGGGCAACGGGCCCGCCTCGGCGCTCGCGCTCATCCTTCCGCCCGACCACGAGACGGAGGGCGCGATGCACCTCGTCCATGGCTGCCGCGACGGCGAGATCTCCTTCCCGCTCGAGGTCGCCGTCAGCCAGATGCCGGACGGCGACGGCCCCCAGTACATCGGCGTCATGCGCGATATCACCGAGCGGGTCGAGGCCGAGCGCAAGCTCCAGGAGCAGTACGAGCAGGCCCACCGTACCCGCAGCATCGCCAACGCCGTGCTCGACGCCGCCGGCGAGGGCATGATCCTGATCTCGCCCGACCAGAAGATCACCGCCGTCAACCGCCGCTTCGCGGACATGTTCAAGATCTCAATCCCCGCCGTCATCGGCCACTCGATGAAGGAATACGGCCCGGACCTCAACAAGCGCATCGGCGAGACGGACCGCTTCCGCGAGATGCTCTGGACCAGCGTCGGCGACAGCGAGCGTCGCATCGAGGACGCCTTCACCCAGGTCTGGCCCCAGCACCGCGAACTGGCAATGGTCTCCACCCCGGTCCGCACACGGGACGCCGTCCACATCGGCCGCGTCTTCGCCTTCCGCGACGTCACCCACGAGCGCGAGGTCGACCGCATGAAGACCGAGTTCGTCTCGATGGTCTCGCACGAGCTGCGCACCCCGCTGACGTCGATCAAGGGCTACGTCGATCTCCTCCTCGAGGGCGAGGTCGGCGACCTCTCGCCAGAGCAGCACGAGTTCCTGGAGATCGTCGGCAGCAACGCCGAGCGCCTCGTCTCGCTCATCAACGACATCCTCGACATCTCCCGCATCGAGGCCGGCAAGATCACGCTCAACCTCGCGCCGGTCGACCTGCGGGCGCTCATCGACCGCCTCGCCCTCTCCTTCCGGCCGCAGATCGAGGCCAAGCGGCAGGCACTCGTCGTCGACATTCCCGCCAACCTGCCGCACGTCCGCGGCGATCACGACCGCCTCGTCCAGATCTTCACCAACCTCATCTCCAACGCCCACAAGTACACGCCGGCCGGCGGGCACATCACCATCCGCGCCCTCAGCCAGGGCCGCAACGTCCGCCTCAGCGTGGCCGACACCGGCATCGGCCTCACGCCCGAGGAGCGCGCGCAGCTCTTCGCCCGCTTCTACCGGGCACAGAACCGCACCACGCAGGAGGTCGGCGGCACCGGCCTCGGCCTCTCGATCACCCGCTCCCTGGTGGAGATGCACGGCGGCTCGATCGCCGTCGACAGCACCCCCGGCGAAGGCTCGACCTTCACCGTCTTCCTGCCCGAGGTGCCGGCGCAGCCCTCCCCCCTCCCGGCCACGCCGGCGAGCGAGAACGGCGCCCGCCGCGAGCGCGTTGACGGCCGCATCCTCATCGTCGAGGACGAACCGGACATCGCCAACCTCATCCGCCGCTACCTCGCCCGCGCCGGCTACGAGGTGCTCACCGCGCCCGACGCCGCGACCGCGCTCCAGATCGCCCGCGAGCGCCCGCTCGACCTCATCACCCTCGACGTCATCCTCCCGGACGCCGACGGCTTTACCCTGCTCGAATGGCTCAAGAGCGACCCGCGCACGGCCGCGATCCCGGTCATCGTGCTCTCGATGATCGCCGACGACGGCCAGGGCCGCACCCTCGGCGCGGTCGACTACCTCGCCAAGCCGATCCGCGAGGACGCCCTCCTGCAGCGCATCGACCGCCTGCTGGCCGACGCCCACCCCGGCACCATCCTCGTCGTCGACGACGAGCCCGACATCCGCCGCCTGCTCGCCCAGCAGCTCGCCAAGGCCGGCTACCAGACGCTCGAAGCCGGTGACGGCGGCGAGGCGGTCCGCATCGCGACCGAGCACGAGCTCGACGCCATCTTCCTCGACATCCGCATGCCGGTCATGGACGGCATCAGCGCCCTGCAGGCCATCCGCCAGGTGCGCACGCCCGCCGAGCTGCCGATCATCATGATGACCGCCAGCCCCGGCATGATGGACGCCGCCGAGAGCTTGGTCGCCTCGCTCGGCATCGCCGACCTGCTCGAAAAGCCGATCTCGGGCGAGGAACTCGCCCAGACCATCGCGAAGAACCTGGGACACGAACATGAGGTGCCCTCATGACGACTACCCCCGCCCGCCTCGTCGTCGCCGACGACGAAGCCGACATCCGCAAGCTCGTCAGCTTCACCCTGCGCCGCCGCGGCCACACCGTCCTCGAGGCCCGCTCCGGCGACGAGGCCTACGACCTCATCGCCGCCGAGCACCCCGACCTCGCCATCCTCGACGTCATGATGCCCGGCATGACCGGCGTCGAGGTCGCCCGCAAGCTCAGCCAGCACGACGATCTCGCCGCCATCCCGGTCGTGCTCCTCTCCGCCAAGGGCCAGGCCCGCGAGATCGCCGAGGGGCTGGAGAGCGGCGCTACCGCCTACGTCGTCAAGCCCTTCACCCCCAGCGCGCTCGCGCAGAAGGTCGACGAGCTGCTCGCCGAGAGCGGCGACGACCACGGGACGGCGCCCCATGCACCCTGACGACGCCCTGTTCGCCCGCCGCCCGACCGCGGCGATGGTGGTCGACGACGATCCCGGCATCAACCGCCTCCTCCAGGTCCGGCTCAAGTCCCACGGCTTCGCCCACGTCGGCTCCGCGCGCGACGGCCAGGAGGCGCTCGACGCCATCGCCGCCGCGCCGCCGGACCTCATGCTTCTCGACGTCTCGATGCCCGGCATCGGCGGCCTCGAGGTCCTGGAGCACGTCCGCGCCGAGCAGCTCGACATCGCCGTCATCATGACCACCGCCTTCGGCTCCGAGGGCGTCGCCATCGACGCCCTCCGCCGCGGCGCCGACGACTACCTGCGCAAGCCGTTCGAGCCGGAGGAGTTCCGCGCCGTCGTCGACCGCACCACGGCCCGGCTCTACCTGCAACGCCAGAACCGGGCGCTCCGCCAGCGGCTCGACGCCGAGCTGCGCCACGCCGCGCAGATCCAGGCCGGCCTCCTGCCCGACCGCGCCCCCGACGTGCCGGGCTACGAGATCGTCGCCTACTGCCAGCCCGCCAACGCCGTCGGCGGCGACTTCTACGACTGGCAGCAACAACCCGGCGGCACGCTCTCGCTCACCCTCGGCGACGTCATGGGCAAAGGGATGCCCGCTGCCCTCCTGATGACCACCGTCCGCGCCGCGCTGCGCTCCGTGGCGCTCGACCGCACGCCCGGCGACAGCATCCGCGCCGTCGAGCGCGCGCTGGCGACCGATCTCGACCGCTCCCAGAGCTTCGTCACGCTCTTCCACGCCCAGCTCGCGCCGGAGCGAGGCGAGCTGACTTACGTCGACGCAGGTCACGGCCTCGCCGTTGTCCGCCAGGCAAGCGGCACAAACATTGCCCTCGAAACGCGCGGCCTGCCGCTCGGCCTCGTCGATGGGGACGGCATCGCCGAGGGCCGCGCGACGCTGGCCCCCGGCGACACGCTGCTGATCTACAGCGACGGCCTGCTGGACGCCCACGCCGACCGCAAGCTCGCCCCGGCCGACGCCGCCGCCCTCATCGGCGACGCCGCGACGCCCCGCGCGATGGCCGACCGCCTGATCGCCTACGCGACCGGTGACGGCGCGGCCGACGACGACCTGACCTTCATCATCGTCCACCGCGGGGGAGAAAACGCCACATGAGCCGGGTTGCCACGGCCGCCATCGCCACCCTCCTGGTCGTCACCGCCGCGCTGGCGACGCAGCCTGAGCGCGTCCCCGCCTGGCAGATCATCGGCGCCATCCTGCTCGGGTGTCTCGTCGCCATACTCGGCATCTACGTTGCCGTCCGCTTCCGAGAGGATGCCCCATGAGCGCCACCCTGACGCCCCTCCGCCACCTGCGCGGCGCCCCGCCCGTGCCGGCGTGGGTCGCCACCCTGTTCGGCGACGTCGAGCGCCGCCGCCGCATCCGCCTCGGCCTCATCCGCGTCCTCGTCGTCGCCAACGTCCTGCTCGGCGCCTACTACATCACCTGGCGCTACGCCGCCTCGATCAACTGGGCCTACTGGCCCTTCGCCCTCATGCTCCTCGCCGCCGAGACCTTCAGCTTCATCGACGCCTGCCTCTTCAGCCTCACCATGTGGGGCCTCAAGGACCGCGGCCAGCCGCCGCCCAAGCGCGGCGACGAGACCGTCGACGTCTTTATCACCGTCTACAACGAGCCCGTCGAGCTCGTCCGCGAGACCGTGCGCGCCGCCCTCCAGATCGAGCACCCGCACCACACCTGGGTGCTCGACGACGGCAACTCCCCCGCCATGCGCCAGATGGTCGAGGAGGAGGGAGCCGGCTACATCGTCCGCACCATCGAGTGGGAGGGCCGCCAGCGCCACGCCAAGGCCGGCAACCTCAACAACGCCATCTTCCAGACCGACGGCGAGTTCATGATGGTCCTCGACGCCGACCAGGTGCCGCTGCCGGACATCCTCGACCGCATGCTCGGCTACTTCCGCGACCCCCAGGTCGCCTTCGTCCAGTCGCCCCAATGGTTCAAGAACGTCCCGCCCGGCGACCCCTTCGGCAGCGAGGCTCCCCTCTTCTACGGCCCGATCCTGCAGGGCAAGGACGGCCACAACGCCGCCTTCTTCTGCGGCTCCAACGCCGTCCTTCGCCGCGAGGCGCTCATGCACGGCGGCATCCGCGACTACACGAAGAACCTCGAGCTGCGCATCCGCCGCGCCCTCGGCACCGCCGAGAAGGTGCTCCGCCAGGCACAGGCGCAGGTCGCCGGCCCCGACCAGGCCCGCGTCACCGCGACCATCGCCTCGCTCCAGCAGGCCGTCCGCGACGCCCGCCGCGAGCTCAAGGCCGGCCTGCCCCTCCAGGAGATCACCTGGACCTTCCAGCGCAAGGCCGAGGCGGCCGCCCGCGACATCGTCCGCGACGACCTCGCCGCCATCCGCGCCGAGCTGGCCGACATCCCGGGCCTCGAGGACGACCGCGCGCTCGACGACCAGCTCTCACGCCTCCTCGACGACGAGCTCGCCCTCGCCGACCTCACCCGCCGCGAGACCTCACCCCTGGCCGCGATCGAGACCGTCCGCCAGCTCCTGCTCGCCGTCGACATCGACCGCGAGGACGAGGCCATCCCGATCATGCCGATGGCCACCATCTCCGTCACCGAGGACCTCGCCACCGCCATGCGCCTCCACTCCGTCGGCTGGAAGTCCGTCTTCCACAACGAGGTGCTCGCCGAGGGCCTCGCCCCGGAGGACTTGACGACCTCCCTCTCCCAGCGCCTCCGCTGGGCGCAGGGCAACATCCAGACGATGCTGCGCGAGAACCCCCTCACCATGAAGGGCCTCACCTGGCAGCAGCGCCTGATGTACATGGCCACCTCGTGGACCTATCTCTCCGGGTTCTTCGCGCTCGCCTACCTGCTGGCCCCGATCGGCTACCTCTTCTTCGGGTGGATGCCCGTGCAGGCGTTCTCCAGCGAGTTCTTCCTGCGCCTTATCCCCTACCTGCTCGTCAACCAGCTCCTCTTCACGGTCATCGGCTGGCGACTGCGGAAATTCCGCGGCGCGCAGTACAGCCTCGCCCTCTTCCCGCTCTGGATCCAGGCCGTCATCAGCGCCGTCGGCAGCGTCTACTTCGGCAAGAAGCT
>DATLHE010000448.1:0-5769 GCA_035540335.1 Thermomicrobiales bacterium | reverse complement strand
ATCCTGTGGTCGATCTGGCTTGCCGTGTTCGGGGTCTTCGTCCTGCGGACCCGGTCCCTCGGCAGCCCCACAACGCGGACTGATCCCGCGAGCGCGCTGACGTCCCACGTCGACCCTTTGGCCGGACGTTGAACTGGCCTGGTCAACAGGAAAACGCGGCGCCGGAATGGTCCGGCGCCGCGTATGACGTTCTGAGGGGGTACTGTGGCGTCTATCCGCATATGTCGGAACGGGTGTCTGTCCAGCCCAGCGCGGCTGCCGGCACGAGGTCGGCCACCGCCCGCAGCTGCGGCCCGCAGGGGCGCCCGCAGGGGCAGGGCCGACCGTACGTGGCATCCCTACACCGCGCTCGCCGACGGCGACAGCTCCGACGTGCAGAAGGCGCAGCGGGTGGCCTGGTTCGGCACCTCGGACATGCAGTACGGGCACTTCGTCGTGGTCGGGTCCGGTGTCTCCTCGGCGCGCTTCTGACGCTCGAGCAGCATGTTCAGCGGCTTGACGACGAAGAAGAACACCACCGCGGCAACGATCAGAAACGAGATCACGGCGTTGAGGAAGTTGCCATACATGAACTCGCTGCCGTTGATCGTGAACGAGAGCTCGCTGAAATTCGGCTGACCGCCGATTGCCGCGATCAACGGCGTGATCATGTCGGCGACGAGCGAGTTCACGACGCCGGTGAACGCGGCGCCGATGACAACCGCCACCGCGAGGTCAACGACGTTGCCTCGCATGATGAACTCTTTGAACTCCTGCGCGATGCCTCGCATACGTCCCTCTCCCGCGTCAGGGCGCGCCCGTCCTCCCGGTTGATAACGTGTTCACACCCCGTGTCCCCGAAATGTATCGATCCACAATGGCAAGCGTCAAGAAAAGCCCTACAGGGGCGTGGTCCAGAAGGACCACGCCCCTGTAGGACGTTCAGCACAATCAGTTGACTACGGCGCGCAGGAGCTCGCGTCGGCGGTGAGCACGTAGTTCGCCTCACCTTCCTCGTAGCCCATCTGGAACGTGTCGCCGCAGGCGTTGGTGAAGACGGTGTTCACGCCCGACGAGGTGTAGACCTCGAACGTGCTGCCCACCACGGCGCCCGAGCTGGACCCGGCCGGGAGGGTGCCGTCGAAGACGGTCACGCCATCGGCGGTGATGACCAGGTAGATCTCGGCGTTCGCCGTAACATTGATGCTCGTCTGGTACTGGCCGCTCTCGTCGGTGGCCGGCTCGGCCGGCGCCGCTTCGGTCGTCGCCTCTGCGGCCGGCGTCTCCTCGGTCGTCGTCGTGTCGGTCGAGGTCTCGGTGGTCGCCTCCGGCGTCGTCGCCTGCTGCTGCGGCGCGGCGGCCGTGTCGTCGCTCACCTCGTCGCCCAGCAGGGCCACGACGTAGACGGCGGGCGACGTCGAATTGTTCGTCACCGTGCCGTCTCCGGGCATCAACTGCCCGTCGCTGGCAGCCAGCGTGCTGAGACCGGAGTCGTCCTCGACATCGACCTCGCCGGTCGAGATCATGAGCAGCGCCGGGCCGGTGTGATCCGGCAGCGGCGCGGAGTCGCCCGGCTGCAGCACGAAGCGCGTGAGCATCATGTCGTAGACGCCCTCGCTGAGGTCGTCGATCAGCGGGCTCTCGTAGAAGGCGTCGTCGGCGACGTCGTTGGAGAGCACCAGCTCGAACGTCCACACCACCGAGCCGTTGCTGTCCGAGATCGCAGTGTAGGGATCGTCCGCGGCCCGGAAGTAGGCCTCGCCGGGATCCAGCTTGGCGCGCTTGCCCGTGGCGTCGTTGCGGACGATGGTCGAGCCGTCCCGCTGCAGCATGACCGCGGCGTTCGAGGTCGTCGCCTCGGCATCCGCGGCGTCAGGCATCTCGGTCTCGCGGACCTGCCACACCACTTGGTCGCCGGAGACGTAGGCCAGCCCGTGGGCGAGCACGGCAGGCTCACCGGCCCCGGTGGCCGCATCGGCGCCGGAGCTCGGCTGCTGGGTCTGCTGGGTGCTGGACTGGTTATCCGTCTCGGGCGCCGGCGTCTCCTGGGCCTGCTGGTTCTGGTTCTGGCTCGACTGCGGCGCGGTTGGGTCCCGCGGCGCCACCGGCGTCTCCTCACCGGTCTGGTTGGCCGGATCGGGCGTCGGGTTGGCCGTCTGGGCCGCAACCTGCGCCAGCGGCAGCGCCGCCGGGCCACCGAACGCCAGGGCCAGCATCAACGCGATCGCCACCGCCGTCAGCCAGCGATGGACGCGAAGCGCGTGCGTCTGCGTCTGTAACCGCACGGGCCGCTCGGCCCCCCGGTTACTGGAAGTGCGAATCATGGATGGGCTTCCCTCCGATCTGCTCCCACCGCGCGTCCAATGCCGGACCTGATTTCCTATATATACGATAAACACGTAAAGAAGGCCGTCGGTTTCCACCCAACTTCCCTCCTTTCCACCGCCCAGCACGTCCGGGCGTTGCACATCGCAATGCGGGGGATGATCCATGCGGGCTCAGCCAAACCCGGCGAGATGATACTTGCGACCGTACATAGCTTACACGCTTTTGGTCCATCTGCCACGTGTATGGTATGCGTTTGTACGATGATCGCCGCTATCAGGAGCTCCCACGCCGATGACTCATGACGAATCGACCACGACCGCCGCGCCGCCGAGCGCCACCGCCCCGCTGTTCGGGCGGGCGCAGATCCTGCCGTGGGCGGTCGCCAGCGTCGCCGTGCTGGCCGCGCTGGCGCTCTCGATCTGGAATGCCAACCTCCGGAGCGACCACGACCGGCTGCAGGGCCGTCTCGCGACCGCGCTGCAGGAGAACGCCACCATCCGCCAGAACGCGAACGCCTCCGCCTACCAGCTGCGGCCGACCGAGCAGGGGCCGGCGAACGCGAACGCCACGGCGTGGTTCTCGCTCAACGGCTCCGGCGTCCTGAGCGTGGCGAACCTGCCGCAGCCCAAGGAGGGCACCACGTACCAGCTCTGGTACCTCACCGATCCGTCGCAAGCGCCGATCCCCGGGGGCACCTTCACGGTCGACGCGCAGGGCATGGGCTTCATGCTGATCCCCGCTGACGTCGGCACGTTCTCCTCGATCGGCATCTCCGCCGAGCCCGAGGGTGGCAGCGCGACGCTCAGCGGCCCGCTGCTGCTCTCCAGCGACGTCTCCGGCGCCCGGGGGTAGAACGAATCGCGCCCGGCGGACGTTCTTTGTTGCGGAGGTTGCGCGGAGGACGTTCCGTGCGGTCGGCCCTCGCAGGGGCAGGGCCAACCGTACAAACCTCGATCTCGCCGCACGTTCCCACGCCTGTCTCCTTGAACCCGGGCGGTACACTTGGTCCGTCACTCGCTCGGTGACGGTCGGCCGGTCGAAAGCATGGCGCCATGGCACTCCTGACACGCGACAAACCGGGCACGACGCCCCTGCCCGCCGACGCGGGCCGGCCGGCGCACCCGCGCGCGCCGGAGCCTGTCCCGCGAGGCCGGCCCGCCCCGCCGCTGACCGTCCCCGACCTGCTCTGGCTGCTGGTCGCGGTCCTGACGAGCCTCGCGCTGCGCATCCCCTTCTTCAACATCCCGATGATCGCCGACGAGGGCGGCTACGCCTACGCCGCGCGGGGGTGGTTCGAAGGCACCGGCCGTCTCTACGACGACCTCTGGATCAGTCGCCCGCAGGGCATCTTCCTGCTCTACGGCGCGGTCTTCGAGTTCCTCGGCGAGGGGACCTGGGCGTTTCGCTTCGCCGCGTGGATCTTCGTCGCCTTCACCGTCTACGCGGTGTGGCTCTTCGGGCGGCGCTGGTCGACGCCGCGCGTCGCGAACCTGGCGGCGATCCTGGTCGGCGTCACCAGCTCCCTCCCCAACCTCGAAGGGTTTACCGCCAACGCGGAGATCTTCCTCGGGCTGCCGGCCGCGCTCTCCGCGTTCTGGCTCCTGCGCCAGCAGCAGGCCGGCTGGTCGCTCTGGCAGCTGCGCGGCGTCGGCATCCTGATCGGGATCGCGACGCTGCTGAAGCCGTCCGGCATCGTCATGGCGTTCGTCGCGGTCGCCTTCATCGTCGTCATCGTCGAGCGCCCCTTGCGCGAGCGGCTCCGGATGTGCGCGGCCATCGGCACCGGCCTGGCCGTGGTCGGCATCCCGACGCTCATCCACGGCTGGTACCTCGGGTGGCACGACTTCATCTACGCCACCGTCACCTACCGCCTCACCCACCAGAGCAGCGCGACGGTCGGCATCGCGCACCATGCGCGGGCGATCCTGAGCCTGATGACGAGCACCTGGGCACTGCTCGTCCTGGTCGGGGCCGTCCTGCTCATCCGCTATCGCGTCGCGCTGTGGCACGCCGTCCACTGGCAGGTGATCTCCCACGGCGTGCAGCGGATGTCGACGTCCGCCTCCATGGGGCTCGTTTCCTCCCATCCGGCGCCGCCCTTCCACCTGACGCGCCCGGACGACGCCGGCGGCATGCTGATCCGCCTCTGGGCGCTGGGCGCCGTGGCCGGGATCGCGATCGGCGGCGACTGGTGGTCGCACTACCTGATCCAGATCGCGCCGCCGTTCTCGCTCTGGCTGGCCTTCAACCTGACCGGCATCGCCATGGCGCTCGTGCGCTGGAAGCGGTGGATCTTCGCGGTCGGCGCGACGGTGCTGCTGCTCGTGCCCTTCAGCGTGATGCTGGCCGGTCGCGACGGCATGGCGCAGCGGATGTACTCGCATCCCGGCTACCCGGCGCAGGCGGAGGTTGCCCGCTACGTGCAGGAGCACACGACGCCGGACGAGACGATTTATGTCGCGTTCGACCAGGCGGCGATCTACTATCTCGCCGACCGCAATCCCGCCTACCGGCATCTCTACGATCAGGAACTGCGGGCGCTGCCGAACTCCTACGCCGACATCATCGCGATCATCCGCGGCCCGGACCGGCCGACCTACATCGTCAGCACCCGCCAGCCGGGCCCCTTCCCGGACGACAGCCGTGCCTTCTGGCGGGAGGTCGCGCTGTACTACGACCTGGAGACGACGATCGGCGACGTGCCGATCTACCGCGAGAAGCCGGGCATCGACGTCCCGCAGCGGCCGTGATGCGCGCACCCTGCGGGGTGCGCGGCGGAGACGGTGGGACCGTTTCCCTGTCGCGCCGGGTCTTGTGCCCGGCGTCGCCTTATCCGGGAAGGGTCCTTCCACCCAAAGCCACCACATCCCCGCACCAACGGCATCCTGAGCGGAGCGAAGAGCCTGTCCAGAGCGCAGCGTGGGAATCCCCCGGCGCCGCAGCGCCGGTCTCTCTTGGCATCCCCAAGGCGAGTGTTGCGAACAGCGCGTCGCGTCGGGTTCCCCGGCCGAAGCGGCATCGCCGCCGAAAAGCGACAGCGAGCCCTCGCGTTCGCTCGGAATGAGGGCAGTGATGCGCGACCCGTTCGGTAGCCTCGGCCCTGGGTGGCCGAGGACGGACGTCGGTCCCTCAGGCGACATTCCCGGCGGGCCTCACCATATCGACGCCCCGCGTCGATGGGGATCCCCCGGCCAAGGGCCCGCCCCGCTGCTCGGCTTCGCCTCGGCCGGGCGGGCCTTTCCCGACGGGGCCGTCGTGCCGCGGACAGGTCGGGTGAGGCCGTTCATCCGTCGTGACGTGGCGGGTGGGCAAGGCGACGCCGGGCACAAGACCCGGCGCTACAGGGAAACGGTCCCACAGTCGCCGCCGCGCACCCCGCAGGGTGTGCGCATCACGGCCGCTGCGGGACGTCGATGCCCGGCTTCTCGCGGTAGATCGGCACGTCGCCGATCGTCGTCTCCA
>DATLHE010000447.1:0-2202 GCA_035540335.1 Thermomicrobiales bacterium | reverse complement strand
CCCCCGTCACCCGCTCGTAGATCAGCCGCAACCCCTCGATCGTCAGGTCCGGATCGTGCGCGTCGATTAGCGGCGACGCCTCCGCGAAGAGCTCGGCGTACCCGCCGGTCACCACGACCTTCGGCGTGCCCTCCAGCTCCTCCGAGATGCGCGTGATCATCCCCTCCACCAGCGAGATGTACCCCAGCACCAGCCCCGACTGGATCGCCTCGGTCGTGTTCCGCGCGATCGCGTGCGGCGGCGCGACGAGGTCGACCGAGAAGAGCTTGGCTGCCCGCGACGTCATCGCGTCGAGCGCGATCACCAGCCCAGGCGCGAGAGACCCGCCCACGTAGTGGCCGAGGTGGTTGACCACATCGAAGTTCAGCGCCGTGCCGAAGTCGATCGCGATCACCGGCGCGCCGTAGCGATGGATCGCCGCGATCGAGTTCACCAGCCGGTCGGCGCCGACCTCCGCGGGGTTGTCATAATCGATGGTGAGACCGAGGTCGAGATGCACGCCGACGATGATCGGCTCGACGCCGAGCCGTTCCTCGCCCATTGTCGTCAGCCAGCGCGTCACGCTCGGAACGACGCTGGAGATCACCATCGCCTCGATCTCCCGGGCGTCGAGGTGGTTCGCCGCCAGGACGGGGGAGAGGATCGCGTACCATTCGTCCGGCATGCGGTCCCGCCGGGTCGAGGCGCGCACGGTCGTCAACAGGCGCGGACCATTCGTCTCATAGACACCGAACATGGTGTTCGTGTTCCCGACGTCGACAACGAGCAGCATGGCGTCCCTCATACTCCTGGTCATGTTCGCGAGGTGGCCATCGTTGGCCGCCCGGACTCCCGACGTAGAGACGCCCGGAGCAAGTGCATGAGATTCTCGCAACCGCGACCGCACAACGCCAGACCGCCGGGATCGCCATCGGCCATCTCGCGCGGGCATTTCTACCTGCGGCTGGCGGCGGTCTTCGTGCTGGTCCTCCTCATCGGCGTCGCCGGCGGCATGCTCATCGAGCGCAACCTCGTCCAGCGGCCGGGCGACGCGGCGACGTTTCGCGACCTCGAGGCGGTCGTCGACGTCATCGACAGCAACTACTACTACCGGCCGACGGACGAGGGCGAGTCCCACGCGCTCGAGAAGCGCATGGAGCAGCAGGCCATCACGGGCCTGCTGTCCTCGCTGGACGATGAATACACCCGCTACCTGAGCGCCGACCAGTCGCAAACGGCCGCCGAGGACCTGCAGGGGCACTACGGCGGGCCGGGCATCGACATCGCCGTCGAGGGTGGCCGCGCCATCGTCGCCAACGTCATCCCCGGCACGCCCGCGGAGGAGGCGGGTATTCTGCGCGGCGACGTGATCGAGAAGGTCGACAACCTGCTCGTCGACGTCAACGACTTCGATGGTCTCATCCGTCGCCTGCGCGGCGAGGTCGGGTCGCGCATCCGTCTCTCGATGCTGCGCCCGAGCACGGGCCAGCCTTATGAGGCCGACATGATCCGCGAGGAGATCGTCGTGCCGCCGGTGACCTTCCGCATGATCCCGGACACGACCATCGGCTGGATCCAGGTCACGATCTTCGGCGATCAGACCACCGCCGGTGTCGACAAGGCGATCGCGGATGCGGAGTCACGGGGCGCGACCGGGCTGGTGCTGGACCTGCGCGGACGTCACCCAGCCGCCGCCGTTGCCGCGCAGGAGGTCCTGGCGCGCTTCCTCGACCCGGACGTCGGGCCCGCGATGTACGAGGACATCACGCCCGGGCGCGGTGGGGAGGAGCCCCTGCCGATCCTCGGCGACGGCGCCACAAAAACCGACCTGCCGCTGGTGGTGCTGGTCGATCGCGGAACGGCCAGCGCGTCCGAGATCGTCGCCGGGGCGTTGAAGGACTACAACCGCGCGCTCGTCATCGGCGAGCGGACCTACGGCAAGGGCTCCGTCCAGCGCATCTTCTCGTTCTCGGACGGCTCGACGCTGCGCGTGACCGTCGCCGAATGGTTCACGCCCAGCAAGGGCCGCATCCAGGAGGAGGGCATCCGCCCGGATCTGGAAGTCTCGTTCGCGGACCACGCCACAACGGGCGAGGATCCGGTGCTTGCCGCCGCCGTCACCATGCTCGACTCCGGCCGCAGCCGCCCCACCGATCTCGCCAACCCGCCCGCCACGCCTGCCACGCCGGTCGCCACGCCCTGACGAGGCAAAGCCACCTTCCC
>DATLHE010000446.1:0-7412 GCA_035540335.1 Thermomicrobiales bacterium | reverse complement strand
TGCGGCGTCAGGCGGACCCGATCCGGGAGTTCCTCCTCCACACGTCGATCCTCGACCGGTTGAGCGGTCCCCTGTGCGATGCCGTCACCGGCCGCGACGACAGCAAGGCGCTGCTGGAAGGCCTGGAGCGGAGCAATCTGTTCGTCGTCCCGTTGGACGGTACGCGCCAGTGGTACCGCTATCACCACCTGTTCGCGGACGTGCTCCGGAGCCATGCCCTGGAGGACCCGGAGCAGGTTGCGCTCCGCCATCGGTCGGCAAGCGCGTGGTTCGAGCGCAACGGTTTCCTGGCCGAGGCGATCGGGCACGCCCTCGCCGCCCGGGACGTCTCCCGCGCGGCGGACCTGGTCGAGCGCTCGGTGCTGGCGATGAGCAGGAGCCGGCAGGAGATGACGTTGCTCGGCTGGCTGCGGGCGCTGCCCGACGAGGTGATCCGGGTCAGGCCCGTGCTGAGCGTCGACTACGCCGGCGTGTTGCTCCAGGCGGTTGGCGATTTCGAGGGCGCTGAGGTCCGGCTGCGCGACGCCGAGCGGTGGTTGGAACCGGCAGCCAGCGCTAGCGCCCCATCGGACGCGATGATCGTCGGGAACGAGGAGAGATTTCGCCGTCTCCCCGGTCAGATCGCCATCTACCGGGCCGGCCAGGCGCTGATTCGCGGCGATGTCGCCGAAACACAGCGAAACGCCGGCCGGGCGCTCGACCTCCTCCCCGAGGATGACGACTTCGGGCGCGGCGCGGCCGCCGGCCTGCTCGGGCTCGCCTTCTGGACCGAGGGAGACCTCGACGCGGGGCACCGGATGTACACCGAGTGCATGACCCGGTTGCAGCGGGCAGGCTTCATCTCCGACCTGTTCGGATGCACCTTGGTCCTCGCCGATATCCGGATCACGCAGGGTCGTCTCCATGAGGCCATGGCCACGTACGAGCGGACATTGCGGCTCGCGACGACGCCCGGCGAGCCGGCGCTGCGGGGCACGGCAGACATGCATGTGGGCATGAGCGAGCTCCACCGGGAGCGGGGCGACCTGGACGCCGCCATCCGCCACCTGCAGACGAGCACGGACCTGGGCGAGCACAACGGGCTGCCGCAGAACCCGTATCGCTGGTGCGTGGCCATGGCTCGGATCCGGGAGGCAGAGGGCGACTTGGGTGGGGCGCTCGACCTGCTCATCGAGGCCGAGCGTCTGTACGTGGGTGATTTCTCCCCCAACGTGCGTCCCGTTGCCGCGCTGAAGGCACGCGCCTGGCTCGCCCAAGGGCGGTTGGGCGACGCGCTCGGCTGGGCGCGGGAGCAGGGTCTGTCGGCCGCGGACGACCTCAGCTACCTGCACGAGTTCGAGCACATCACCCTCGCGAGGGTGCTCCTCGCCCTGTACGGGAGCGAACGGGACGAACGCGCGTTTGAGGAAGCAATTGGGTTGCTGGACCGACTCCTCGCGGCGGCGGAGGCAGGGGGCAGGACGGGACGGGTCATCGAGATCCTGGTGCTGCGTGCGCTCGCGCATCATGCGCAAGGCGACATCCCCGATGCGTTTGCAGCATTGGAACGCGCTATGATCCTGGCCGAACCCGAGGGCTACGTTCGCATCTTTGTCGACGAAGGGGCGCCCATGGCGCGCCTGCTGGCCGAGGCTCACGATCGCGGACCGATGCCGGACTACACGGGCAGGCTGCTGGCGGCGTTCCACGCGGACGATCGGCGCGGCGCGGAGTTGCCATCAGCGCCCGCAACATCACGCGGCCCCGAGCTGCTGAGCGATCGCGAGTGCGAGGTGATGCGCCTGATCGCCGAGGGTCTTTCGAACAAGGAGATTGGCGAGCGGCTCTTCCTCGCGCTGGACACGGTCAAGGGCCACAACCGGCGCATCTTCGGCAAGCTCGACGTCCAGAGCCGCACCGAGGCCATCGCCCGCGCTCGCGAGCTCGACCTGCTCTAGCCCCTACGCCATCGGAACGGCGCGCCACCATCGTACGGTCGCGGCTGCGAGGCTCGGTCGTACTGGCGGGCGCCATGTCCGTCTCTGCGTCGTACGCGCGGATCCCCGAAGGGTGTCCGCCCGCCCCCCAAACCAACACCCGAAACAACACCCCGAACAACACTTCGGTGTCTATCTCAGCACACCCCGCGCTCCCTATGCTCGTCCCAGACGAACGAGAGGAGCGGACGCCCCCTCCCTCCGGGTCGTCGGCAAGGAGCACTGCCATGACATTCAGGGACCCCGCGACCGCCCGGGCCGTGCCGGCGCACTACCAGATCCGGGTCAAGGGCCTTCTGGATGCCCGATGGGAACGGTGGTTCGAGCCCCTGACCATCACGCCGGAGGCAAACGGCGAAACCATCCTGACCGGTCCCGTCGTCGACCAGGCCGCATTGCACGGCCTGCTGACGAAGGTCCGCGATCTGGGCCTGCCCCTCATCTCGGTCACCCGCGCCGACCCCGACGAGCCCCATGGGGACACCGACCAGCCTCATCATCAGTAAACGAATGGAGAACGTCATCATGAACACCCTTCGCACGGCAGCAGTCACGGGATCCCATATGGACGCAACCAGGAAGGCCTCGCTCTGGACCGGCGTGCTGTTCCTGATCACGTACGTCACCTCGATCGGAGCGCTTGCGCTCTTCCAACCTGTGCTGGATGACCCCGTCGGCTACATGGCCGGTGGCGGATCCGACAATCGCATCTTCTTTGGAGCGTTCCTGGAGCTGCTTCTCATCATCGCCAACATTGGCACTGCCGTCGTGCTGTTCCCGATCCTCAAGCGGCAGAACGAGGTTCTCTCGCTCGGCTTCGTCACGGCTCGTGTCATGGAGAGCGTCTTCATTGCCGTCGGCATCCTCAGCGTCCTGACGATTGTGACGCTGGGACAGGAAACGTCGGGCGTGGATGCCGGCACAATCGGCTACGCGCTCGCCGCGCTCAAGGATTGGACGTTCATCCTCGGCCCCGGCTTCGTCGTCGGCGTCGGCAACGGGCTGATCCTGGGCTACCTGATGTACCGGTCCGGCCTGGTGCCACGACGCTTGGCCGCGCTGGGCCTCATCGGAGGGCCGCTGATCTGCGCGTCGGGAGTCGCCGTGATGTTCGGCGTCTTCGAGCAGGGAGGCACGGGGCAGAGCCTGGCGACCATTCCGGAGTTCATTTGGGAGTTGGTCCTCGGCATCTGGCTCATCGTCAAGGGATTCAATGCATCTGCCGCCGGCGCCCTCGTGGCTCCCAGGGGCGCGGCGCCCGAGTTCGCGAGCGCCGACTAGCGCAATCGAGCTCCGGGGTCCGGTTGAGGGAGGGGGGCGGCCTCGATGGCCGCCCCCCTCCCTCACCATGTTGGGCGCCGGATGACCCGTGCGAAGGTGGGGCAGCATGAGTGTCATTGGCACACGCCGTGCAGGCCGATCCCTGAACTGTCTGGAAACACGTATCTGCGGAGCGGGGAGAGCAGGAGGGGAAAACCATGCCGGCCTACGTCATCGTCGGCGTCGATGTCACCGACCCTGAGGCATACAGCTCCTACACGCGCGAGGTGCCCGCTACACTCGAGCCCTACGGCGGGCGCTTCGTCGTCCGGGGCGGCGCCTTCGAGGTCCTGGAGGGCGACTGGCATGTCTCCCGCACGGTGGTCCTCACCTTCCCGAGCGTCGAGCAGGCGAAGTCGTGGCACGAGTCGGCGGCCTACCGGGCGATCCTGCCGATCCGGCACCAGAACGCGCGGACGGACTTCATGATCGTTGTCGATGGGGTGGCCGGGACGCCCTAGCTCCCGGCCGTCAGCGCCAGCACATGCTCGCGGGCGGCCTGGTGCGACTGCGACGCGGCGCCCAAGGCGTACCCGTCTCCATACAGGAGGAGGTTCCGGATCCAGACCAGCGCCCGCGACAGGTCGTAGAAGCGCTGCCGCGTCTCGTGCCCCGCACCCAGCGCCACGTGCGCCCGGTACGCCGCCAGGAACGCATCGCGATACGCCGGCGCCTCGCCGCGGAAGTTCGCCAGCTCCGTCCGCATCAGGTCGTACTCGTTGTGGCCGGCGATCGCCTCCTCGACGTCCAGGATGCCCGCGACCTTGCCGTTGGCGATCAGCACGTTGCCGCGGTGGAGATCCATGTGCAGCAGCCGCGGCGTAATGGCGCCCTCGATAAGGTGGGCATGCCGGTCGAACCAGTCCGCGACCCGGGGGATCAGGTCGGCGAACGCCGTGCCCTGCATCAAGCGCAGCCGCGCCCGCACGATCGCATCGTGCGTCTCCCGCCACGTCGCAAACGGGCCTGGCGCCGGCCCGCTCCCGCCCTCCGCCAGCTCATGGACCGGTCCCACGCCGAGCCCGTCGGCTGTCGCGCGGGGATCGCCGAACGCGTCGAACGTGGTCGCGTGGAGCCGGCCCAAGGAGTCGCCGAGCGCCGCGTAGATGGCGACGTTCTCCGTCTTGTCCAACGTTGCGAAGACGTGGGAGTAGGGCTCGCCCGCGAGGCGCTCGGCGAGGGAGTAGGTGAACGGGACGATCCGATGCGAGGCATCCACCCGGTGGACGGCCGGGACGGGGAGGCCGAGCGAACGCATGTGGGCGAAGACCGCCTGCTCTTTCTGCGGCTTCCACGCGCCGGACGCATCGTCGTAGACCTTGAGCACGAACTGGCCCCCGGTCGTCTCCAGGAAGATGACCGCGTTGGCGAGGCCGTCCCGCGGCCGGCTCGCCCGCGCGAGCGAGCAGCCGGGGACGAAATCCGCGAGGATGGCGTGGATATGGGCGAGATCGGGCGTCATGCGCCCAAGCATAGGCCATGGCCACGCCCCGCACGCCGGATCCGGCTGCCTCAGCCGGTGGGGGTTGCGAGTGGGGCGGCGAACACCTCCAGCACCGGAAGGACGACCGTCCCGGGATCGGCCAGCGAGTTGAATCCGAGGGCCAGGGTCACGTCCTGCCCCATGAGCCGAGCGACGTAGGCTCGGTAGCCGACCGCGCCGCCGAGATGGTCGATCGTCTGGATGCCGCCCGGGAGCTCGCGCTGCAGGAGCCCAAGGCCGTAGCCCACCTGCCCCGGCTCTCCCTCGGCGGGCTGGAAGTCGAGCATCGCCTCGAGCGTCGCGTCCTGCTCGAAGAGCTGCCCGGCGAGCAACGCGTCGAGAAAGTGCACGAGGTCCGGCGCGCTCGAGATCAGCGAGTTGCCGCCGGCGGAACCGGCCATCGACGGGTCCGTCGTCGTCAGGTCGAGCATCTCGCCATTGACGTCTACGTAGCCGTGCGCGTGCGGCCCTCCGAGGGTGTGGTCGCCGGGTGCCGGGAGCGCGGACGCCTCGAGCTTGAGCGGCGTGAATACCCCGTCCGTCACCTCGTCCCGCCAGCTGCGCCCGGTGGCCTGCTCGATGATCATGCCGAGCAGCGTGTAGTTGGTGTTCGAGTAGGTGTAGTCCGTCCCCGGTGGGAACATCGCCTCCTTGGCCGCGGCGATGTCGAGGAACTCTGTCTCCGTCCAGACCTTGCTGGGGTCCTGGGCGACTTGGGCCTCGACGTCCGCGCTGTCCCAATCGGGCAGGCCGCTGCGATGGCCGAGCAGCATCTTGATCGTGATCTCGGAGGTGTTCTGGAAGCGTTCGGTGACGTCGGTCGGAAGCACGTCGGGGAGCGTGTCGTCGAGGGACAGGTCGCCGTCCTCGACGATCTGCAACACGGTGGAGGCCACGAACGGCTTCACGATGCTTCCGACGCCGAAGCGATCTTCCGGCTCCATGGGGACCTCGGGGTCGATCTGGGCGATGCCGGAAGCGCCGGACCAGCTCCCATGGCCGGCGTGCGCGACGTGCAGCACCATCCCCGGGATGCCGCCGCTCGACGACGCGACGATGTCATCGATCACCTGCTGGAGCTGCTTGGCGAGCGCCGGATCGAACTCCGTGCTTTCGCCGGACTCGGGCGTTGCCGTGTGAGCCCACGCCCGGGATGGGCCAATGAGCGCGGTTCCGAGAAGCGTGCCGGCGGATCCGGCAAGCACCTTCCTGCGGTCGATCAGGCGGCTCGCGAACCCCGCCGCGGCTACGTGTGTGCCAGTGCCACGCATCTCCGTTCCTTTCAGTGGTGTGGAGCATCCCCGGATGCGGGTTAGGACCACCATGAACTGTCGATGGAGACCCGGTCGCGGTCGGGCGGCAGAAGGGGCGATGTGTGCGTCTGCGGCGAGCCCAGAGCGTGAGCATAGTCCCGTATGCGTGACAGGCGCGTGCCACCACGGGGCGTGGGGTGACAAACGCGCAACGGCGGCGCGGCGTCACATCGCCGCTCCATCGTAGCCCCGTGTCCCGATTTCGCGAATGCCCCGTTCGTGGCAACGCGGGCGCTCCGGGCCGTCATGCCTGCGGCGGGCCGCCGGTCCCGTAACCAAACCGCCCCGTGGAGCGTCTCAATGAACGAGAGGCGGGACTCTCTCTCGGACAACCAGTTCCCTAACCCCCTTTCCCAAACCGCCCGCCTCTCGCCAGCGATTCCCGAATGCAGCGTCATCCGCGATCCGGGAATCGCTGGTTCTTCCGCACCGGGGTGGGGCACACGACACGCAGCACGCTGGAGAATCCGGCGCCGCGGTCGGTCACAATCCGGCCGGGCCGGGTATGATCAGTCAAGAAATGCGAGAAATCGATTGTGGCTGTGATGGAGAGAAGCACGGGCCTGTCCCGGCGACGGGGCCGACACGCGATCAGAGTGAGCCGCGGCGGAGAGGTGCGATGAGAGACAAGCGTTCGGGAACCGCGTTGGCAGCCAGCACCCGGCAGGACCGGGCGGGGCGCATCCTGCACCTCATCGGCGCGATCGCGATGATCCTCGGCATGTTCCTGCCGCTGACGGACGCCGGCCGCGCGCTCGCCGCGCCCGGGCCCGCGTCCGACCCCGCGCCGGCGCTCGCCCAGGCCGACGAGGTCGCCACCACAAGCTTCACCCAGGTCACCGCGATCGGCGACTTCCAGTCGCAGTTCGGGTGCACCAACAACGACGCCTTCTGCCAGGGCACCGTGCTCACCAACCACGACGGCATTTGGACCGGCACCCTGCTCATGGCGCCGGGCGACTACTCCTGGCAGATCGCCGCCGTCACGCAGGACGGCCAGCAGTACGTCTTCGGCGATAACGGGCTGAACGGCGACCCGCAGCAGGTCACCGTCGCCGACACCGACGCCGGCATCTATTTCCGCTTCAACGCTGCCTCGCAGACAGTCGACGCCGTGCCTGTCGACGGGCTCTACACGCTCGCCACCGACACCGGCAACTACGCGCTCGAGCCGGCTCAGGACACCCTCTCCGCCATCGTCCAGTCGCCCGGCGGCCCGCTCAATGTCGAGCTCCAGATTGGCGGCGCGCCGGTCGGCAACCCGCAGACCGCCACGCTGGAGCCGGGCCCGAACGAGATCACCGTCGACCGCGACGGCAA
>DATLHE010000445.1:0-9476 GCA_035540335.1 Thermomicrobiales bacterium | reverse complement strand
GTCAGTGCGCGAAGCGAAAGGCTCGCTCATGGGCGATTGCGCAGCGATCGAGCGACCAGCAGGGGCGATGCGGCCCCTCCGACGGCGGAACGTGCGGCCAGCATCGTATGGTCGGCCCTGTCCCAGCGGGCCGCACGTTCCGCCGTCGTAGGGGCCGCATCGCCCCTGCTGGTCGCTCGATCGCTGCGCAATCGCCCATGAGCGAGCCTTTCGCTTCTCGCACTGACGCGCTCGGCCGGTGGACCAAGGGGCCATATGGATTGCGCGACACGGGCGTTTCGGTTGCAGCGCTTCGCGTAGGGTCCTTCGCTGCGCTCAGGATGAGGGTGTTGGGGGACACCCGAGCGGACGCCGGCCACAGGTGCGGCACAAGACCCGGCGCTACCGGGAACGGGCGGTCGCGGCGGCATCGTGAGGCGGCGGTGGCGTGGTCACGGGCATTGCAGCACAGATCCCCGGGCATTGCAGCCCGGGGCTACTGGCGATCGGTCGCGGTATCCTCGGCCCTCGGTGGCCGAGGACCGACCCCGGACACCGCCCGCAGCTGCGAGGTCCGGGGCTACGAATTCGCATATTCCGTCAGCCATTGGCGGCGAAGTCGAGCAGGTCGCGCTTGTTGGCGGTGGCGAGGGCGATGACGCGGTCGGCGCCGCCGTAGTAGATCAGGTAGTCGTCGCCCAGCTCGGCGGTGCCGCAGGTGAAGACGACGTTCGGGACATCGCCGACGAGCTCCCACGGCTCCTCGGGCTCCAACACGGGCTCCTTCGGCCAGTTCAGCACCCTGGTCGGGTCGTCGCGGTCGAGCAAGGCGACCCCGAGCCGGTAGACGAGGTCGTGGTCGACGCCATGGTAGATCACGAGCCAGCCGCGCTCCGTCAGGATCGGCGGGCCGCCGGCGCCGAGCTTGAGCGAGTCGAAGCAGCCCTCGCGCGGCCGCATGATCTCCTTGTAGTCGCCCCACGTCGCGAGGTCGTCGGAGAAGGCGAGCCAGATCGAGGGCGGGATGCGGTGGAAGGCGGCGTAGCGGCCGCCGACCTGCTCCGGGAAGAGCGCGGCGTCCTTGTTGTCCGGCCCGGGGAAGACGATGCCGTGGCGCTCCCACGTCCGGAAGTCGGTCGTCGACGCCCGCGCGACCTGGATCGCCTCCGGCGACCAGGCGGTGTAGAGCATCTGGATGCGGCCGTCGAGCGGCGTCAAGCGCGGGTCCTCGACGCCGTTGACCTCGGCCGGGTCGGCGGGACTGAAGACGGGCTCCGGCAGTCGGTCGAAGTGGACGCCGTCGGTGCTTTCGGCATAGCCGAGGTGGGAGACGTCGTTCGCCGTGCCCTGGCCGCGGTAGATGAGGACGATCTTGCCGTCGTGGTTGATGACGCCGCAGTTGAAGACGTTGCGAGCCTCCCAGGGGTGGTCCGGGGTGGGCGTGAGGATCGGGTTCGCCGGATGACGGGTGAGCTTCATGAGGTGGGTGTTTCTCCTTTCATAGGGAGGCCACAAGGGCCTCCCGTACGGGCGATCTCCATGACCACCCCGTTGCGACAGGCGCGGCAGCGGGCCGGGACAAGCCTCGGCCCCACACGCTCGATCTTCGATCGAGACGGCGCACACCCTTCGGGGTGCGCGGCTACGGCGGCGTCGCATGGAGCCCGGCGTTGCCGAGGGAGGACATTGCGGCGCCTCCATGCTGGCGATGGGGTTGCTGTCGCCGCAAGTCCTCCCCTGGAAGTCGAACAGCCGGGACAAGGGCCGCCATCGTCATCCCTTCACGCTGCCGACGGTGAGGCCCTCGATGAAGTAGCGCTGGGCGAGGAAGAAGAGCAGCAGGATCGGCGCGGCCATCACGGTCGACATCGCCATCATCAGGTTCCACTTGGGCGCTTCGCGCGAGAGCGAATCGCCGAAGAACTGCAAGCCGAGCACGAGGGGGTACTTCTCCAGCGTGTTGAGGTAGATCAGGGCGCCCTCGAAGTTGTTCCAGTTCGCCTGGAAGCTCAGCACCCCGATGGCGAGCAGGGCGGGCCTCACCAGCGGCAGCATGATCTGCCAATAGATCTGCACCGTGTTCGCGCCGTCGACGACGGCGGCCTCCTCGATCTCCCGCGGGATCGTCATGAAGAACTGCCGCAGCAGGAAGACGAACGACGGCCCCCAGACGAACCAGGCGCCGACGGTGAGCGGCGAGAAGGTGTCGATGCGGTCGACCGAGCGCCACATCACGAACTTCGGGATCAGCGTCAGGATGCCGGGGAGCATCATCGTCGAGAGCAGGATCACGAAGAGCGTGTTGCGCAGCGGGAAGCGGAAGCGAGCGAAGCCGTAGGCGACGATGGAGGCGGTGAAGATCTCCGCGAACATCGCCAGCAGCGTCATGAACAGCGTGTTGACGAGGAAGCGGTTGAACGGCAGCGCCTGCCAGGCGTCCTTGTAGTTGCTCCATTGCACCGGCGTCGGGATCCACTGCGGCGGGTAGACGAAGAGCTCCGACTGGCTCTTGAGCGACGTCGAGAGCATCCAGACGAACGGGACCATGACGATCGCGACGCCGAGCAGGATCAGCGCGTAGACGAGCGTCCGGATCGCGATCTCGTCCGGCGCGCCGCGCCGCGCGCGCCCGGCGGCCCGGCCGCGTTCGAGGGTGGCCGTGGTCGTGGTGGCCTCATGGGTGGTCATCGCGCGCGCTCCCCTTCGTAGTAGACCCAGGCCGGCGATGAGCGGAAGACCAGCAGCGTGAAGAGCAGGATGATGATGAGCATGATCCAGCCGAGCGCGGCGGCGTAGCCCATGTGGTTCCGCTCGAAGGCCTCCTGATAGATGTAGACGTTCATGAAGGTGCCCGCGCGGGAGGTGTGCTTGATGAAAAACGCCTGCGTGAAGGTCTGCAGCGAGCCGATGATGCCGATGATGAGGACGTAGAAAAGGGTGGAGCTCAGCATCGGGATGGTCACGTTGAAATACGTCGAGATCCTCCCCGCGCCGTCGATCTTCGCCGCGTCGTAGAGGTCACGGGGGATGTTCTTGAGCCCGGCGAGGAGGATGACGGTGTTCGCGCCGAAGACGCCCCAGAGGCCCATCATGATGTAGGCGGGGAGGACCATCTGCGGGTCGGTCAGCCAGGCGGGCTTGTCGAGGTTGAACAGCGTGTAGAAGGGCTGCAGAAAGAAGTTGATCAGCCCGTCGGTGCCGAGCATCCACCGCCAGAGCAGCGCGGTCGACGCCGCCGGCAGCACGGCGGGGAGATAGAAGAGCGTGCGCCAGAGACCGACGCCCTTCACGTTCTGGTTGAGCAGCGTGGCGGTCAGCAGCGCGCCGATGAGGCCGAGCGGCACGTTGAACAGCGAGTAGCCGAGCGTGAAGCGGAGCACCGTCCAGAAGCGGCGATCGTCGGTGAACATCTCGACGTAGTTGTCGACGCCGATCCACGTCGGCGGCGAAAGGATCGTGTACTCGGTGAAGCTGAGGTAGAGCGAGGCGATGAAGGGGCCGAGGTTCCAGACGAGGAAGCCGATGATCCATGGCAGGATCAGGGCGTAGCCGGTCGCCGCCTCGCGCCCGACGTGGAGCCAGCGCAGGACGCGGTGGAGGAGGAACATCGACGCGATGATCGCCCCGCCGACCACGACGTAGTCGGTGAGCGTGAGGGCATACCAGCTGAACACGGGCGTCCTCCCCCGGATCGTGATGAGGAATGGATCATCGAAAGACGGCATCCGGCCGTCACGGCGCGTCTTCTCGGAGGACATCTGCCTCTAGGGGCCACAACACGTGCGGCAGAGGGCAGGCCTCAAAGCCTGCCCCTACCAGCTTCGATCGAGAGCGCGAACGGCTCGCCCCGCAGGGAATGTCGGCCCGCTGGCCCGCAGGGCCAGATCATGTCCGCCGGACGCCCCATCCGCGCCTGCGGCGCGGTGCGCTTCGCGCGGGGGTTCTTCGCTCCGGTCAGAATGGCGGGCATTTTGGGTACGAGGCGGACGTGTTCGAACAGGTCGCCCACCTCAATCAAAAACAACCGCGATGCCTCGCCTCACGGGCGCACACCCTTCGGGGTGCGTGGCTGCGAAGGTGGGCGGCGAGCCCCTTGTGGCCGGTCCCGGACGAAGGTCGGCCACAAGGGCCGACCGTACGGCGGTGCGGCAGGGCGGTCCACTGCGTTACGGCAGCAAATCCTCCAACATCGGGCGGACCTCCGGCGCGAGCTCCTCGGCGGTCGCCTCCTGGTGGAAGATCGGCTGCAGGTACTCGTCGTTGAAGGTCTGGTCCCACTCCGCCTGCTGCGGGATGACGTGGAACGAGCGCATGTCGGCCAGCGCCTGGACGATGATCGGCGCCGACTCCGCCTTGTCGGGCACGACCGCGGCGATCGTCTCCTCGGTCGCCAGCGACTGGCGCGGGGCGACGATCTTCCAGTGGTGGATGCCCTCGGTCAGCGCCACGAGCGCCTGGTAGGCGACGTCCGGGTTCTTGCTATCGGCGTTGACGACGGTGGAGGCGGTCCACGCGAACGTCGTGCGCCCCTTGGGACCGGTCGGCACGAGCGCCATCTTGATGACGGCGTTGGCCGGGTCCTTCTTGGCGGCGACATCGAGGTCGTCGGTGGCGCCGCCGTAGAACATGGCGACCTTGCCGGCCTTCACCATCTCGGCGAAGCCCTGCTCGCCGATGGTGGCCTCGGGCACGGCGTACTTCTCGTTGTAGATGATGTCGGCGTAGAACTGGGCGGCCTGGATCGCCTCCTCACTGTCGATCGGGCACTCCGAGAGGTCTTCGCTGATCGTGTCGCCGCCGGCCTGCCACATGAACATGGGGACGGGCGGCCAGCCGTTGAAGCTGGTGCCGTAGACGCCCGCCTGGGCGTCGGTCAGCGTCCCGGCCGCCTCCTTGAAGGTGTCCCAGTCCCAGCTCTCGTCCGGCGCGGCGACGCCGCCGGCGTCGAAGAGCTCGGGGTTGTAGTAGAGCATCACCGGCTGGCTGATCCACGGCAGGCCGTAGGTCTTCTCCTCGTACTGGGCGGTGCGCAGGATCGGCTCGAAGTAGTCGGAGAGGTCGGCGGCCGGGGTGTCGTCGCTTTCCAGCCGGTCGGAGAGGTCGAGCGCGGCGCCGAGGCTGGCGTAGCCGGCGACGTACTCCTGCGAGAGCCAGAAGAGATCCGGCGCGGTGCCGCCGGCGATCGTCGTCTGGAGCTTGGTGTAGTAGTCGGAGGGCTGCGGCTCGGAGATGATCTCGAAGTCGGTCGCCTCGGCGTTGACCTTGTCGAGGACGCCCTGGAGCTCCTTGGCCTCCTCGACCGCCGCCCAAGTGCCGAGGCGGATCTGCGTCTTCGCCTGGGCGAACACCGCGGTCGACCGCGGCAGGATGGCGGCGGCGGAGGCGCCGAGGCCGAGCGCGCTGGCGCGGAGGATGGCCGAGCGCCGGCTGAGGCGCATGCGGGAGATCTCGCGCTGAAGCTGCTGCAACCGAACCTGCTGATCCATGGTTACGCTCTCCTCTGGGTTGCGAGTATGGTCGACACACCGTAGGGACCCACGGACGCCGTGGCGGCGCGCACCTCCTCCATGGTTGGCGTTGAGACAGGATTGTTCGCTACGCACGCTACCGCATGAGCCGTGCCGCACCGTGCCGGTACGCGTGCCGGCCGCGCCCTGGCGCTTCACGAAAAGTTCACGCGCCGAACGTGACAATAACGAACGTCCATGCTACTATATATGTAAAGTCATAGGCCGGACCCCGGGGTCGGTGGCCGAGCCGGCCACGGGCTCCGGACGCGCGATCGTGGAAAGGACACACGTGCTGATGGCGACGATGAGCAAGTCGGAGCGGTTGAGGCTGCGGGCGGGCATCTATGTGCTGGCAGAGCGCAAGGGCGTCCCGGAGGCCGAGATCAGGAACCTGCCGCCGGAGCGGATCGAACGGGACTTCCGCGCCGCGCGGGTCACTACGTGGGATATCGCCCGCCAGGTGGTCATTGCGCGGAAGCTGGAAGAGCTCTACGTTCGGTTCGGCATCCCCGAGTCGCTGTTGCTCGGACAGGCCGTCGCGCAGGGGTATCTCGATCAGAAGGACGCCCTGACCTGCTATGCCGTGACCTCGGAGGACATCGATGGTGTCATCCGTGAGAATCACTGGACCGCCGTCGCCTAGACAGCACCCGACTCTCCATTCCGATACACCATCCCAACGCGGGCGACCGGTTTCATGACCGGTCGCCCGCGTTGGCGTTTCCCGCACGGTTGCGGCATCGGGCGGCCGCTGCAAGAATGCGCCCCATGTCCGACGCATCCGTTTCCGGGGGGAGCCAGTCCATGAGCGCAGCCACAGCCACCGCACGGCCGAACGTCGTCCTGATCTGTGTCGATCAGTGGCGGGGCGATTGCCTCGGCATCGACGGCCACCCCGTCGTCGAGACCCCGGCGCTCGACCAGCTGGCGCTGCGCGGCACCCGCTTCCGCAAGGCGTACACGGCGACGCCGAGCTGCGTCCCGGCCCGCGCCGCGCTGATGACCGGGCTCGACCAGCGCCATCACGGCCGCATCGGCTACAGTGACGGCCTGCCGTGGACCTACCCCACCACCCTCGCCGGCGAGTTCTCGCGCCAGGGCTACCAGACCGAGGCGATCGGCAAGCTGCACGTCTATCCGGAGCGCAACCGGCTCGGCTTCGACCATGTCCGCCTCCACGACGGCTACCTGCACTTCGCGCGGGGAAAGACCCAGGACCACGCGTACATCGACGACTACCTGCCGTGGCTGCAACGCGAGCTGGGGCCGAACGTCGATTACTTCGACCACGGCGTGAACTGCAACGGCGTCGTCGCCCGCCCGTGGGACAAGCCGGAGCACACCCACCCGACGAACTGGGTCGTCTCCGAGGCGCTCTCCTTCTTCACGCAGCGCGACCCGACGCAGCCGTTCTTCCTCTACCTCGGCTTCCACCGCCCGCACCCGCCGTACGATCCGCCGGCGTGGGCCTTCGAGCAGTACCTGCGCGAGGAGCTGCCGGAGCCGCCGGTGGGCGACTGGGCGGGGATGCTGGAGCCGTGGCGCAACGACCACCAGAGCGACGCGCCGGTCGCCGTCTACCCGGAGCGCATTCGCAAGCGCGCGCAGGCCGGCTACTACGGCCACATGACGCACATCGACCACCAGCTGAACCGGCTGTTCGAGTCGATGATGGAGATGGGCGTGTACCACGACACGTGGATCTGCTTCGTCTCCGACCACGGCGAGCTGATGGGCGACCACCATCTCTATCGGAAGAGCCTGCCGTACGAGGGCTCGGCGCGCGTGCCGCTGATCGTGGCCGGTCCGACAGGGAGCGGCCTGCGGGACGGCATGCAGTCGGACGCGCTGGTGGAGCTGCGCGACATCATGCCGACGCTGCTCGACTGCGCGGGTTTGGCGGTGCCGGAAGGGCTGGACGGGCGGAGCCTGCTGCCGGTGCTGCGCGGGGAGCCGGGGGGTCATGAGGTCATCCACGGCGAGCACCCGACGTTCGGTCAGACGGTGCAGTGGCTGACGGACGGGCGCGAGAAGTACGTCTGGTGGAGCGCTGAGGGACGGGAGCAGCTCTTCGACCTGGACACCGACCCGCGCGAATGCCACGACCTGGCGCGTCAGCCTGACTGCGCGGCTCGCGTGGCGCATTGGCGTGAGGTGCTCGTGGAGAAGCTCGCCGGCCGCGAGGATGGCCACAGCGACGGCGAGCGGCTCATCCCCGGCCGCCCAGCGCTGAACGTTCTGGCGGGGGTGCTGGAGCGACATGGAGCCCATTGAGTGAGCTGTAGGGGAGGAGCTTGTCTCCTCCCGTCCACCTGAAACAGGAGCACACAAGGTGCTCCCCTACGACGGGGCCTTGTCGTCAGATGATTTCCCAACGCCGTGAGGCAGGAGACACCACCGTGCGCGACCCGGCATCACGCCCGTTTCGCATATCCCCTCGCATCCCGGGCTTCGACTATGCGACTGCGGGCGCGTACTTCCTGACGATCTGCACGCGCAACATGGAATGCCGGTTCGGCGACGTGCGAGAGGGGCGGATGCAGCTGAACGAAGCGGGCGCCATGGCTGCAGACCTCTGGCAACGCAACGTTGACCGGTATTGCGGAGTGGAGCTTGACGCCCTCATCGTCATGCCGAACCATCTGCACGGTATCCTGATGATCGGAACCGATCCGGGCTGCGATCCGCCTTCGGCGACCGCTTATGTCCAGGCGTTCAAGTCGATCACGACGATCGAGTACGGACGCGGCGTTCGAGACGGCCGGTATCCGCCATACGACACGGCACTGTGGCAACGAAGCTTCCACGATCGCATCCTGCGCACCGAGCGTGATCTGGATGCCGCCCGGATCTACATCGAGGGCAATCCAGCGCGCTGGCAGGAGCGACGCGATTTCCCGTCGTCGTAGGGGAAGAGCTTGTCTCCTCCCGCACTCCCGAAACGGGGAGGAGACAAGCTCCTCCCCTACACCAGGCGATTACAGGAACATGAGCCACTGCTGCAACCCATCACGCGAACCGACCACTACCACATCAGCCGCGATCACGACCTCCACGGCAACACGCCCCGAGGGGATGGTCCGCATCCCGGGCGGGACGTTCCGCATGGGCAACCCGCGCGACGACGGCTACCCCGCCGACGGCGAGGGGCCGGTGCATGAGGTGACCGTCGCCCCGTTCTGGATGGACGCGACGGCGGTCACGAATGCGCGCTTCGCCGCATTCGTGGAGGAGACGGGTTATGTCACCGAGGCCGAGCGCTTCGGCTGGTCGTTCGTCTTCCACCTGCTGCTGCCGCCCGCGCTACGCAACAACCAGCGGCCGGTGAGCGCGCCGTGGTGGCGGCAGGTGCACGGGGCGGACTGGCGGCACCCGGAGGGGCCGGCGAGCGACATCGCGAAGCGCCTCACCCACCCGGTCATCCACGTCTCCTGGAACGACGCGCAGGCGTTCTGCGCGTGGGCGGGGACCCGGCTGCCGACCGAGGCGGAGTGGGAGATCGCCGCGCGCGGCGGGCGCGAGGGGGACCGCTTCCCGTGGGGGGGAGACCTGACGCCGAAGGGCAAGCACCAGATGAACGTCTGGCAGGGCGCCTTCCCGGAGCGCAACACGCGCGCCGACGGCTATGCCGGCACGGCGCCGGCGCGGACCTACACGCCGAACGCCTACGGGCTCTACAACATGACCGGGAACGTCTGGGAATGGTGCGCCGACTGGTTTGCGCCGGATACGTACGCGCGGGGCGACGCCGACAACCCGACCGGCCCCGAGCATGGCGACGCGAAGGTCATGCGCGGCGGGTCCTACCTCTGCCACGCGTCGTACTGCAACCGCTACCGGGTGGACTCGCGCAGCAGCAACACGCCGGACTCGTCGACCGGAAACCTGGGGTTTCGATGCGTGTGGAGTGAGTGAAGTGACTCTTCGCCGATTGCCTCGAACGGAGCACGCCGCCGGTAGCGTTACCGACGGCGCGTTTGTTCACCT
>DATLHE010000444.1:0-8501 GCA_035540335.1 Thermomicrobiales bacterium | reverse complement strand
GTCTCGGTGCGCAGCGAGACCTACCTGCTGGTGATGAAGGACCTCCTGCGCTCGATGCTCACCTGCGGCGCGCGGCGGGTGCTCGTGCTCAACGGGCACGGCGGCAACCACGAGTTGAACGAGCTCGCCGTGCGCGACGTCGCCCGCGAGCAGCCGGAGGCGGCGGGGATCGCGCTCGCCGCCGGGTCGTGGTGGACGCTCGCCGCGCCGCTGCTGGCCGCACACGAGAGGCTCGCCGGCGTGCGCGTGCCGGGCCATGCCGGACAGGCGGAGTCGGCGATGATGCTGGCGCTGCGCCCGGACCGCGTGCGGTCGGAGCTGCTGCCGTCGCGGGACAACGATCCCTCGCTGGGGACGCTCATCCCCGGCGCCCGGATCGAGGGCGAGGTGCCGTGGACGCGCTTCGACGGCTACACCGACTCGCCCGCCGCCGCGACCGTTGAGCTCGGCGCGGAGCTGCAGGACATCGCCGTCGCCGCCGTCGCCGGGGCCGTCACCCGCCTCGCCCGCGCGGGCGCCTGATCGCCGCCCTGGGTGGTGCTGTACACTCAGGTTCGCGGCATCCCCGCCGCACGCCGGGTTGGTGAAACTGGCAGACACGCCAGCCTTAGGAGCTGGTGGCCGCAAGGCCGTGCAGGTTCGAGTCCTGTACCCGGCACCGATCCCCCAACGTGTCGAGAACATGATGGTCGAGCGCCTGCGGCAGGGCGCCCGCCCTGCCCTCCTGGTCCGCAGTTTCGGTGCTCGGCACGGCGTCCACCGCCGGAGACACGTGGACCGGACCGCCAGCGTTCCACGCTCCAGTTCGAGAACCTCCCAATTGGGTCCGGGCAGCACTCCCGGCCGCCTCTTGAGAAACATTCACCGAACGGTTCTCGGTCAGAATGAAACGCGCAGCGACTGAATGGATCGTGGCGCCACATCGACGCTGAAGCCTTGCCCGTCAATGGCGATGACATCGCCATCCCGTTCATCCGGCGAGGTCAGGCGTGCTGACGTCGGTGTTGTCGTGGCGAATTGCAGCCGAGCGCTATGCGCCACATCATCAAGGTTCTGCAGCCGGAGGATGATGCCGTCCCCAAAGTCCGCCGGCTTCACGTGAATCAGGTGCACCGGTCCGTCTTCCATGTGCAGGAATTCCCCAGTGAGCGCGTCATGTGGAGCCAGATCCCTGAGCACGATCGGTGGCGTCGCCTGCTCACGCCCGAATCGCTCGGCGGCCACGTCATCACATGGGCCTTCGTGCGTGGTGAGGCGGTAGCGAAGCGGAATGTCGCCGCCCTGGCTTGCCTTGAAGTTCACCATCCAGTGATTGTGGAGCGCCCACGACATCACGGTTGGACCATCCGGCTCGAGCGTCTCGGCCCAGCGGCCCGTGGTAATGCCGCCCATGTGGACCAATGGCGCGTCCAGCGGCGCGACCGTGACGCCGCGCTGCCCGTCGCTGACGTCGACCCAGTGATGGACCGGATACCAGTCGCGTACCGTGCCCGGCAACTGGTCCTGCTCCGGCGTGAGCGGCACTCCATTGATATCGGCCCGGAACCGGGGACTGCCGAGCTGGAAGGGGAAGGCGACGAAGACGGCTTCGACGTCGGATACGTGCTCCTTGTCGAGCAGCCAGTCAATCTCCAGCACCGCGCGACCGGTCCTGAGGCGGTAGGTGCAGTGTCCGCTCCGGATGCCGCGCGCCGAGATGTGCACGGTGATCGATGCCTCGCCTTGTCCGACGACGGGATCGTCGACGACCACCTCGGTCGCAGTCTCCCGTCGAAATGGCGTGTTCCTGATCCGGATCCCAAAGTCCTCGGCTGAGAAGTCGCCGATGAACAGGGCGTTTCGCTGGTCCGGGTCATCCACCCATTCGTAGACATACTGGCCGATGCCATAACCGTCATAGGAGCCGGCGAAGTCGTGCCCCGAGGCAAGGTCGATCCACTCGGCAACCGCGCCGGTCGTGGGATCGATACGGACGCGATAGGCACTGTTCTCGATGGTCTGGGGTCCGGTCCGCACATCGCTGGTCGAGGGTAGAGCGTCGGCGGGGAGGAAGGCAAAGCCCTGCGCCGGGACGCGGCCGGCGATGTTCCGCGCCGGTAGCTCGGGCCGTGCTCCGCCCCAGGAGACGCCGCGCGGGAAGAAGCAGTCCAGCACGCCGGCCGGTGCCGCGCCGCCGCGCAGCTCCGGCTCTTCGACGATGACATCGCGCTCCCACGGCAGGGTGTTGATGACGAGAATGTGCTCGTCGTTGGGCGTCGGGTACGCAGCGTGTGGATCGAGGTCACCAAGGTTGAACATGCCCTCGGGACCTTGCGTCGCGATCGCGTGCGCCAGGTGGTTCGCGCCTCGCGCGAGCAGGTCGTGAGTCTCGCTGGAGGCCGTGTAGGCGAACGCTGCCTTCCGGTTCCATTGGGCTTTGGTCCAGCGGTCCCGTGGTCGCTCGATGCTGGCGAACGCGCCCCAAGTATGCTCATCGTAGAGTGTTGCCTGCTCGAACGCACGATCCGCGCGTTCCACCGACCACAGGCGCGTGCCGCGGGAGAGCGCCCAGGCCCCGAGCGCTTCCGCCTCGTAGAGGAGCTCGTGGGTCGTGCGGTTCATGCCGGTCTCGTAGGCGCTCGACGCGACGCCGTCCGACCACCAGTCCAGCCAGTCGCCGCGCCACGTGGGCAGCGCGTCACCATACCGCTCGCGCAGCATCACGCCGAACTTTGCCGGGGTCGTGAACGCCATCCGTGGCTCGCGCCCCGACGCGTTCCAGTCCCGTACGAAGTCGGCCATGCGCATGTCGGGTGGGCCGTTGTCGACGCGGATGGGGTGTGTCGACTGGCAGTACATGAAATCAAACGGGTATCCCTCGTCGTTTTCGAGCTTCTCCACCTCTCGCCCGAGCGACTCTTCGACGAATCGCCAGTCGCCAAGCTTGGCGATGCTGCGGCCGAAGAGGTAGTGGAACCCGTTCCATGTCAGCAGCTTCCCGCCGGTCGGGCTCTCCCACCAGAAACCAGACGGCATCGGCTTGGGAACTCCGCCGCGGAACGGGTTCACCGACATCGTCAGGAAGTCGATCCCGACCGCAGGCAGGAGATCGGCATAGATCCAGCTGATTCCGTTGACATCGCTCTGCATCGCCGCACGGATCTGAACGCCGTATTCGTCTCGAAGTCGGCGGACCGGATACAGCGAGCGGATCATCTGCTCCGGGGAGAGCAGCGGGGTCAGGTTGTACTGCATCCCCGCGACGTCGAGCACACCCGCGGCGTTCCAGCGGCGGAAGCGCTCGCATTGCGCGTCGCTCGCGTTGCGCAGGTAGCGCTCCGTCATCCCGGTGACTTCACACGTCCACTGGTATTTGGCCTCATCGGGATAGTTGGCGGTGGCGTCGAAGAGGTCCATCGCCTGGTCGATGAACTCCATATGCTGCCGGTAGCACAGATCCTGGTAATCGGTGAACCCGATGTCGGTGTGGCTGTGATTGACGATCAACAGTGTCTTGATCTTTCCCATGACGACGTCTCCCTTCCCGTGACGAACCACCGTTGAGACGGGGTGTGCATCTGCCAGCGTGCGATCAACAGGTGCGCAGTGGCGGACCACGTCGATGAATCGCGTGCGCAGGTGGCTTTCGATGGACTATTGGGTCGTGGCGCCCAGCCCGCGGACAAACACGCGCTGCACCGCGAAGAACAGCACGAACGTCGGGACAGAGACGATCAGCGCGCCCGCCAGGACCACAGGGATGCTCGCTGAGGCGTACTGTCCCTGGAGCCCGGCGAGGGCGGTCATGATCGGTCGCACATCGGCGCTGCGGGAGAGCGTCAGGCCGAACAGCAGATCGTTCCATATCCACGTGAACTGCAGGATGAAGACGGTCGCGAAGGCGTTGAGCGACAGCGGCGAGTAAATCTGTCCGAAGATGCGGATCGACGACGCTCCATCGATCCTTGCCGCCTCCGGCAGTTCATAGGGGATCGAGGTGAAGTGGTTGCGGATGACGAAGACGCCGAACGGGATGGCGATCGCCGTGTACAAGAGCAGGAGCCCTATCCGCTTGTCGTACAAATTGAAGCGGACGTAGTTGCTGTAAAGCGGCGAGAGGTACATCTGGAAGGGGAAGATCGTCCCTGCGTACAACACCATGAACCAGAAGAAGCCGTGCCGGATGCGCAGCCCGATGATCGCGTATGCCGCCATGGCAGCCAAAAGGACGGCCGCCGCCGCGCCAACGGTGGCATAGAAGAAGGTGCTGCCGACGCTGACGCCGAGCTTGGCGGCGTTCCAGGCCGTCGAGATGTTGTCGCCGAGGGCGAACGATGACGGCGGCGCGTACAGCTCTTTCTTTCGGTATTCGGCCGGCGGCGTCACGGCGTTGATCAAGACAAAGTAGAGGGGGATGATCCAGATCGCCCCAAGGATCAGCATGATGCCGTGACGCAGGAGGTTTGCGGGTCTCATGTCGACCTCAAGGTCCGGCTGAGATACAGCCACGATACGCCGAGGACGATGACGCTCAAGACCACCGCGATGGCGGAGCCGTATCCGTGGCGGAACAACAGGAACGTCTCACGGTACATGGTCACCGCCAGGGTCTCCGATGATCGTGCCGGGCCGCCTTGCGTCATGACCCAGATGACGTCGAACGTCTTGAGGCTGTTGACCAGCGAAATCCCGACGACGACGATCGTCATCGGGCGCAGGAGCGGGAAGGTGATGTCGCGGAATAACCGCCAGCCGTCCGCGCCGTCGAGCCGTGCGGCTTCGATCGGATCGCGCGGGATGACCTGGAGGCCGATGAGAAAGAGCAGCACGCTCACGCCCACACCCTGCCAGGTCGCCGCGACGATCATGCTCCAGGTGTTGACCGGCGCCCGCAGGAGCCACGAGCGGGTGAGTCCCTCCAGGCCGATGAGCTCCAGCATGCTGTTCAACGCCCCATTGCTGCGCAGCATGAACTCCCACATCACTCCCACTGCCGTGCCCGATATTGCATATGGGAGGAGAAACGGGAGACGGTAGAGGGCGCCGCCGGTCAACTCGAAGGTCAGGACGGCGATCAGGAGGCCGATGCCAACCGGCAGCAGGAGCGTGCCGATCACCCAGAGGATGGTATTCCTGAAGGAGTCGCTTAGGATCGGATCGCTCACCAGTTTGGTGTAGTTGTCGATCCCGACAAAATCCGGGGCGCCGATCCCCTTATAGTCCGTCAGGCTCAGGTAAGCCGTCCGGACGAAGGGCCACAGCAGCCAGCCGCCCACGAGCACGACCGCCGGAAGCAGGAAGAGATATGGCGCAATGCCGTGGAGCCAACGGGTGAGCGTTGTTGGACCACGGAGCGCCACCGGCTGCGCGCCCGCCGTCGAGGGTTCTGTAAGTTGGCTCATCGGCTTCTGCCTCCCATCCTGCGCTCCGTGCCGCTGGGCGACCGGTGCTGGACTTCGGGAGTAGGCGGACAGGGGGCGCCAGCCAGGTGGCGCTGGGGAATTGTGCACCTGGCTGGCGAGCCGCCTGTCAGCCGCTGCGCTTGTCCCACTCCTGCTGAGCGATCTGCTGAATCGTCTCCAGGACGTCCTGATAGGTGCTTGGATCGAGCATGAATCGTCCCAGCTCGTCGACCGCGTTCTCGACGATCTGCGGTGGTGTCGCCTCCCAATAGCGTTGGATGAGCCGGTACTTCTTGTCGGTAAGCGTCGAGGTGAGGCCAGAAAGCACGGGACTCTCCGACTCGGCCTTGGGGTTGGCGGGAACGTCCTTGAGCCGAGCGCTCCACTCGGTCTGCGCCTCGGGTGATACCCACCACGTCAGGAACTTGTTGACAGAGTCAGGGTCGGCAGCATTCGCGGGCACGCAGAACGGTCCGGTTTCGAAGATGGCGACGTTCTCCTTGAGATCAGGATTGACGTTGGGGAGGAAGAAGGCGCCGTATTGCTCGTTTGGCACCAGGTCGTTGTCGAGGAAGGTCTGGTTCGACCACGTCCCAACCGGAACCATCGCAATCTCGCCGGCGGCGAACGAGGCGCCCATGTTGTCGGCATCCATGGGAATGTCGAGGGCGGTGAAGTACTCCTTGTCGAACATCGATTTCCAGGTTTCCATCACCTCGACGACGGTCGGGTCGGTGTACGACTTCTCGCCGCGCATGAGGGCCTCGTAGAAATCGGGGTCGGTACGAATGAGCAACTCTTCGAACCAGATGAAGGCGGGCCACCTGCCGTCAATCGTCGCGAAGAAGGGCGTTACCCCGGCGCCCTTGAGGGTCTCCGCGGCGGCCATCAGGTCGTCCCACGTCGCCGGTACCTTGAGACCGTTCTCGTCGAAGACCGTCTTGTTGTAGAAGACGGGCCAGTACGAAACGTGATTGGGCGCGGCGTATTGCTTGTCGTCGAAGGTGTAGGCGCCGGCGAGCGTCTCGGGAAGGTTCCCGGCCTTGACCGCCGCATCCCATAAAGGTGTCAGATCCAGCAGGGAGCCTTCGTTGACGAGGTCCTCCATACGGTATCCCGACCACCAGGTGAAGATGTCCGGCACATCGTTGGTCGGCAGGGCCGAGAGGATCGCCTGTTGATAGGTCGTGGTGTCGGAATACGGGACTCCCTCGATGCCGATGCCGATGGCCTTCGCCGACAACTCGCCCAGCTCGTTGTAGTAATCGTTCCAGTTCGTCTTGTCGTGAAAGAGCTGGAGGACCGTGCTCGCGTCCTGGAACCGGGACATCAGGGACTGGGCAGGGGTTGGGGCAGCCGTTGCGTGGGCGCCGAGGGCGCCGAGGGACGCCATGGAGAGGCCGAGGCCGGCCCCGCCCTTGACGAGCGAGCGACGTGAGAGTGAGTAGCGGTTCGTATCGATGAGCGATCGATGGGGGCGCCGATTGGTGTGCCTCATGGGAGACTCCTTCTCTACTGGCGAGGAGGGCTCGCGTCGGGATCGCTGGGTCGACTACATGAGCGAGCCCATTTGGCGTCAACGACTGTGTCCCCGTGGCAGGCGTGCCTCGCGCGTGGCAGAAACCCGGTCACCAGCGCGGTCGCCTGGCCTCAGCGCCGCGACACACGCTGGGTCGGCCGCGCCGAACGGCGGGACCGTGCTCGTACATCGCCGGTGCTGGGCGTCACCATCCGCGCCGGAACGCCACCGATCGTGTTCACCTCCCTCTCTTTGTCGGGAAAAGAGATATGATGACTATAATTGTTGGTGCAGCCATTCTAGGTTTGTCCATCAAGCGTTGTCAACAGGGGCAGTCGGGGCCGGTGCCTGCCCGGCACACGACGCACGGTCCGTCGAGAAGGGAAGCACCCGAGTGCCCGCTCGGCCATGGGTGCCGCGGGGGCAACATGAGAGAGATCGGGGTGGGGGTATGTCGGCACATATGAACGCGCGGAATCCACACGAGGTGGATGCGCGACCAGACCTTTCCCAGCACCTCACGCGCCAGATCCTGGGGCTGATCGAATCCCGGAACTTGCGCCCCGGTGACCGCTTGCCCTCGACCAAGGAGCTGGCTGACCTCTTCTCCGTCGCGACCCCGACGCTCAGGGAAGCGCTGCGCCGCCTCCAGGCGACAGGTGTCATCGATATCCGGCACGGGTCGGGGATCTACGTGCGCAAGGCCCGGCAGGGGGTTGTGATCGCCAACCCCCATTACGGTGGGCTCAACACCGATGCGGTCATGCAGCTGCTGGATGCGCGGCTCGCCATCGAGCCGTACCTTGTCGGCAAGGCGGCCGAGCACGCGACGGACGCCGACATCGCCTCCCTGAAGGCGCTGCTCGATGAAGCGGAGCAGTTGCTCTCCGGCCAGGACGCGAAGCTCCACCCGACGAACATGAAGTTCCACACCCGGATCGCCCATCTCTCGGGCAATCAGATCCTCGCCGCGTTCTTCGAGTCGCTCGTCGATCTCTATTCGCGAGAGCAGCTCGGAATCCTGGCCATCTTCAACGCCCGTACCCGCGACCACCAGGATCACGTGGGGATCTTCGAGGCGATCCGTGATCACGACGTCACGCTGGCCTGTGACCGCATGCGGCGGCACCTGATCGAGGTGCGCGATGTCGTCGAGCAGCGCCTCCACGACGCCTCCACCTGACCGGACCTATCCGGTCGTCAGCACGAGCGTTCGCATCTCGCCCGGGGCGAGGGTGACGGACACCGCGCCATCCTCACTGGGAACATCGGCCAGGTCCGTCTCCAGGAACGTCCCCGTTTGCACCCGTGAAAATGGCAGGTGGGCGATGGTCACCACAGTCTCCACCGGCTCGTTGGCATGGGAGACGAGGAATATCGTCAGCCGCCTGTCCGTCCGGGACGGCGCGAGATGGCTCACCTCGACGTCCGGATGACTCACGAGGACGAAGCTGGCGCGGTCCGGCAGGTCCGCCCGGCCGTCGCTGCCGAGCGGCGCGACGACGCCGACCAGCGGAGCCCCGGCCGCCGCGCCGGTGTCACGGCCCAGCAATGTCGCATTCGCGTCGTGGTCCGCCGCGATCACGTACTCGAATGCCATC
>DATLHE010000443.1:0-6449 GCA_035540335.1 Thermomicrobiales bacterium | reverse complement strand
GGCCTGGGCCGCGCGAAATGGTTTCTCGTGGTCCGACTTCATCGCCAACGGCATCCCGGTCAGCGCCGTGGCGCACCTGAACGACGCCTTCCTGGCGCGCGTCCTGGCCGAGGTGGAGAAGGAGCGCGCCGGTGAGTAAGGGCGGCAACCAGACGATCGGCTACAAGTATCACATGGACCTGCACATGGGTCTGTGCCGCGGTCCTGTGGACGAGATCGTGGACATCCGCGTGGGCGACCAGAGCATCAACGGCCCGGTCCCCTGGTCGGTGGACGCCTCGGCGAACTTCGTCGAGAAGCCCGACCTGTTCGGCGGCGACGAGAAGGAAGGCGGTATCGCCGGGCGGCTGTGGGTCTTCACCGGGCACGCCGCCCAGGGTGTCTACAGCTTCATCAAGGACGCCCTCGGCGGCCTCGTGTCCGACTGGCGCGGCGTTGCGACGGTCTACTACTCGGGCGTCGTGGCAACGAACAACCCGTACCCGAAGGCATGGGCCTTCCGGGTGCGCCGCGCGCTCGAAGGCTGGGATGGCGGGACGGCGTGGTACGCGGCCAAGGCGCGCATCAGCATGGCCGAGGGCGCGATCTCCGCGATGAACCCGGCGCACATCATCTACGAGTGCCTGACGAACCGGGACTGGGGCCGCGGACTGCCGTCGTCGGCGATCGACGAAGAGAGCTTCAACGACTGCGCGAACCGCCTGTGCGAAGAGGGCTTCGGGCTGTGCCTGAAGTGGACGCGCAAGGGCGACATCGACGAGTTCGTGAACAGCGTCATCCAGCACATCGCGGGCGCGCTCTACGCCGACCGCTCGACCGGGCTGTGGGTGCTGCGGCTGATCCGCAACGACTACGTTGCCGCGTCGCTGCCGGTGTTCGACTACGATAGCGGGTTGCTCTCCGTCGAGGAGGACGAGAGCGGCGCCCGCGACACCGCGATCAACGAACTGGTCGTCACCTACTTCGACCCGCTCATCAAAGGCGAGCGGCAGGTGCGCGTCCAGGACAGCGCGGCGTTCGCGGCGCACGGCGCGATCTACAGCAGCTCGCAGCAGTACCCCGGAATCCCGACCGGCGATCTGGCGGCCAGGGTAGCGCAGCGGGATCTCACTGCGCAGGCGACGCAGCTTCGCCGGTTCAAGTTGGTGTGCGACCGCCGCGCGTGGAATATCGCGCCGGGCGCCGTGCTGAAGATCAGCGTGCCGTCGCGCGGCATCGACGACATGGTGGTGCGTGTCGGCAAGTTCGAGGACAGCACCCTGGTCGATGGGCGGATCACGCTGCACGTCGTCCAGGACGTGTTCTCGACGCCGCTCACCTCGTACGTCGGCGTGGTGGACAGCGCATGGTCGCCGCCCGAGCAGATGACGGTGCCCGACACGCGGCTGGTCAGCGAGGCGACCTACCAGGATCGCGCCGCGGCGGTCGGGTCGAACAACGTGGATCAGTTCGACGGCGAGGCCGGCAGCATCGTGGTGCAGATCGCCCGGCCCGTCTCGACCGGCGTGGACTACACCATCTACTCGGCCGCCGACGCCACGCCGACCGAGGAAACCGGGAGCGGCAATTTCACCGCGACCTCGCTCCTGGCCGACGCGATGCTGCTGGGTGACTCGAACGCCGAACTCGCGACGCCGCCTAGGGCATCCCAGGTGTTCATCGGCAGCGCAGCTCGGGTGATGAGCACCGCAGGCGAAGAGATCGTCGCTGTCACCGCCTATGACCCGGATACGGGCCTCGTGTCGCTCAAGCGCGGCTGCGTGGACACCGTGCCGAAGGACCACCCAGCCGGGGCGCGCATCTGGTTCTACGGCACGTCGTTCGGCACCGACCGGCGCGAGTACCAGTTCGGCGAGACGGTCAACGTCAAGGTGGTGCCGCGCACTCAGACATCCTCGATCTCGCTGAGCGACGCGCCGACCGACTCCGTGGAGATCGCGCAGCGGTCCTCGAAGCCCTACCCGCCGGGCAGCGTCGTCACGTACTCGGGCGTGACGGGTGGCGTCGGCGGCAACGTCGGCTGGACAACGCCGGGCGACTTCCCCTACGGCATGAACTGGTGGCACCGCGACCGCTTGCAGCAGGCCGACCAGTTGGTAGGGCATGACGAAGCGAGCATCGGCCCGGAGGCCGGGACGACCTACACCGTGCGCGTATACGACCACACCACGAACACCCTGCTCAGCACGACCTCCGGCATCACCCCGATTACGATAAACAACATGGAGTACGACGCCGCGACGTGGACCGCGGACGGCGAGCCCGCACAGGTGCGGGTCGAGCTTGAGGCGGTGCGCGGCAGTGACACGTCCTGGGATACCTGGGTCGGCATCATGCAGATCGCCTAGCCGGAAATCGTTTCTGTGGTGTGCGCGGCGGAAAGGTCTTATCCACTGTCCTATCCACCGCGAGGCACGGCGATGATCGACTGGCTAAGGAGCGAGATCGGCGGCCTCATGGTGGCGGTGCTCGGCTTCGTGCTGCGTGAGTTCAGCGAGAACCACCAGACCCCGGAGCGGATCTTCGAGAAGAAGGGCAGCCGCTTCGTCGCGCGCTCCGTGCTGGCGGTTGCAGCCGGCGTAGTGCTAACGCTGGTCCTGCCGGGCGACCTCGCCGCGCACTACCGGGCGGCGGCCCTGGCCTTCGCTGGCATGGCGACGCCGGAGATCGTCAGCCTTCTCCTGGTGCGCGGACTGGCGAGGCTCAACAGGACGACCAAGGATCTGTGACATGGACGGCGAGACGACCATCCAGTTGGGGTTCCGGGCGGTGCAGATCGCCGTCACGCTGTACGCGATGTCCCTGCTCTACCGAACGCGCAGCGACCCCTACAACGGACTCGCCGGGCTGATGCTGCCGGTGCTCTGCGTGCTGCTGGCATTCTCGTTCATCTCGGTGGCGTTCAAGGGGCGGGCGGGCGACCCGGCCGACATGCTCTGGTGGGCCTGGACTCTGTACGACCTCCTGCTTCCCCTGGCCGTTATCAAGGCTGTACACAACTGGCGAACGACTGTGCGCAAGCTGATGATGCAATCCCCGGCCGCGGGGCCTCGCGGCAATCCTGCGTGAAAGGACAGACCCGATGAACTGGTTCAGCCTCATGCCGACTGCCGTCGTGCTCAGCCTCGTCCGGCACTTCCTGACGACCGCGGGCGGCTCCCTGGTCGCGAGCGGCCTCGTGACGGACGGCGACCTCCAGACCGGCGTCGGCGCCGTCCTGACCCTGGTCGGGATCGCCCTGGCGGTGGTGGACAAGAAGAAGGCCGCCTAACGGCGGCCGGGAATCGCGCGGGTAGGAGCGCGGGCCGGGCGCCCCGATGACCTCGCGTGAAGAGAGCCCGCCGGGTGGTCCTCCCGGCGGGCTCTCGCATTTTCAGGCCCGCACCAGTCGCCAGCCAGCGGCTTCGAGGGCCTTGACGAGATCGCGCACGTCAACCCCGGTGTTGCTGTCGTCGTTCGCGAACCACGGGAACTCGGCGTCGTCGTGCGTATCGTCGAGGCCACTGTCCTGCATGGGCCGCAGCAGGACGGACCAGACTTCGCGGAGATCCTCGTCGCTCACAGCCCCTCCGCCTCGTCTTCCTCGGGCTCCTCCGGCGTGCGGAGCGAGGGATTTGCGAAGGCGCCCGTGGGCTGGCCCATCCACCGCTCCAGGTCGGCCGTCGCCTGCTCGTCCCCGCCCAGGAACGCCTTCAACCAGCGCATCCCTTCGAGCGCCTTGCCGTGGTCCACGGCGTACTCGGCCGCCGAGCGCCAGAACGCCACGTCGTCGGGTATGGCGCCCTTCGGCGGCGCGGGCGTCCGCGGCGCTATGGTGTCGGCCGCCTCGCCCTGGCGCTTGCCGGTCTGCTTCTCGCGGCCCTCGATGAGTGAGGGGGTCGCCTTCTTCTTGCCGGCCGCCTTCGCCTTGGCCACCGCCTCGCCGACCCGCTTGGCCGCCTTCTCGCCGCCGAGCTTGCGGACCTCGCGCACCGCCACACTGGCGGCGATCTCACCCTTCGCGACGGCGTTGCGGATCGGCGCCGGGGCACTGGACAGCACCATGAGATCCTGCACGTAGCGGACGGTCTTGCCGACCTCGCCCGCGATCTCCTCGTCCGTGGCGCCCATCTCGTGCAGCTTGCGCACCTGCTCGGCCTGCTCAAGCGGGGTGAGCGGCTGGCCGTTGTTGTGCTTGATGTGGCGGCCGATGATCTGCCGGACGGACGAGCCCTCCGGCTCGAAGATCACAGGGATCGTCGCGATCTTCGCGCCGGCCTTGTTCGCCTCCTGCACGGCGGCGTACCGGGTGTGGCCGTTCGAGATGTAGATCACCGGGATGGCCTTGGCGCCCTCCTCCGGCGCCTCCATCACGGTGAACACCGCTATCGGCTCGGTCTGCATGTAGCCGTGCGTGCGCATGTCCTCGGCGTACTCCGAGACGCGCTCCTGCCACTGCTTGCTCTGGAGGCGCGGCTGCACGAGCGGGTGGACGTTGATCTCGTCCACGGGCAACATGACCAGTTCGCGGGTCGCCGCCGCGCCGGACGCCTTCATGGCCGCCGTCACCTTGGCGGGCTCAACTTCGGTGAGCTTGGGGTCGATCTTCATGGTCCTTTGTCCTCTGCCTGTAGCCGCTGCCGGGCGGCGTAACCAAGGCTATGACACGAGGAATGTGTGGCGGTCAACCGGCAACCGCGTATACGCGGAAACGATTTCGCGAGAAGGAGCGGGGGGCCTCTCACCCCCTGGGCGGCATGTCTCCCACCATGCCGCTCTGCGCCGCTGCGTCCTCGCGGATCGCTTTCGCCTCTGGGCGCCCGAGGCGTCTGAAACTGCTCGGGGGCCTTCCACCCCCTGGACGGCCGAGGCGCCCAGTACGCCTCACCGCTCTGCTTGCCGGCTCCCGCCCTTACCCGCTAATCAACGGCCCCTGTGACGAGGGGTGGTTCCGCGCTTGACCGGGTTTGCCCATGCCGTCCGCTTGAGTCTTCTGCGGGAGCGAACGGTTAGGGAGGTGCAGGTGGATACGACGCGCCGGCTGAGCCGTTAAAGGTGTCAAGCCCCGCTAAGTGGTTCGAGAGTGGCAGTCAGCGCATACGAGAGCGCACGAACCGCTTTCTCGTCAAGGAGGAGAACCGTCGCCTTGCTGTCGGCCGGGGCTTGACTGCCTCGACCGACCTCGATGCGGCACATAAGGCCGTCCTCAACACGCGCCACGCCGTCCTGACGAACGACCGCGACGTAGTTCCAGTCATCTTCGAGGACGACCTGAGATTCCGTTGCCATGTTGATGTCCCTATGAGGTAGTCCCCGCCGGCTGCCGTATCGGGTGTAAACGGCTGGCCGGCGGGGGTAGGAGCGTGAGGCCGGGATCAGTAAGCCTTGCCGCCCAAACCGGAGCGCGCCGCCATCGAGTGGTCCGAGCGGGTCCGGTTGAAGGCACGCTTGTCGCGCAGGGCGCCCGGTAGGTCAAGGGCCAGATCGCGGCCAAGTGCAAACGCTTTCGCGATCGCGCAGCCGATCTCATGGCTGGCCTCGGCGTACTCCATCGACCGGATGTAGCTGTCGGCGGTGATGATCGGGTGGCAGATGTGCAGCAGGCAGGCGCCGACGTTCTGATCGACGAAGGACGCCTCGTGGTGCCACATGCGCGGCGTCAGCGGCTTCACGTTCACCGTGTCGAAGCAGCGGATGATGAAGTCGGCCAGTTCGACCTCCAGCATCGGCCGGTCGGGCAGCTTGTCGTCGTTGCGGCCCTTCCGGTGGCCCTCCATGCCCTCGGCCAGTTCGCTGACGGCCAGCATAAGCATCTCGCCGAAGTTGCGCTTGCGCGGCTGCCCTGTGGCGATGTCGTGGTGCCACCCGGCCGCCACCGCATCACCGTGGAAGGCGTCGGACAGGGCGGCGAAGGACACCATGCACGGTCTATGCGTGAGGATCTTCGCGGCGACGAACACCTCCGCGTCGGACGGGTCGCGGCAGGGCCGCGGGAAGTCGTGGTTGCTCACAGCTTGCTCCCCCAGTTGAAGGCGTCGCCCGTGATGCGGAAGTTCGGGGCGGCGGGTGACACGACGGGCGCGGCCGGGACGACCGGCTTGGCGGGTGCGGCCTGCGTCTGCACCGCAGGGGGAGCGGGCGGCTTCTCCGGCGACCCCTGGTTGACAGACTGGACACGCTGAAGAGGCACCGTGAGGCGCTTCGGGCGCTCCGGCAGGCCGATCGCCGCCCGGCCCTCGCACATCGCCGCCATGTCGCGGTTGCGCGACGCCTTGACCGGATCGCCGCCCTTCTGCGCGTGGTGCTCGGCGTAGCCCTGGAACTGGATGGCGGCCATGTCCAGCCGGCGCTCGTTGTCCTCGACCAGTTGGCGCAGCATGACCAGTTCCATGCGCGCCTCGTCGGCCATGTTCTCGCCCTTCTGCTTGAGCAGCCGCAGCTCGGCGATCTTCTCGTCGGCCGCCGCCAGC
>DATLHE010000442.1:0-9799 GCA_035540335.1 Thermomicrobiales bacterium | reverse complement strand
AACGCAGCCATTGTCGCAAGGTTCCGGCCATGAGTCGAGACAACCTGACCCTACTGGCAGGGTTCGCGACGGCGCCCGCGCCCCGGATCGAGCCCGTTAGCAATGCTTGGGGAGAAGCCGGTCCGCCAACCCGCCAAGCACCACGCCGAAGACCAGATGACGCGGGACCGATTGGGCGAACGATATCGCGCTCCAGTACCGGTCGAGTTTGCCGCTGCGGACCGCGGGGTGATGGCCCTCGAGCAGCAGCGCCGGATAGAGCGCGGTGTTCTCCACGGTGGCGAAGATCACTCCACGCAGCCACGCCGGCCCGGGAAGACGGTCGCGGCCGAGTGTGACATAAAACGTGCCGAGGGCCGCGCCGGCGGCGAGGTGGCCGGCCAGGCCGATCGTGCGGGCCTCTCGCCGGTCCGAGGTGACGAGGCCACCGATCAGCAGCAGGTCATCGGCGTTGTTCCCGACGAGGCGCAGGTCGATTTCCTGCACGATCGCGTAGGCGATTGCGGCGGCCACACCGGCCGCGCTACCGGCGGCGATGCGGCGACCGGGGGAGCGTCGTGTGTCCATCCGAACCCTCGTCTCCTTCGCTGGGGATTGCTCCACATCACGACAGGCGGCAATGCAGGAATGACGCCAGGGGTTGACAACTCCCGCCGCCGCCCCGTACGCTGCGAACGTGATGGACGAGCAACAGACGAACTCACCAGTCGAAGAACCGCAGACGCCCACGACCGACTCGCTCGGTTCGTGGTCCGTTGCGTTCTATTACTGGTTTACCAACCCCCCAGCTGCGCTGGCGGGGCGGTCGGGCTGTATGCAGGCCTGATCGCCGCCATCACCAGAACGCAGTCCAGGGGGAACCGAGGCAACAGCCTCGGTTTTTTGTTTTCCGGAAACCCGTCACATCGGCGCGTTGGCACCTCGCAAAGCACACAGTCAGGAAGGAACGGGCAATGCTTATCACCGTCGCCGCCGGAGCACCGGCGCACACGAAACAGACGATCCTCACCCACGCCGCGAGCCAGGGGCTGATGACCCAGTCCATGGCCAACGGCCACGGCGGCGAGGTGATCGCCATTGGCGGCGCCCTGCAGATGGACGCCGCGAGCCTGCCGGGCGTGGAGCAGGTGCAGCCCGTCACCAAGCCCTACATGCTGGCCAGCCTCGAGGCGCGCGACCGCAGCCAGGTCCGCGTCGGCGACGTTGTCATCGGCGGCGATGACCTGATCGTCATGGCCGGTCCGTGCTCGGTCGAGAGCCGCGAGGCGCAGATCGAGATCGCGCACCGCGTCAAGTCGGCCGGCGCGACGATCCTGCGCGGCGGCGCGTTCAAGCCGCGCACCTCGCCGTACTCCTTCCAGGGCCTGGGCGAGCTCGGCCTCCAGCATCTCGCCGAGGCGCGCGAGGCCACCGGCCTGCCGGTCGTCACCGAGGTGATGGAGCCGGACCAGGTCGATCTCGTCGCCCATTACTCCGACATGCTGCAGATCGGCTCGCGCAACATGGCGAACTTCCCGCTGCTCAAGCGCGTCGGCAAGGCGGGCAAGCCGGTGCTCTTGAAGCGCGGATTCTCCTCCACGCTCGAGGAGTTCCTGATGAGCGCCGAGTACATCATGGCCCACGGCAACCCGGACGTGGTGCTCTGCGAGCGCGGCATCCGCACCTTCGACACCGCGTTCCGCTTCAACCTGGACCTCAACGTCGTCCCCGGCATCAAGGAGCTCTCGCACCTGCCGATCGTCGTTGACCCCAGCCACGGCACGGGCCGTCGCTCGCTGGTCCGCCGCATGTCGCTGGCGGCGGTCGCGGCCGGCGCCGACGGGTTGTTCATCGAGGTCCATCCCGACCCGGACAACGCGCTGAGCGATGGCTACCAGACGATCACGCCGGACGAGCTGCGCCGCATCCATCAGGGCGCGCTGGCCGTGCGTGATGCCGTCGCCGAGAGCGAGGGCGCGGACATCATGCCGCTGCGCCCGGTCGCCGACGAGGTCGCGATCATCGCCTGAGGCACATTCCGGATGGGTCGCCCCACGGGCCCGGTCTGCACGCTCCTTCCCGTGCGGCCGGGCCCGTGGCATGCCCGGCGGACCGCCACCCGGGGGCAGATCGGATCCCGCAAATTACGTAGGGCGCATCAGTAATTGCCTCTCAGAAACCGCTATGAAAATACGCAATATTGATGATGTGTTTGCCGAGCCTGGCTGCCATGCTGAAAGAGGGTGGGAGCGGTCGCATTCGCGGCCGGTCGACAGGGCGTGCGACGAGGCATGTCCGGAAGCCCTCGATCAGGCAGGGCGGAGGCACTGCGCGTGCAGATGGCTGGCATTCATGAAGACATACCCGTCAGAGGAGACAGGGCCGACGTGCTCGTTCGCCGGCGCAATGGGGAACGGTGCGTTCTCTCGGCGTTGACGGGGTCGCGCGCGGTGATCATCATCGGGGAGTCTCCGGCGGATCTCGGCGACCGGTTTGAGATGCCGGTGCGCCAGGACGACGACGTGGCGCTGCTGGTCGGCATCCACCGCCTGGAGCCGGACGCCGCGCCGGCCATCGAGATCGTGTTCGACGACGCCCACGCCACGCCGCAGCTGATGGAGTCCCCGTCCATCCCGATCGCCTACGTGGTCAGCGGCGTGACGCCGCTGGGGCCGGCCGCCGTCGGCCCAGAGGAGATCGAGTCACTGCTCGACATGGAGGCGCGGCGCGCGCGGCGTCCCTCCGGCGCCATCGAGCTCGGTGATCTCACCACCTGACGCCTGCATCCCGGACCGCCCCGACGTCATCCCTGTATGCGTATATCAGTGACAAAAGAAGCTGTCTGACCTCTTGGTAAGCGGCTTATTGGTCGTGGGGTTCTTGACAAGGCGCCGACATTGGCGATACCGTTGGAGCACTGAAGCACTGCAACGATTGCTGGGTGTTTCAGGATATCGGGAATCCGATCCAACCTGAATAGCCCGGCGCAGTGGGTGGCTGGAAGTGCGGGAAACCGCGCATCCTTTTCCAGTTCTCCCAGGTACTCGGTCGGAGATCAGCTCCGGTCTCTGATTTTTGGTCATCGAACGCCGAATGCACCACCTCGGCACGATGATCGCGATGCAGCCTCACGCGACGTGAGGCCCACGACGAGGTCCTGGCAGGCACGCTGAAAGGCGGGCCGGTCAGCCTGGGACGTCAGCCTTTCCCAGGGCGGCGACTTTGGAAAAGGTGCTTCAGGATAGATTGCACGCCGGCCCGGAGCGTCCGGGCCGGCGTTTCTTTGTGCCTGGATGCACGTAGCCCCCGGCTGAAATCCACGGAGTGATCCCTATCCATCGCCTCACGATTCCTGGAGCGGTCGCGGGCCTTTGCTCCGCTCGACTTGCGGCTCGGGATGACGGGAAGAGGGCACCGAAGCCTTGATAGACCACTGAGCGCCGCCAGGAACCCGACGCGAAGCGATGTACGCACCAGACACGTCAGGCAATGACCCTGCCCTCCTAGCCGCATACCCCGAAGGGTGTGCGCTTCGGGCGGGGATCCTTCGCGCCGCACAGCAGAATCCCCCGGCCGCCGGACAAGCAAACGGGCCGCCTTCACATCGAAGGCGGCCCGCTCCTCGTCCAATGATCCCCTACCGGCCCTCGCCTAGCGCAGCGGCTGCCCGCAATGCGCGCAGAAGGCGCCGCTCGGCGTCACCTGATGACAGTTTGGGCAGACCAACCGCGTGTCGTCGCTGCCGAGCACCTGCCGGTCCAACGCAATCGCATTCCCCAGGACCATGCGATACAGCACGACCACCGCCACCGCGACGACCACGCCCCACAGCACCTCCAACCACAGCCCAGTCGAGGCCAGCTGGATCGAGACGAGGGTGTAGAGCAGCGGCGCGCCGACCCCGGCCACGAACGGAATGAGCAGGCGTGAGATGTTGGACGTGCGCAGGTAGAGCCAGACGCCCGCACCGAGCATCGCGCCGCTCAGCGTCCAGATCAGCGGCCGCAGGATCGTCAGGCCGATCGTCGTCAGCGTCCACCCCGACGCGTCGGACGCCGGCCCCCCGTTGCTCAGCATCGGCGCGGCGAAGACCATCGCCGTGCCGAGCGTGTAGCCGCCTGCCACCGCCCCCGCGAGCGTCAGCCCGTCCATGACCTCGTTGCGCAGCGACATCGACTGCCGCAGGGCGACCGGAATTCCGGCGATCGCCGCCAGCGCGATGGCCGGCAACACCACCCCGTTCAGCGCCCAAACGACGAATGGCGCGTTCCCCGCCGCCTCGGCGAACCGCCCGCCGAAGCCGGCCGCGCCGAAGTTCAAGACGCCCTCGTCGAACCAGTTGTTGGCCACCAGCCACGCGCCCAGCCATCCGAGCACGGCGCCGGTCAGCACCCCCGCGACCGCCAGGCCGGCGATCACGAGCGGCGGCTCGGGTTCAAACACATCCCGCTGCATGAACGAGATAACGAGGATCAGGGGCAGGATCGCCGCCGCGATCATGAACGCCAGCCCGCCGCTGTTGGACAGCAGTGCCAGCAACACGAGCACCGCCCCGGCCCCGAGGATCGTGCGCACCACTGCTGACCGGGTCCAGTCACCGAGTGGCTCAAACCAGTCGCGCAGCTGCTCCTGAGCCCGTCCGAGCGGTGTCGAGGCCGCCGAGGCGCTTCGGCCCCGGGTCAGCGGAGCGCCGCAGTGCCCGCAGAAGCGCAGCGCGTCCGTCTCCTGGCGGCAGACCGGGCAGGTCGTCGTGCCCGTGTCCGTCAGCGGCGTCGCCGTGGCCGTGCCGGCGGCAGTCACCCCCGGCTCGTCCGCGTCCGCGCCGGTCCGGAAGCGGATCGATTCGTCGTTGACCGGCGGCCCATCGTCCGCCTCGTCGTCCTCCATCACGCCCGGCTCGTCCATCGTCAGCGAGGTGAGGACGTCGGTGGCGATGTCCGGCCCTGCCTGCTCTGGTTCATCGAGGAGGTACGCCGTCTCGGCATCGAGCTCGCCCGCGTCGGTGCTAGCGCCGGGCGTCTCCGCCGACGGCTCCGGCAACGTGTCGTCGATCTGCGCCTCGATATCGTCGGCCGGTGCCGGCTCGTGTCCATTGGGCGCCTCGGTGGGGGCGGGCAACGTCTCGTTGATCTGGTCGTCCAGATCGCCCGCCGTCGCGAGATCGTCATGACTGGCCAGCGGAATCGTGGTGGACGGCTCGTGATACCCCTCGCGCTCGTCGACGTCGATCGGCGGCGCATGCCGTTCCAAGGGCGGTCGCGGCATCAGAGCGCTGGCGTCGTCCACCGGCTGGCCGGCGGGCGTCGATCGATCACGAGGGTTCGTCGGGTCGTCCATGCTCGCTCCTCATGCGCCGGGCACGACCGCAACGCTCAGATGGCGCGCCCGCGGCGGAAATCCGTCCGGATCGTTGTCAAGTTCGCAACACGCGTCTAGTGTGCCACGGACCCAAACGCGCTGCATGATGCGGCCTTTTGCTAGACTGCACGACAGTGGCCCGCCCGGTCATCGCTCCCAACACTCACTGGCGCCAAGGATGTGATCCGCAGGTGACAACCACGGAACTGCTCGGTCTGATCGTCTATGGCATGACCGTCGGCGTCGCGCTCGCCGCGCCGATCGGTCCGATCAATGTCGAGCTCATTCGCCGGGGGATCCGCGACGGCTTTCTCCACGGCTGGCTGGTCGGCCTCGGCGCGATGTCGGCCGACACCCTCTATGCGATCCTCGTCGTCAGCGGGCTGACCCCGCTCGCGGACCGGCCCGCCCTGCGCGTGCCGCTCTTCCTCGCCGGCGGCGTGATGCTGGCCCTCGTTGGCTGGACCAGCCTGCGCCATGCGCTCGCCGGGCTCCCGAAGTCCGAGATGTCGTCGCCCAGGCGTGGCCGCAGCTTCGTCACGGGCTTCCTCATGGCGGCGTTCAACCCGATGGGGATCGTCTACTGGCTCTCGGTCGGCGCGGCGCTCGTCGCCGAGGCCGTCGGCCGCGTCGGCACGGCCGGCTCGCCGGTCCTGGTGGGCGGCGTCTTCCTCGGTATCTTCTGCTGGGTCACCTTCATCTCCGTCATCGCCCAGGTATCCCGGCGGTTCGTCACCGGCAACGGCATGCGCTGGGTGACCGGCGTCAGTGGCGTCATCGTTCTCGGCTTTGCCCTCTGGTTTTTCTGGCAGGGCTTCACGACCCTGCTCTGAGCCGCGTCACGGCGGCATCCCGCCGCCCCGGTGTGTACGTACACATGTACAATGGCAGGCGACGGCCACGCGAGCGTCCGCGCCGATCGATGTAGCACGAAACACGGAGCCTATGAGCGAGCAACAGACACGGGACCTTCGGCCTTTCCTGCAGGCGCGCGCCTCGCGCCGCCAGGTGATGGGCGGCATCGGCGCGGGCGCGGCGGGCCTGGCGCTCGCCGGCGCCGCACTCTCCGTCGCGGGCCAATCCTCCACACCGATCATCGCCCCGGCCGGCTCCCCGGCGGCCTCGCCCGGAGCGTCCCCCGCGGCGTCGCCGATTGCCTCCCCGGAGGCCACCCCGCTGCCGGATCCAGTGCCGGAGACGTCGCTGACGATCGTCCGCGACCAGCGTCCCCAGGAGCCCGGCGACCCCCAGCGGGGCGGTGAGCTGCGGCTCTTCGTCCGCGCCGCCGACCTGCACGACTTCAGCCCGACCGCGCTCCGGCAGGATTTCCAGATTCCGCTCACCTACCTCGATCCACTCATCTGGATCAACGAGGTTTCCATGCAGCCCCAGAACTGGCTGGCGCGGGCCTGGTCATGGAGCGATGACGGGCTGACCCTGCGCATCGCCCTGCGAGAAGACGTCACCTGGCACGACGGCACCCCGCTCACGACCGAGGACGTGCGCTTCTCGTTCGAGGCCTACCGCGATGACTACGACAGCGCGATGGCGAACTTCTTCGGCCTCGTTAACCGCATCGAGGTGAAGCACGAGACGCGCATCGACATCGTCTTCGACGAGCCGGACGGCGCCTTCGTCTTCAACGCCGCCAACCTGCCGATCTTCCAGAGTGCCCAGTACAAGACCCGCTGGGAGCAGCGCCCGGTCGGTCAGCGGACGCTCACCGGGTTCAACTGGGACGAATCCCCGCCGATCGGCACCGGGCCGTGGAAGTTCGCCGGCAAGCGCGACACCTATCTCGTCTTCACCCGCAACGACGACTATTGGCATGAGCCCCCGCACTTCGACCGGCTGGTGCTCACGGCCGAGGACGATCAGCAGAAGCGCCTCGAGGCGTGGCGCAACGGTGATGCCGACATCGTCTGGCCGGTGCGCGCCACCGAGATGGGCGATCTCTGGAAGCAGGAGGGCCAGCTCTTCATCGCCGAGGCGCCGGTGGCGTTCTTCGCCGCCTTCAACTTCGACAACCCGGCCAACGCGACGGCGGACATGATGCGGGATCCCGCGCTGCGGCAGGCGCTCACGCTTGCCGTCGATCGCCAGGGTTACGCGCGCGATCTCTTCTACGGCTTCATCAATGAGCAGGCTGCCGGAACGATCACGCAGCCGTGGGCTCACGACGACGCGCTGACCAACCCGGCGTTCGACATCGACCGCGCCAACCAGATCCTCGACGAGGCCGGCTGGCAGGACACCAACGGCGACGGCATGCGCGAGGACGCCAACGGCAACACGCTCGACCTCTACTGCATCGTCCAGGACACCGAGCGCCCCGAGCTGTTGGCCGTCCTCGACCGCCTCGGCGAGAACTTCGGTCGCATCGGCGCCCGCCTGACCGTCCAGCGCATCGAGCCGGGGTCGTTTGATACCCGCTGGTCGCAGAACCGCCAGTACGACATGGTCGCGTATTCGATCACGCAGTACGCGGCGTTCGCGGAGTACGACCTGTACGGCTCGGCATGGGACATCCGCTCCAACCGGGCCGGCTGGAACCCGGGCGCCTACAGCAACGCCGACGTCGATGCCGCGATCAACGAGTACTTCGGCGCGTGGTCGATCGAGGACATGACAGCGGCGCTCCACAAGCTGCAGCGGGCCGCGAACGACGACCTCTTCGGCCTCTGGTTCGGCTTCCCGCGCGATCTCGTGCTCGTGCGCCCGGATATCCGCGGCTACGCGCCGAACAAGATGTTCCAGACGTGGGGCACCCGGCAGCTCTGGCGCGGTGAGCGCCAGGAGGCACCGGCGCAGCCGTCGCCGGTCGCCTCCCCGGTCGTCACGGAGGAAGCGTCCCCGATGGCCTCTCCGGTGTCCTGACGACGCGACGGAATCGCTGTCAGGCTGGTGCGTTAACAACGTTGTACAGGCGGATCCCCATAGGGTGCCGGCCGAGCGCGCAGCGCGAGAAGCGACTGGGCCGCATCGCCCCTGCGGGGATCACTGTTACGTAGGGGCAGACCCTGTGTCCGCCCGCGAGAAAGGACGCGACGTTGACCGATGAGCGACTGATCCTGGCGATCGACCAGGGAACGACGTCCAGCCGCGCCGTGCTGGTCAACGGCGCCGGCCGCTTCGTCGATGTCGCCCAGCAGGAGATCGAGCAGCGCTACCCACACCCCGGCTGGGTCAATCAGGATGCCGCGCATATCTGGGACGTCACCCTGGGCGTCACCCGCCAGGTGCTCGATCGCCTGGAGGGCGGCGTTGCGCGCGTCGCCGCGATCGGCATCACCAATCAGCGCGAGACGACCGTCCTCTGGGACCGCGCCACCGGCGAGCCGGTCGCCCCGGCGATCGTCTGGCAGTCCCGTCAGACCGCGCCGCTCGTCGACGCGATCGATCAGCGCGGCATGGCGGACACCTACCGGCGCATCACCGGCCTCATCCCGGACGCCTACTTCTCCGCCACCAAGATCGCCTGGCTGCTTGACCAGGACGCGGAGCTGCGACGCCGCGCCGAGACCGGCGAGATCTGCTTCGGCACAATCGACTCCTGGCTGATCTGGAAGCTCTCCGGCGGCTCCCGCCACGTCGTCGACGCCTCCAACGCCTCGCGCACCATGCTCTTCGACATCCGCGCCCTGGCATGGAGCGAGGAGCTCCTTCGCGACCTCGCCATCCCCCGCGCGATGCTCCCCGAGGTCGTGCCGAATGCCGGCGAGCTGGCCACCGCCGATCCCGCGCTCTTCGGCGCCGCGATCCCGATCGCCGGTTCCGCGGGCGACCAGCAGGCCGCGCTTTTCGGCCAGTCCTGCTTCCTCCCTGGCGAGGCCAAGAACACCTACGGCACCGGATCCTTCCTGCTCATGCAGACCGGGCGCGAGGCGATGACCTCCGACCACCGGCTGCTCACCACCGTCGCCTGGACGGTCGAGGGTATCACCGAGTACGCGCTGGAGGGCTCGATCTTCGTCACCGGCGCCGCGGTCCAGTGGCTGCGCGATGGCCTCGGTATCATCAGGCAGGCGGCGGACATCGGACCGCTGGCGGCCTCCGTGCCGGACACTGCCGGCGTCGCCTTCGTCCCGGCTCTCTCGGGGATGGGCGCGCCCCACTGGGACGCCGACGCCCGCGGCACGATCACCGGCATCACGCGCGGCACGACCGCCGCGCACATCGCCCGCGCCACGCTCGAGGCGATCGCCATGCAGTCGCGCGACGTCCTCCAGGCGATGCAGGCCGACGCCGGGATCGAGCTTGCGGAGCTCCGCGTCGACGGTGGCGCGGCGCAGAACGACCTGCTGATGCAGATTCAGGCCGATCTCCTCGGCGTGCCCGTCGTGCGCCCCAAGAACGTCGAGACGACCGTTCTCGGCGCGGCCTACCTCGCCGGGATCGGCTGCGGCCTCTGGCCCAGCCGCGATGACGTCCGCGCCAGCTGGGAGATCGACCGCCGCTTCGA
>DATLHE010000441.1:0-4007 GCA_035540335.1 Thermomicrobiales bacterium | reverse complement strand
GCGTTCGGTAGTCAGGCACGGCTACCCGGATACGCAGCGCAACCAGGCGCTGATCATCGCGAGTAATGTGTTCCTGCACATTCACCCGGTGAAGATCAAGCGCTACGCGACCAAGGTCACGTACACGTTCTGCCTGGGTGGCCTGTCATTCTTTATGTTTCTCGTGCTCACGATGACCGGCGTGCTGCTGATGTTCTACTACGTGCCGTCCGCCGACCAGGCGTACCAATCGATGAAGGACATCGAGGGCAGCGTCACCTTCGGCCAGCTGATGCGTAACATGCACCGCTGGTCGGCACAGGGCATGGTCATCGCCGTCTTCCTCCATATGGGACGCGTCTTCTACACCGGCTCCTACAAGCCGCCGCGCGAGTTCAACTGGGTCATCGGCGTGCTCCTGCTCGTCACGACTTTCCTGCTCTCCTTCACCGGCTACCTCCTCCCGTGGGACCAGCTCGCATACTGGGCCGTGACTGTGGGCTCGGAGATCGGTGGCGCCGCCCCGATCGTCGGCCCGCAGGTGCAGCGCATCCTGCTCGGCGATTTCCAGATCGGCCAGAGCACCCTCATTCGCTTCTATACCCTGCACGTGATCTTCCTGCCGCTCGTGGCAGCGTTCCTGATGGCTGTGCACTTCTGGCGCATCCGCAAGGACGGCGGCATCTCCGGCCCGCTGTAGCGGCCAGGCGTTCGGTTCGCAGCGTGTCAACCATCTGAGGGATGAAGCACATGGCAGATACCATCCAGCAGCAACCGGGAGCCGGACCCGCCGCCATCGACGAGCAAAAGCGGCAGAAACTGCTCGAACTCGTGCGTGGGCGGGCCCTCGCCCGCCCCACCGATCTCGCCGAAGACGAGGTGATGGTTTGGCCGTCGCTCGTCGTCGTCGAGGCCGTCTGCGCGGTCGTCTTCCTGGCGATCCTGACGGCCCTCTCGATCCTCGTCAACGCGCCGCTGCTGGAGCGCGCCAACCCGAACCAGACGCCGAACCCGTCCAAGGCGCCGTGGTACTTCCTGAACCTGCAGGAGATGCTGCTGCATATGGACGCCGGTCTCGCGGGCGTCATCATCCCGACCCTGGCGCTCGTCGGCATCGCCGCGATCCCCTACTTCGACCGCAGCCCCCTCGGCGTCGGCATCCTCGGCACCTCCCACAAGGGACGCCAGATCATCCTCTTCAGCACCGTCTACACAACCGTCGTGCTGACGGGCATGGTGATCCTCGATGAGGTCACCGAGCGCGGCACGCAGTTCGGCATCGGCAAGGCGCTGCAGGAGAACGGCGCGCCGGAGTGGATGGGCGGCATCGTCCTCGCCTCCATCATCGTGCTCATCGGCATCGCCATCCTCGTCGGTCTCGTGCAGCAGATGTTCCGGCCGACGCGGCGCGAGATGATCATCGCGCTCTTCACCGGCTTCTTCGTCACCTATTTCGTGCTGTCGATCTTTGGCACATCGTTCCGCGGCGAGGGGCAGAATCTGACTTGGCCATGGGATCTCCCGCTCGTCCACCACTAGTCGACGAGGCAGTCGCAGGGAACTGGACGGCGCGGACGAGAAGGTCCGCAGCCGTCCGAAGTCACGGTAAGGAATGACGTACTGATGAATCCCATGGTTAAAACGCTTGCCGGCCTCGGCGGCGGCTGGGTGATGAGCAAGAGCGTGGCAACGCTCGCGCGCCTCCAGTCCGGCCACGGTGAGACGGTCGCGAAGAAGCTCCACTCGCGGCGCTCTTTCACCCGCAACGCCGCCCTCGGCGCAACGGGAGTGGTGCTCGCCGAGTTGGGGATCGCGTTCGGCGTCCTGATCTGGCCGAACAAGACCGGCGCCTTCGGCGGCGAGATCACCGTCGGCGCCAACGTCATTCCTGACGTCAACGGCACCCCGTTTCGCGACCAGGAGGGCAAGTTCTACATCGTCCACACCGAGGACGGTATTCAGGCCCTCTATTGGAAGTGCGTCCACCTTGGCTGCACCGTGCCTTGGAACCAGGGGGAAAAACACTTCCACTGCCCGTGCCATGGCTCTGTCTACGAGTACAACGGCACCCGCATCGCCGGCCCCGCGACCCGCGCCCTCGACCTCATGCCCTCGTCCGTCAACGACGATGGCAGCGTGACCGTCGACACCAACCCCAGCTCGCTGGTCATGCGTCCCGAGTACAGGCCTGAGGATGCAACGCCCTATCCATAAGGGTGTCGAGTTTGCCGGTCGGGCCTGCGCGCTGAGCGCCGGCGACGGATGAGGAGAGAACAAGGGTGGGAGCTGTTCAAAAGCTCGCAACAGTCGTCATTATCGGCTTGGTTGCGCTCGCAACCGTCCTGGTCGTTTACCTGGCGGACGAGCCCAATCGACGCTCGAGCGAGACGGGCGAGCAGGATGCCGTCGCCATCGAGCGCGGCACCGATCTCTACATCACCTACTGTCTGCAGTGCCACGGCCCTTCTGGTCTCGGCTCGATGGGCGCGGCCTACGGTGAGAAGCCCGCACGCGTGGGGGGCATCCTCAACCAGGCATACCTCACGCCGGACCAGCTTGCGCAAGCGAACGCGGTCTTCCAGTCCGATGACCCGGTCAAGCAATCGGTCGCCGAGGACTGGCTCCGGTTCCGTATCATCTATGGCATCCCGGCCGAGCCCAACAAGACCACGAAGGTCATGCCAGCGTTCGGCAACGATCTGAACGTGGAAGAGGTCAACGACCTCGTCTATCTGATCATGCACGGCAACTGGAACTACGTGTACAACACGACCGTGAAGGACACCGGCAAGGCGGTCGCCGACACGCAATGCCTGCAAGACCCCAGCGGCGAGTACTGCGGCCACACGGACGAGGCGCCACCGGCCTACCCGACGCCCCCGCCGCCGGCCGGCGCCAGCAGCGAATCCGCGGCGTCCCCCGCCGCGACGGATCAGGGCGCCAGCAGCAGCGGCCTGTCGATTGAGGCCCAGGACGTCGCGTTCTCGACCGACGCCCTGACCGCCAAGCCGGGCGACACGATCACGATGAACAACGTGGGCGCGCTCGAGCACGACTTCGTCGTCGACGAGCTCGGCATCAAGGAGGTCGCCGCCGGCGGCGAGACGGTCACCATCACGATCCCTGAGGACGCCGCGCCGGGTGAGTACACGTTCTACTGCTCGGTTCCCGGTCACAAGGAAGCCGGCATGGTCGGCACCCTGACGATCGAGGGCTAGTCGCCGGTTCACGGGCAAGGAGATACGGACATGCTGGTTACGAACATGGCGGCGGCGTTCGGAGTTCTTTCCGACACGATCGAAGTGGCGCTCGCGATGATCATGATGATCGGTGGCATCATCGTCACCTGGCTCATCCAGCGCTGGGCCGACAAGGCCGGACAGCAGCCCGCCGCCGCGAATATGGGCAAGGGCGGTACCGAGCAGTACCAGGACCGCACCATACGCGAGTGAGCGGCACGCCACGAGATATACCGCGTACGATAAAGAACCTGATCGCCGTTGGCGATCAGGTTCTTTGCTTGACGGCATCACCCTGCAGGAAGGAGGAGGCCCATGTCAGCCTCCCGGGCCGCCGACCCCCACAAGACCTACCTCTGGTGCGACACCTGTCGCCGCAGCTACCGGCACGACGAGGTCGTCGACGGCCACTGTCCCGTCTGCGGCAACGAGACGCGCCCGATGGGCAAGTTCTCCGCGATCCTCCGCGGGCTCATGTCCAACGAGCTCGCCGCCTCACCGCTGGAGTCGAGACACCGGCAGCTCGTCCGCCTGATCTGGACGCACAATGGCATGGGCGAGCAGTACTACCGCGTCATCGCGCCCGAGATGTCGTACAACCGGTTCGAGGCCCGCGTGACGGAGATCCTCTGCCAGGGCGCCGAGGAAGGATGGGTGCGCTTCGTGCTCCCGCCCGCCCCCCGCGCCGAGGAATCCGCCTACAAGCTCGAGCTCGTCGACGAGGAGCGGTTCATCGCCGAGCTCCAGGCCCTCGCGGGGCCGGACGCCGCCATCGAGGAAGGGAACTGA
>DATLHE010000440.1:0-9822 GCA_035540335.1 Thermomicrobiales bacterium | reverse complement strand
GCGCCAGGCGCCGGACAACCGTCCGGCGCCTGGCGCGTTGTGCGTCATGATCCGCCGCGATAGGCGATACTATCGACGTAGGTTTCAGTCATGCGGCACGGCGCCGTCCCACGCGTGTGACCCGGTCTTCGCGTCGGAGCGCCAGGCATCACGCGTCGGGGCGTTCCGTCGGCGACGATCGCGGGCGGCCAGGTCTCGATGACGATCGGAAGACGATTCATGGCGAACACGCGAACGCGCAAGGGTGCGGCGACCCCGCGGGCAGACGAACCCGCCGAGCATCTGCCGCCGATGGACGACGCCCATGCCGGGCCGTCGGCCCCGATCGAACAGGTCGTCTCCAGCCACACGGAAGGGGCCCGGGCCTCCGGGAAGTTCGTCTACGACGACAACGACGAGGGGCTGGACTATCGCCGGCGCTACCGCGGGCTGATCGGCGTCGCCAGTAAGGTGCCGATCCGCGACCGGTCGATCCTCTCGCTCGTCTACACGCCCGGCGTCGCCGCGGCCTGCATGGAGATCAACCAGGACCCGCTGCGCTCCTACGACCTGACCTGCCGCGGCAACACGGTCGCCATCCTCACCGACGGCTCCGACCTCTTCGGCAGCGAGGGCGGCCCGGTCGACGCGGCGCTTCCGATCGCCGAGGCCCGCAGCGTCATCTTCAAGACCTTCGCCGGCATCGATGCCTTCCCGATCACGCTCTCGACGACCGACATCGAGGAGATCGTCGAGACCGGCATCTCCCTCTCGCCGACGTTCGGCGCGCTCTGCCTCGACGACATCTCCTCGCCGCGCGCCTTCACGATCGCCGACAACCTCGACAAGGCCGCCAGCATCCCGGTCTTCTCCAACCAGCACCACGGCACGGCGATCCTCGTCCTCGGCGCGCTCTACAACGCGCTCAAGGTCGTCAACAAGAAGCTGGAGGACGTCAGCGTCGTCATGGCCGGCGCGGGCATCGCCGGCATCGGCGTCGCCCGTCTCCTGACCCGGGCCGGCGTCCGCAAGCTGGTCGTCTGCGACCGGGCCGGGGCCATCTATCGCTACCGCCCGGAGCGCATGAACTGGGCGAAGTCGTACGTGGCAAAGGAGACGAACCTCGAGCAGCGCAAGGGCTCGCTGGCGTCGATGATGAAGAACGCCGACGTCTTCATCGGCCTCTCCACCGGCGACATCGTCACCGATGACATGATCCGCGACATGGCGCCCGATCCGATCGTGATGCCGCTGGCCGTGCCGCAGCCGGAGATCCTGCCGGACGTCGCCCGCGCGGGCGGCGCCCGCGTGATCGCCACCGGCCGCTCGGACTACCCGAACACGATGGACGTTTCGCTCGTCTTCCCGGGTGTCTTCCGCGGCCTGCTGGACTCCGGCTCGCGCAACATCCGTCTGCGGATGCTGCTCGGCGCGGCCCGCGCCCTCGCCGATATGGTGACGCCGGGCGAGTTGCACGCCGACTACATCGTGCCGCGCATCTTCGACTTCCGGGTCGCGCCGGCGATCGCCGCGGCGGTCGTCCGCGGCGCGATCGAGGCGGGCGAGGCCACGCGGGACGTCACCCCCGAAGAGGTCTCGGAGAAGACCCGGCGCTACGTCTACGAGGGGCGGCTGGAGAAGCCGCGCCCGAGCGTGCGCACCGAGTCGAAGACGCTGCAGGAAGCGGCGATCGACCTCCGCGAGCGCCATCACGGCGTGCTCGAGATCCGGAGCAAGATCCCCATCCGCGATCACCACATCCTCAACCTGCTCTACGTTCCGCCGCAGGCGCTGATCCCGGCGCACGTCATCCGCGACGACGAGTCCAAGGTGTTCGAGCTGACCGGCAAGGGCAACCTCGTCGGTATCGTCACCGACGGCTCCGCCGTGCTCGGTCTCGGCGACATCGGCCCGCAGGCGGCGCTGCCGGTGATGGAGGGCAAGGCCGTGCTCTTCCAGTCGCTCGCCGGCGTCGAGGCGTTCCCGATCTGCCTCGCGTCGCGCGATCCCGACGAGATCGTCCGCATCGTCACGGCGATCGCGCCGTCGTTTGGCGGCATCAACCTCGAGGACATCAGCGCGCCCCGCTGCTTCGAGATCGAGGAGCGGCTGCGGGCGGAGCTCGACATGCCGGTCTTCCACGACGACCAGCACGGCACCGCGATCGTCGTCGTCGCCGGTCTCCTGAACGCCGCGAAGCTGCGCAACAATACCCTGAGCGATCTCCACGTCGTGATCAACGGCGCCGGCGCGGCGGGCATGGCGACCGCCAAGCTGCTGATCTCGATCGGCGTCGGCGATGTCATCCTCTGCGACCGCCAGGGCGCGATCGCGCTCGACCGCAAGATTGGGATGACGCCGTCCAAGGTCGCGATCGCGGAGATCACCAACCGCGAGCAGAAGCAGGGCTCGCTGGCGGATGTCGTCAAGGGCGCCGACGTCTTCATCGGCCTCTCCGCGCCCGGCACGTTGACGCCGGAGATGGTGCGCTCGATGGCCAAGGACCCGCTGATCTTCGCGCTGGCGAACCCGACGCCGGAGATCATGCCGGACCTGGCGCGTGAGGCGGGCGCCTTCGCGATCGCCACCGGCCGCTCGGACTTCCCGAACCAGATCAACAACTCGCTGGCCTTCCCCGGCGTCTTCCGGGGCGCGCTCGACGTCAAGGCGCGCACGATCTCCGACGACATGAAGATCGCCGCCGCGCACGCGATCGCCGATCTTGTGAAACCGGACCAGCTCTCCCCCGAGTTCCTGATCCCGGACAGCCTCGACCTGCGCGTCTCGTCGCGCGTCGCGGCGGCGGTCGCCCGCGCGGCGCAGGAGACGGGCCTGGCGCGGGCGTTCATCGATCCGCAGGAGATCGAGGCGCGCTGCCGGGACCTGGTCTACGAGGGGACACTGGCGCTGTAAGCGACCGCGCGCACTCAGCGAGGTGCGCAGCTACGAGGATGGATCGGAAAGTTGCTTCCGTAGCCGCGCACCCCAAAGGGTGTGCGCCTGCGTGCTGACGGCGTTCAGCCGATCTCGCACACAAGGTGGGCGGCAACAGAGTACTCGCCAAGGAGACACCCATGACGCAGGCGCCCGACGCCGATCTGACGCTGGTGCATGAGCCGACGCCGGAAGGGCAGACGCGGGTCAAGCTGGTCCGCGATGGCAGGGAGATCAGCGGCGCGTTCGTCGTCCCGATGACGGTGATGATCGGCATCGCGCCGGTGCGGATGGACGGCATCGGCGGCGTGGAGACCGACGAGAATTATCGCTACAAGGGATATTCGCGGCGCGTGCTGGAGGCCTGCATCGCGTTCATGAAGCAGGGCGACGCGCCGCTGACGACGCTCTACGGCATCCCCAGCTTCTACCCGAAGTTCGGCTACGCCACCCTCGGTCCCGAGCCGGTGATCGCGCTGCGCCGCGACGACATCCCGGAACTCCTCCCCGAGGGCTTCGCGTCGCGCCCGATGCAGCCCGGCGATCTCCCCGCCGTCCGCGCGCTCTACGACGCGGGCATGGGGCAGTCCATCGGCCCGCTCGTGCGCGACGGGCAGACGCCGTCGTGGGGCAAGCTCGCCGGGTCCCTCGCCAGGAACGAGGACGAGGCGCGGGTGCTGCTCGACGCGAGCGGCGCGATCGTCGCCTATGCGTGGCGGGCAAGCTGGAGCTGGTGGATGGGCTCGAAGTACCGGGACGAGCCGGACGCCCTGCGCGTCTCGGAGGCGTTCGCCGCAACGCCCCAGGCCGCCGATGCGCTGCTTGGCGCGTGTCGCGCCTGGGCCGCGGAGCGGGGCGTCGAGGCGATCGAGTGGATGCTGCCGCCGGACGGGCGGATCGGCATGGCGGCGGCGCTTCGCGGCGCGGCGATCCGCCTCCACCATTCGTTCGAAGGCGAGTACATGGGCCGGGCGCTCGACCTGTTGCGGCTGTTCCGGGCGCTGCAGCCCGAGCTGGAACGTCGGTGGGCGGCCGCCACGCCGCCGTGGCGCGGGCGGCTGGTGATCGACACCGGAGACGACCGCGCCGCGCTCACGCTTGGCGACGGGTGGCTCGCCGCCGGCAGCGCCACCGCTGCGGATGCCGCCGCCGTGCCCCTGAGCGCGGGCGATGTGGCGCGCCTGGCGTTCGGCAGCTTCGACCCGCGCGAGGTGCTCGCCCGGGTCGGCATCGGCGGACCGCAGGCCGAGGCCCTCGCCGTGCTCTTCCCGCAGGGGTTTCCGTACATCTACCCGGCGGACCGGTTCTAGGTGGCGCGGCCGTTCTGGTGCGCGGACATGGACGCCGTCTCGTCCTCGTCGGCCAGTGGCAGCACGACGGTGAAGGTGCTGCCCGCGCCGGGCGCGGACCGGAGCTCGATGCGGCCGCCATGCGCTGCCACCAGCAATTGCGTGATGTAGAGGCCGAGGCCCAGCCCGGACGCGAGACCCGCCTCGTCCGCGCGATAGAAGCGCTCGAAGAGCCTGCCCTGGATGTCCTCGGGGATGCCCGCGCCTTCGTCGGCGACGCTCAGCCGCGCCATCCCGTCGCCCGCGCTCACGCTGACGACGATCGTCCCGCCGTTGGGGCTGTACTTGATCGCATTGCCGAGGAGATTGTCGAGGACCTGGCCGATGCGGTCCGGATCCCACCAGCCGGTCACCGGTCTCGGCGACGGATCGACGTGGACATGGTGTTGCTCGGTCTGAGCTCGCGTGCGTTCGGCGGCTTCACGAACGAGGTCGTTGGCGTCGCTGTAAGACCGCTGTAGCTCCAGTTGGCCCGATTCGAGCTGCGCGGCGATCTGGAGGTCGGACACCAACCGCTCCATCCGGCGGGTCTGGTCCAGGATGACGTCCACGCCACGCTCGTCGTACGCCTTGCGCCGGCGCATGAGCTGTGCACGGGCGCGCATCACGGTCACCGGCGTCTTGAGGTCGTGGCTCGCCATGGCGAGGAAGTCCTGCTGCGCGCGTTCCTGCTGCTTGCGCGCGGTGGCATTGCGGGCGATCCCGGCCACGCCGACGGTGCGACCGACCGCGTCGACGATGGGTGAGAGCATCAGCTCGACGTCGAGGCGACGGCCGTCCTTGTGGACGCGTACCGTCTCGGTCGGCGGAATCTGCTCGCCCGCCAGCAGCCGCGTGTAGAAGCTGCGCAACTCATCCTTGCGGTCGTCGGGCGTGAGCATGCCGATATGCTTGCCGACGGTTTCCCGCGGGGCATAGCCGTAGAGTTCCTCGGCGCCCCTGTTCCAGTCGGTGATGATGCCGTCGACGTTGGTGCCGACGATCGAGTCATGGGAAGAGGCGACGAGCGTGGCGAGGCGCGCACGGTCTATCTCCGCCCGCTTGGCCCGGGTGATATCGATGATGTATTTGACGGCTTCCTGGTCATCGATCCGCGTGGCGGCGAACAGGCCCCACCAGCGCGAGCCGTCCTTGCGGAGATACTCGCGCTCGTAGGGAGTGTTCCGCCCGAGCCGAATCATCTCATCGGTGGCCTGATGCGATCGCGAGATCCATTCGGGGGGTGTGATCGCGTCCATCTTCCACTGACCATTCGCCAGGTCCGCGCGGTCATAGCCGCTCAAGCGGAGAAAGGCATCGTTCGCGTCGGTAATGGTGCCGTCCGGCCGGAAGAAGACGATGCCGACCGTCTCGATCTCGATCGCTCGCCGGAGGCGCTCCTCGGAGCGGCGGAGTGCCTCTTCGGTGCGCCGCCGATCGGTGATGTCGGTGAAGAGGACCGCGACGCGCCGGCTGTCGTCGTCGCCAATGCGCGATGCGTAGAGGTTGAACCAACGATCGTTCAGTGCCTTGGCGCCCGCGGTGAATCGCGCCGGCTCTCCGGTCATCGCGACTCGCCCGTAGATGTCGAACCAGTAGGACTCATGGTCGGGCACGAACTCGCGCATGCGCTTGCCGGTGGCGTTATGCAGGCCGGTATGCCGCTCGAACGCCGGATTGACCGTCTCGAACCGATAGTCGACTGGCGCTCCGGCATCGTCGAAGATCACCTCGATGATGCAGAAGCCTTCGTCGATGGTGTCGAACAGCGTCTGGAACTGTGCCTGGCTCTCCCGCAGGTCTTCCTCGGTGCGCTTGCGGTCGGTGACATCCTGGGTCACGCCGACCAACAGGCCCGGCTGGCCCTCGCCCTCACTGAGGAGCTGCCCCTGGGTGCGCGCCCAGAACATGGCGCCACTGTGGGGATTGACGATGCGGTAGTCGGCGTTGAGCGCGGCCTCGCCGCGCGCGGCGCGCTCGAAGCTCCTCCGGAGATTGTCCCGATCCGCGGGGTGCACATGGCTCACGCCCTGCGTGATCGTCTCGCCGGGTGTATACCCGAGGATGTCGGCCGCGTTTGGCGAGTACCAGATGCGCCCGGTCGCCGTGTCGATCTCCCAGGTAAACAGGCGCGCCGCCTTGAGCGCCAATTGCGAGCGGACGCGAGCGGGGTCCATGTCATGATCCGGATCCGGCACGTCATGCATCGGCGTCTGGAACGGCGACCACATCGAAAAGGGCGTGCCCTCCGCCATGATGTTTCTCCTCGCGGCGGACCCGCGTGACAAAATCTCCTCGAGCGACCCGATCAAGCCCACCTGGGTCAGGGTTCGGTGGCTTCCGGCATCCCACTCGGTCGAAATGCAACCTGGTCCGATGACGAGAGGTTTGATGCCGCATCATAGCATGACCACATCTCGATTTTCCCTGTATTTCGGGGAGTTGCATACAGTGGCGCACGGATTGGGAACCCCGAGCGGCGGGTGGGGTACAGTTCCCGCAAGCACATGCACTTGCGTGACGGCTGGAAGGATGATCAGGTGACCGACTCCCGACAGAACGAGGCCGCCGGCGAAGCCAGGTTCGAGTGGCATCCCGTCTATCATGGCCGCTCCGCTGCCGACGTGCGTCGCGAGCTCGCGGACGAGATCGCCCGGGACCAGCGTGCCTACGAGCTGGTGCTGGAGGGTGCCGAGCGCGCCGAGAACGCTTCTCTCGCGTCCGTGATGGAGCTCGAGAAGCGCTGGGGCGTCTACAGCTTCGACTGGGCCGACATGGAGCCGGATGTGCTCGCCGGCCGCATCGTCGACTTCGAGCTGGCTCGCGAGCGGCGGCAGGAGCTCTTCCCCTACGCGGAGTACCGCGAGGATGCCCGCCGGACGGCGACCGCCGCACCCAATGCGCGCCAGCCGCATGTCACAAACGATGATCAGCGCCGCCGCGTCGCCAACATGGGCGCGGTCGTCATCCTGGTCATCCTTGCTATCATTGTCATTGCCGTCATCATCGCCGTCATGTAGCGTCACGGCATGTGTTTCGCGGAAGGTAGGAGCGTTCATCTCGAAGGAGGGTGTAGCGATGACCTATCGTGAGCATGATCTGGCCGACGAGCCGCTGGACGAGGAGGATGTCCTCGACGATCCGGTCGCGGAGGATGTCGCGATTGGGACATTGGGCGAGGAGGTCGATCCCGACTCGGTCCGCCCGATGCGGTTGCCGGTGGACGAGGACGAGCTGCCACTCGACGACGACGATGACGAGGTCCGTCGCGGTCTCTAGGACGCCGTTCGAGACATAAAACGAGCGTGGACAGGCTCCGGCATCGCGCCGGAGCCTGTTTGTCTATTACGGGTGCGCGCGGGCGCTGGCGACGAGAAAGATGCCGGTGAGCACGCAGGCGATCCCGGCGATGTGGATCGGGCCAACCGACTCGCCGAGGATCAGTCCGGCGCTGATCACCGCCGTTACCGGGATCATGCCGGTGAATGCCCCGGCCGTGCTTGCCGGGATGGTCGCCAGCCCCTTGAACCAGAGCGCGAAGGCGACGACGGTGACGACGATCGCCAAATAGAGGATCGCCAGCCACGCGCTCAGTGGAATCGCGTCCAGATCGGTATCGCGCAGGTCCCACAGCGCCAGCGGGACGAACATCGCCGCCCCATACATACTGATCCACGTCGCCGTCGCAAGCGGCGTAAGCTTGCCCGCTGCATACCTGCCGAGCACGGCGTAGAGTGCCTCCCCGACGACGGCGAGAAAGACGAGGACGCCGCCCAGGATCGGGCGCGACGCCTCATCCTCGCCTGGCGTGGCCAGCAGATTGACGGCCACGACCCCGGCGATCGCGACCGAGACGCCGATCCAGCCCACCCGGCCAAGGCGATCCCCCATGGCGACGGACATCAGCGCGATCACCGCCGGCGTGGCGGCCGTGATGATGCCGCTCACCGTCGCCGTCGTCAAGTCCAGCCCGAGCATCAGCAGGATATTGAACATCACGACCCCGGCAAGCGCCTGTAGCGCGAGCACGGCGTGGAGACGCGACGACAGCCGCGGCAGGCCGCCCTCGATGGCCCGGACGATCACAACCAGGATCGCGGCGGCGAGCAGGAAGCGGATTGCCGAGGCGAGGAAGATCGGCGCATGGCCGACGATGAACGTGTTCGCGGTCACCGAGGTGCCGACGATGCCCATCGCCAGCGCCAGCGCGCCGAAGGCCGGCAGGCGCGACGCTGCGGGCGATGTTGCGATTACCGGCGCGGCGACCGGGCGCTCTCGAGACATGGGGCGGTGGGGTCCTGCCGGTGCTGCGGATGACGTTGGCGCCATGATGGCACATCCGCGAATGGCGCCGCGATCTGTCGCGCATGACCCCATGGGGCCGTCCATGGCCCTCCCGGGCTTCCCACAGAGCCGCATCGCGGCTGCATGTCCGTATGATCGAAGCCAGTGGCCGTCGCCGTGGCGGTCGAACGCGGGAAGGATCAGGTCATGCGACGAACGCGCGCGCTGTCCCTTGTGGTCGTCCTCCTTCTGGTCAGCACCATTGCCGTCGGCGCTTTCCCCCGCCTTGCCGTCGCCCAGGCGACGCCCGTGGGCACCCCCACGGGCGGAGTGCTCACCTTCGACGTCCAGTTCCGTGACACGCCGATCGTCGCCGACCAGGCGGCTGGCTTCCAGCTTGGCGACCGGGTAATCCTGAACGATCTCCTCCTCCAGAACGGAGCGGAGGTCGGCCACAACGGCGGCGTCTGCACGATCATCGACGCCGCCGGCGGCGAGATGTTCTGCGCCGTGACATGGTCGCTGCCGGACGGCACCGTCTCCACCCAGTTCCTGAACACCCCGCCGCCGGAGAAGACGTTCGCCGTCGTCGGCGGCACCGGAGCGTATGAGGGGGCCAGCGGGACCGGCACGCTCGTCGAGCACGGCGACGAGACCGGCACCGTCACCTTCAATCTGGGTCAGTGACGTTCCCGGCATCGCGTCGTCCTGACCAAGGAGAGAGGGTGGGCACCTCCCGCCCGTTCGCGGTCCTGCGCCGCGGCGTCTTATCATGGCGTTCATGGTAACGGCGCCGGATGGCGCGTCGCAGTGACGGGGGAACCGGAGAGGTGTCGAGCCAAGCACGAGAGGCGATCGTCGAGCGGATCGAGATGATCGCGGACTGGCGACGGGAGCGTGAGCAGCAGGACATGCTGGGCCTTGGCCCGGAGGCGGCGACACGCAGCCGGCGCTCGGCCGACGGCCTGCGCGAGCTGGCCGACCATGTCCGCTCGCTCGCCGACGATGACCCCCGGCTCGCCCGCCTGCGGCAGCTTGCCTTCCACAGCGGGCAGTTCGACCCCGGGGCCTCGTTGTTGAATGAGCTTGGCCGGTTTCGCTTCCACGACCCGGCGACGACCGTGGAGAGCTTCACCGATTTCATGGTCGAGCTGGCGGAGGAGGACGCCAGCGAGCAGGGACGCTTCGGCGGTCCGCAGGTTGCCGGCGATGATCCGTGGCGCGCAACGTGGACGATGGACATGCGGGACGCCGACGAGGAGGAGTGGTAGAGGCGTCGCGGGGAGCAAGGTCTTTC
>DATLHE010000439.1:0-3084 GCA_035540335.1 Thermomicrobiales bacterium | reverse complement strand
GCGGTCGCGTCCTCCCCGACGCGGTGTGTTAGGGAAGGCGGCCAGGTGGCCAGGTAACGGGTGGAGAGGGGGTGGTGGTCATCGTCTCGTGAAAAGGGCGGCCGCACGGCGCACACCCTGCGGGGTGCGCGGCGACGACGGCGGCGCGGCGTGCGCGAGGTCGGCTCTTGTGGCCGACCTGACGACGATGGGGCGACCGCGCCTCCATCGGACCACCGCTCCCGTCACATCGCTTCGCGTCGGGTTCATCGCTTCGCTCTGAACGAGGTTGGTTGTTGGGTCGGCCGCAGGAAAGGGGGTCTGCCCGGCGACGGCGGGAGGGCATTGAACGCGCCGTCGGGGATTGACACTGAAGATGAGTGAGCGCGTTCAATCCCTCCCCTGCGCTCCGCCCTGGGTCAGGATGAGGCGGGTTCCTGCGGTAACCTGGGGTCGTTGTCCCATTCGTTCCAGGAGCCGACGTAGAGGGCGACGTCGGTGAACCCGGCGAGCATCAGCGAGAAGAAGCCGACCGAGCCGCGCACGCCGGTCGTGCAGTAGGTGATCGCCCGCTTGTCGGGCGTGACGCCGATCGCCGCGTACATCTCGCGCAGCACCTCGGGCGACTTGAACAGGTGCGGCGATGCCTCGGCGGCGTTGTCCGTGTAGGGAAGGTTCACCGCCCCGGGGATGTGCCCGGCGGCGTACTCGTTGGGCGCGCGGACGTCGAGCAGGGCAATGCCGGGGTCGTCGAGCGCGGCGAGTACCTCGTCCTTCGTCGCCAGGAGCTCCCGGCGGACGGTCGGGCCCTCGGCCACGGGCGCCTCGACCGGCGCGATCTCGACGGGTCCGGCGTCGACCGCGCCCTTCGCGGCGGCCCAGGCGAGCAGCCCGCCGTCGAGCACCCGGGGCAGGTCGTACCCGAGATAGGCGAGCTGCCACCAGCCACGCGCCGAGAAGAGCGTGCCCTCGTCGTAGAGGACGGTCGGCCGGTCGGCGCGGATACCCCGCACGGCGACCAGCTGGCGCATGTCCTCGGTCCATGTGGCGACGGAGGCCTCGGAGGTGTCCGCCAGCTCCAGATCCGCCCAGTCGAGCAGGATCGAGCCGCGGATCCGCGCCGCCTCGAACGACGTTGCCGGCATGACCGCGACGAGCTGGGTGTCGTCCACCTGGGGGATGAGGGTGTCCGCCGTCACCAACGCGGCGGGGCCCGCTTCCACGGGCGTAGCAGCGGGCGTCGACTGCCCGAGCACGGGCCGGACATGACTCGCGAGGGCGAGCCCGGCCGCGCCGGCCGCTGATCGTTGCAGCAATATGCGACGGCTGATTCTCATCGTGCGTCTCCCGTGCGCGCTCAGCGCTGGCCGTGCAGCAGCACCGCCCAGTCGGCGAGATTGGCGAGCAGCTGGCGGATCAGCTCCCGCGAGCCGTGATCAGTCAGCTCGCCGAGCGCATTGAACTTGTCCGGCGCGAAGGTGACGAACACCTCCGGCTCCGGGATGACAACCGCGCCCATCTGGACGAAGATTTGGCGCAGGTGCAGCTGGCCACGCATGGTGCCTGAGCGGCCGACCGCCGCGCCCATCAACGCAATGGGCTTGCCACGCAGGACCGAGCGCCCGGGCGGTCGCGAGGCCCAGTCCAGCGCGTTCTTGAGCACGCCGGGGATCGAGTAGGTGTACTCCGGTGAGCAGATCAGCACACCGTCGGCGCGTTGCAGCGCCCGCTTGAAGTCCTCGACCAACGGCGGATCGCCGCCTGCCTCGAGATCCTCGTTGAAAAACGGCAGGGTGTTGATCGCGATCTCGACGAGCCGCATCTCCTCAGGCTGCAGCAGCATGGACGTGCGCAAGAGGCCGCGATTGAACGATTGCCGGCGCAGGCTCCCCACGATCGCCGCAATCTCGATTCGGCCCTCATGCACCGCGTCGTGTCCTTCCCTCTCGCATGGCAGTGTCCCCCACGATCGCCACATAGCACATGGCGCCCCGTTCCATCCCCGGAGCGCCGCCGTCTGGCCGATCACCGCACCGATAGTATCAAACGCGGTCGAGTCCGCGGCATCCGCGCCCGATTCACGCGTCCGATGGCATCGACTCTGCGTACTCCCTGGCAGAACGACGACAGCGCCGGACGGCATGACGCACCGTGTGTCACGATCGCCGGCAAAGGAGACATGGACCTACGATGAGCGCGCAGATTCGTGAGGTGAAAACACAGGCGAACAAGATCAAGGGGCTCCAGCACAAGACGAAGAACAACCTGGACGAGAAGACCCGGGCGGCCTCGGTGGAGTTGCTCAACGCGCGGCTGGCCGACGGCATCGACCTCGCGCTGGCGACGAAGCAGGCGCACTGGAACTTGCGCGGGCCGAACTTCATCGCCATCCATGAGCTGCTGGACACCTTCCGTGACGAGCTGGACGCCGGGAACGACCTGATGGCCGAGCGCGTCTCACAGCTTGGCGGGGTGGCGCTAGGCACGACGCAGGTCGTGACCGACGCGACGACGGTGCCGCCCTACCCGGTCGACATCTTCACGATCGAGGATCACCTGGACGCGTTGATCGAGCGCTATGGGGTGGTCGCCAACGCGATCCGGGAGGCGATCGACACGTCGGACCAGGCCGGGGATATCGACACGTCGGACATCTTCACGGAGGTGTCGCGAAACCTGGACAAGGATCTGTGGTTCCTGGAGAGCCAACTGCCGGTGAAGTAACCGGCACGAATGCGGCAGAGGAAACGCCCGGGAGCGATGCTTCCGGGCGTTTTGGTGTCTGCGAGGGCGGTTTCGCGGGAACGGGCGCAGGCGTCCGTGGCGCCGGGCCTCGTGTGCCGCACCTGTGGGCGTCGTCCGAGGGCATGCGGTGTACCGGGCGCACACCCTTCCAGGGTGTGCGCCGGAGGATCCGCGGGTTCAACGGTGGCACCAGGAGAAACCGGCGGTGCGGCGCCGGGGGATCCTCATGGCCGAGCCGGAGGCAAGGGCCCGCTCCGCTTGTCGCGCTCGGCCGGGAAGCGGAGCGAGCCCTCAGGACAGGCTTGTCCGCCCGTACGATCGATTGGCCCCGGGCGGTAATGCCCGGGGCCAATCGATACG
>DATLHE010000438.1:0-4938 GCA_035540335.1 Thermomicrobiales bacterium | reverse complement strand
GCGTGGCGCCCGAGAAGGCCGCGGCGATCGCCTTCCTCGATCGGTTCATCACGTACTGGAGTCTCATCCTCGTCGGCCTGCCGCTCTACATCTGGATGCTGCGCCGCGATATCACGGTGACCGATGACGACACTCGTTGAGGCCAGCGCGGCGTTCGACCAGGGGGCGGGGATCGGGCGCTACGCGCGCAACATCATCACGCGCCTGGTCTGCGCGGACGATAGCGACGCCTGGACGCTGCTCCGGGCGCCGGAGCGGCGCGGGCCATCGCCTTACCTGACGTTGCCCGCAAACCCCCGTGCGCGGACCGTCACATTACCGTTCAGCCGGCGTCGCGCCGACCAGCTCTGGTTCCGCGCCCGCGTGCCGCTCGATGTGCGGCTGCTCGCGGGTCGCGGTGATGTCCTCTACTCGCCGGACTTCACGGCCCCCCCGGCGTTCGGCGTGCCCCGCATGGTGACGGTGCATGACCTCGCCTTCCTGACGCATCCCGAGCACACCACCGACGCCCTGCGCCGATATCTCTCCGACGTCGTGCCACGGCAGATCGCGCGTGCGGATCGGGTTGCGGTCGTCTCCGAGGCGACGCGCGAGGACGTCGCACGGTTGTTCAGTGTCCCGGCGGAGCGGCTGGTGCTGGCGCGCAACGGGGTCGACGAGCGTTTCCTGACCGCCACCCCGCCGACCGGGGAGGCGCGGGCCCGGCTGGGGCTACCGGAGCGCTACCTGCTCATGGTCGGCACCATCGAGCCGCGCAAGAACCACCTGAACGCGTTGCGGGCGCTGGAAGAGGCGAATCTCGGCACCCACCTGCCGCTGGTGATCGCCGGCCGGCCGGGCTGGGGGTACGACGCCGCGCTGGCGGAGGCGCGCCGTCTCGCCGCGCGGGGAATCGTCCGTATACTGGACTATGTGCCGGAGGACGATCTGCCCGCGCTCTACGCCGGGGCGACGGCATTGCTCTACCCCTCCTGGACGGAAGGCTTCGGCCTCCCGATCGCGGAGGCGCTCGCGGCGGGCACGCACGTCATCACCGGCACGGCGCCGGCGCTGCGCGAGGTCGGCGGCGAGTGGGCCTGGTATGCGGACCCGGCGGACGTGGATGCGCTCGCCGGCCTGATGCGCCGCGCGGCCGACCTCGTCGACACGGACGACGAGCGGGCGGGCCGCCGGCTATGGACGAGGCAGTTTTCTTGGGACCAATCGGCACACACGATACGCAGCCAGATCCGGCGGATGAGCACGTCGCGGAGCTGACCGAGGACGAGGCGCCGGAGGGCCCGGGCAGGATCGCGTTCAGCGAGCTGTGGCCACCAACGCCGCGCGTCAGACTCCTCTATATCGGGCTCGGGTTCGTCCTGCTGAACGGTCTGTTGCTCTGCGTCTGGGCGTATGCCCTCTTCATCTACCGATAGGAGAACGCCATGGCGGTCGAGCTGAGCATTTCGCCGGCGGAGTTCCGGTCCACCGCCGAGCAGCTCGAGCAGCAGATCGAGCGGGTGATCGTCGGCCAGCGGGCCGTCGTCACCGACGTCCTGACCGCCATCATCGCCGGTGGCCACGTGCTGCTCGAGGGCGTGCCGGGCCTGGGCAAGACCCGGCTCGTGCAGACGGTGGCGCGCACGCTCGACCTCAGCTTCGGCCGCATCCAATTCACGCCGGACCTGATGCCGGCCGACATCACGGGCACCAACATCCTCCAGGAGACCGAAGAGGGACGCCGGACGTTCGCCTTCCAGCGGGGGCCGGTCTTCGCCAACATCCTGCTCGCCGACGAGATCAACCGCGCCACACCGAAGACCCAGGCGGCGTTGCTGGAGGCGATGCAGGAGCAGACCGTCACCATCGCGAACGAGAACCATCGGCTGCCGGAGCCCTTCTTCGTGCTCGCGACGCAGAATCCGCTGGAGATGGAGGGCACCTACCCGCTGCCTGAGGCGCAGCTGGACCGCTTCCTCTTCAAGCTGATCGTCGGCTATCCCAGCGCCGAGGAGCTCCACGAGATTGTCGGGCGGACCATGCAGGCCGACACGCCGGTCGAGAAAGTCGCGGACGGCGCGACGATCCTGCGCATGGGCGGGGTTGCGCGGCAGGTGCCGATCGCCAACAGCGTCGTCGACTACGCCGTGCGGCTGGTCATGGCCACGCATCCCGAGCACGAGCATGTGCCCGACGCGACGCGCAAGTACATCCGCTACGGCGCCAGCCCACGGGGAGCGCAGGCGCTGGTGCTGGGCGGCAAGGTGCGGGCGCTGCTGGCGGGCCGGATGAATGTTTCGTACGAGGACATCCAGGGCGTGCTGCACCCGGCGCTGCGGCACCGCGTCATCCTGAACTTCGACGCCGAGGCGAGCGGCATCGCCTCCGATGCGGTGCTCGATGCCATCGCGAGCCAGGTGCCGACGACTGGTTTCTGATTCGTTGGAAGAATCCCGGATTTCAGGTTGACGCTCGATTGGCCACATGGTAATCTTTCCCGCGTTGGAGGCGTGGTGTAGTGGCCTAACATGCAGCCCTGTCAAGGCTGAGATCGCGGGTTCGAATCCCGTCGCTTCCGCCAGAATGAGAGAAGGCCGTGGCAGTTCGCCACGGCCTTTTTTGTTTGCTACACAGATGCTTGAGAAGCGCTCCCCGGCGGTCGCGTTCCGCTCGTCTTCTTGAGCCTCGTTCCAGCCCTCCCCGGAAAGCACAACGACCGTCCGATACGCCGCGGGCGCCCGGCGCCGGTCGGCTCGCACGACGTTCCCGGCGACGCGTCACGGTTCGATCGTGGTTGCGTGCGCGGCTTACGCCGGTTCCCGGAGTCGCGCTGTGCTACCGGCTGCGGAGCAACGCGATCAGCCGGAGGAGCTCCGCATAGAGCCAGACGAGCGTCGAGAGGAGCCCGAGCGCCGCATACCATTCCATCGTCGACGGCGCCCCCTGCTTGATACCGTTCTCGATGACCGCGAAGTCGAGAAAGAGATTGAAGGCGGCGACGAGACAGATCCCGACGCTGAGAAGGATTCCGGTGGTTGTCGGCTGGGAGAGAAGCAGGAGGTCGACGCCGAACAGGCTGAGGATCCATGCGGCGACATACATGATCAGTATCCCGAACGTTGCGGTGATGATCGTGCGCGTGAGCTTTGGCGTGACACGCACCGCGCGCACGAGATACAGCACCAGGCAGGCCAGGAACGCGCTGACCGATGCCAGCAGCGCCTGGGCGACAATGCCGTCGTACGCTTCCTCATAGACCCGGGACACCGCCCCCATCCAGAAACCCATCAGCAGCGAGTAGAGGATCCCGACGGGCAGTGCGAGGTCCGGGTTGGTGGCGGTTGCGATTGTGAGCCCGATCAGGGCGAAATACCCGATCAGCCACCAGAGGCCGGATGATTCGGAGAACCAGTCGAGCCCGACATTCCAACCCAATGCGCCGAACAACAGCGACAGGACCAGGAACACGCCGGACTTGGCGATCGTGCCGGTGAGCGCCATGGTCGACGCGCCTCGTTGCGGTCCTACCGACGCGAAAGTGTTCTCGTTGAGCATCTGCGACGACATGGCTCCTCCTGGTTGTGTGCGCTCAACTTGAGGGTTCTCGACGCGATCGGGCGCGTATTGGCCGGACCCGGGCGGAGACCGCTCGTCTACCCATCATGGCCCGGCGGGAGCGAGCCGGCGAGCGCGGCAGCGATGCAAAAAGGGTCCATGATCGTGCCGGCGAGCAGGGTTCCGGCCCATGGCATGACGGGATGCCGTGCTATTGCAGGGCGACCAATGATCGCGGGTGAGAGCGGCCGGTCTTCTGGAATCCCCCACCTGTCGCTACACTCGGATCAGGCAACCCTGGTGGCGACGAGCCTGGTGGCATGAGCCGACCGTCGCCGCTCCACGAGGGGCTGGACGAGTCCCTGACCGCCATCCGCGAAGGAGGCTGCACACCGAACCGTCACCCCCAACACGGTATCGCGTCCGCGACGGACAGGGGCTGCCCACTCCTGGGGCGACGGCTTTTCATCCCCTCACTCACGTCTGGAGGTTCCCTATGGCAACGCTCCTCGCGATCACCTACGACGAACCGGACCGCGCCAGGAAGGCGATGGAGTCGGTGGATTGGTCGCATTTTGAACACCTGATCCAGGTCAAGGACGCCTGCTGGATCTCGAAGGACCACGAAGGGCTCAAGGTTCATGCGTGGGGGCATTCGGCCGCCGGGAAGGCGACCGCCGGCGGTGCGCTGGGCCTGCTCGTCGGGGCCATTTTCGGGATTCCGGTCGTTGGCATTGCGGCGGGCGCGGCGATGGGTGCCCGGAAGGGCAAGCACAAGGACATCGGCATCAACGACGAGTTCGTGACGACGATCGGAAACCAGCTTGCGGCAGGCGGCTCGGCCGTCATCGTCCTCTTCGAGGAAGGGGCCGATACCGCCAGGGCCGGAGCCGACCTCGCTCAGTTCGGCGGAACGCTGCACACCATGGCTCTCCCGCCGGAGCGGATCAGGCGGTTCCAGGCGGCGCTCGAAGAGGCGGGCCAGGAGGCGTCGCCCGCCGACGCGGCAGATCCGGCGTCGTAGCTCCCGGAAGCACCGGCCGGCATGGGTTGTACCCCCGTCACCTGCATGCCGCCGTCATGGAGAACCGGTCGTCGAAGGCGCCATGACCGGTTCTCTCGTTCTTGCCGATGGGTGCCGCCGCTAGGTTTCCGCCGTCCGCCTGCTGCGGAGCACCATGACCATGGTGCACCCGCCGATGAAGCCGCCGAAGACCACCAACAGCGCGATCGTGGCGAAGCGCACGGTGGGCGCGCCGGCGCTCGGTGGGCGGGGGCGAGAGTCGACATCGATGTTGCCCACCATCGGAAGCGCGGTCGCCTGCTCGGCGATGGCGATGGTCGATTCGGCCTCCTCGATGCTGAACTGGGAAAGCGCGGTCGCCGCGGGCACCGGGGTGGGGG
>DATLHE010000437.1:0-2070 GCA_035540335.1 Thermomicrobiales bacterium | reverse complement strand
GCGCCTACGGCATCGCACCGAACCAGCGCGAGGAGATGCAGGCCCGCGGCGTGTGGATCGCGGACGGGCAGCGCGTGGACAAGACCGGCCAGATCAGCGGCAAGGCGGCGCGCTCGAACATCGCGTCGTTCTGGCTGAACGGCTGCGCCGCCGCGTTCGTCTCCTGGCCGCAACTCGTGATGATGTACCTCGCGGCGCAGGAGGAGCACGAGCGCACCGGCACAGAGGATGCGCTGCGCAAGTTCTACAACAACGACCTCGCCGAGCCCTACGTCGAGAAGGCGCAGGAGACGAAGCGCCTTCCCGAGGTGCTGAAGTCGCGCGCCCGCCAGCAGCCCGAGCGCGAGGTGCCGCAGGAGGTGCGCTGCCTGATCGCCTGCGTGGACGTGCAGACCAATATGTTCGTCGTCCAGGTCCACGGCATCGCGCCGGGCGTCCCGTTCGACACGCACATCATCGACCGCTTCGACATCCGCAAGAGCCGCCGCACGGACGAGGACGACGATGCGGTTTGGGTCAAGCCCGGCTCCTACCTGGAGGACTGGGATCTGCTGATCGAACAGGTGATCGAGCGCGAATACCCCCTGGCCGACCAGTCGGGGCGGCGCATGCAGGTGAAGCTGACGCTCTGCGACAGCGGCGGCCGGGAGGGCGTGACGACCAATGCCTACGCGTTCTTCCGCAAGCTGCGGAAGGAGGGCAAGCACCACCGCTTCCACCTCGTCAAGGGCGAGCACGCGCCATCCGCGCCGCGCACGCAGATCCGGTTCCCCGACTCCTCCACCCGCTCGACCGGCACGAAGGCCGGCGCCCGCGGCGACATCCCGGTGCTGTTCCTGAACTCGAACAGCATGAAGGACGCTCTGGCCAATCGCCTCGAAGTCGCCGAGGAGGGGAAGGGCATGTTCCACTACCCGGATTGGCTGCCGGACTGGTTCTACAAGGAGCTGTGCTCGGAGAACCGGACCCCGAAGGGCTGGGAGATCGTGCGCGGCGGCAGGCAGCGGAACGAGGCGTGGGATCTGGCCTATTACTACCTCGGCGCCTGCTTCCACCCGTCCCTGCTCGACATGGAGCGGGTCAACTGGGAGCGGCCCCCGGCGTGGCTGATGCCGCCCAAGGACAACCCCCTAGTCGTCGGTGGCAATGACGAGAACGTTGCGGCCAGCAAGAAGGCGCGATACTCCTTCGCTGATTTTGGAAAGGCGCTGGGATGAGCGAGACGCTGATTTGGCAGACCCAGCTCGCTGAAGCCAAGGAGGCGCTGCACCAGCTCGTCATCGGCAAGATGGTGCGGGTCGTCGTCGATCAGAACGGCGAGCGCGTCGAGTTCACGATGACGAACATCGCCGCCCTGCGCGCCTACATCGCCGACCTCGAAGCGCGGATCGCCGGGGCGAGCACGTACCGCCGTCCGATCGGGTTCCTGTTCTGATGGCGAAGCGCCGGACCAAGGCCCCGGCCACGGGGTCCGAAATCATGTCCGTGCGCCCGGAGGTGGGTGCCGTCGTGGGCGGCGGGCTGGAGGGTGCCGAGCGCACCAGCCGCGAGACGGCCCTGTGGGCGCCCTCCATGCGCTCCCCGGACGGCGTCATCAACTCGGTGAAGCCCCTGGCCGACGCCCGCGGGCGCGACATCACAGCGAACAACGGCTACGCGGCCGGCGCGGTCGGCCTGCATCGGGATTCCATCGTCGGACAGACCTACCGGCTGAACGCCGCCCCCAACTGGAAGGTGCTCGGCGTCTCGGAGGAGTGGGCCGAGGAGTGGTCGGAAGTCGTCGAGGCGCGGTTCCAGACGATCGCCGAGAGCGAGTACAACTGGCTGCACGCCGCCCGGCGCGGCACCTTCACCGATCTCATCCGGCTCGCCGTGTCGTCCTTCGTGATGACGGGCGAGGTTGTCGCGACGAGCGAGTGGATCGTCAACGACCCGCTGCGCCCGCTGCGCACGGCGGTTCAGATCATCTCGCCCGACCGGCTGAGCAACCCGAACGACCTCGACGACACCGACACGCTGCGCCGCGGGATCGAGATGGACCTGAACGGCCGTCCGGTCGCCTACCACATC
>DATLHE010000436.1:0-4240 GCA_035540335.1 Thermomicrobiales bacterium | reverse complement strand
GAAGAAGCCCTTGTCGTCTTCCAGCGCGACGAGCCCGAGCGCCCGGATGCGGCCGTCGGTCGCGGTAGCGGAGACGATGTCGACCTGGTCCTCGGCCACCGCGCTGTAGACGAGTCCGGGATCGAGCCCGACCGAGTCCCGAACTCGAGACCGTACATCTCCTCGAGGCCCGACAGCCCGTCCGGGCGCACCAGGAACTCCTGTGTCCCGCCGACGGTCATGTCACCCGCGTGGCCCTCCATCGGAGATCGTCGTCAGCCCGAGCTCCTCCGCGGTCTCGCCGCGCACGGTCATCACGTAGGTGTTGTTGAACCCCCACGGTTCCAGCCATGCGAGCCCGAACTGCTCCGGATACTCGCTGGCGACGATGTCGTAGCCCTGACCGGCCAGCGGGCTCGCCGCCGGGGTCGCGCTGTCGGCGGCCGCGTCGGCGTCGACCTCGGGCAGTTCCTGCCCCAGGATGGCCAGCAGGCCGGTGCCGGTGTACTCGGCATAGACGTCGACGTCGACGTCACCGTTGACCATCGCCTCGTGGACGACGGCGGTGCCTCCGAGGTTCATCTGGCGCTCGACGCTGTATCCCCGGTCTTCCAGCAGGACGGCGATCATCTCGCCCAGGATGATGGACTCCGTGAAGTCCTTGGAGCCGACGGTGATCGTCGGTTTGTCCTCGGCGGATGCCGTTCCGGCCGCGCTGCCGAGCAGGCCGAGTACGACGACGATCGGAAGTAGAACGTTCTTGAGAAACCGCAAGATACGTCTCCTTTGTGTTTCCCGCGCTCTGCACCGGGTTGGGTGCACGGCACGAGCATGGGTTTGTTCGACACGTCCCCATCCGGGGGCGCGTTCACTCGTGTGGAGCCTGCAGGGTTGGCGCACGCCACGGCGGGCCGCACGATCGAGATCGCGCGACAGATGCGTGTCCGTGGCGTCTGGAACGATCGGCTGACAGAGGCGGGCCCATGCGGCTGCCCTCATCGCCGGGGGCGATGGTCCCGGCCGCATGGGGTCCCGCGCACCGCCCTAGCTGACGGTCAGCCCGTTGGGGACCACCAGGCGGCGCACCGCGCCCAGCACCAGCTCGGCGGTCATGGCGAGCACGGCAACCGGAACGGCGCCGGCGAGCAGGATCGGGAAGTTGCGGACGGAGATGCCCTGCAGGATCCAGTCGCCGAAGCCGCCGCCGCCGATGTACGCCGCCAGCGTGGCGAGGCCGATGCTCTGCACCATGGCCGTCTGGATGCCGGCGAACATGAACGGCATGGCGAGCGGCATCTGAACCATCGCCAGCAACCGCGGATCGCTGGTACCCATGCCGCGCGCGGCATCGACGACCGCCGGATCGGCGCTGTTGATCCCGAGCAGGGTGTTCAGGTAGATCGGCATGATGGCCAGTGCGGTCAGCGCGAAGAGCGACGGCTTGACGCCGATGCCGATGCCGGCCACGGTGGCGATGCGGATCCCGGCGAAGATGAACGGGAGCGCCAGCGGCAGCTCGACGAGCCGGAGCCGTTGGAGCTGCGTCATGCCCATGCCACGCGCGGCGTCGGCCGTGGCACCTCGTCCATCCCGGCGGCCGTGTTGCGCACGATCGCCAGCGGCGAGTAGACCGCGAGGGCCGTGGTCGCCGTGGCCTTGCCGATGCCGGTGTAGGGAATCAGGATCGCGAAGAACGCCAGGCTCGGCACGGTGTAGAGGATGCCGCTGATGTTCAGCACCGGCAGCGCGAGCCAGCGAACCCGGGCGATCAGGATGCCGAGCGGCACCCCGACAAGGGTCGCGATGAGGATCGCCACGCCGACGAGCTGGATGTGATCGAGCGTGAGCTCCAGGACGCGGTCAGGGTGATCAAACAGGTACCGCATCCCCAACCTCCTCGTCATCCGCCTGCTCCGCTTCGATCTCGGAGGCGACGCCCTCGCTGAGGACCGTCGCGAACTCCTGGTACGTCACGAAGCCGTCCAGCTCACCCTGCTCGTTCGTTACCCAGAAGCCGTCCCCGTTGGCGTTGTCGGCCTGGGTCAGCTCGCGGCTGGCCTCGGGCACCGTCAAGCTGCCCGAGAGCACGAGGACATCCTCGGGCACTGCCGGGACGGCCGGGCTGGCCAGCTCGGCGATGCAGGTGTGCTCCAGCGCCTGGATCGCGAACTCGTCGCCGATGAACTCCTTGACGAAGTCGGTCGCGGGACTCCGGAGAACCTCGGCCGGAGTGCCGTCCTGCTCGATCTCGCCGCCGTTCATCAGGATCACGCGGTCGCCGAGCAGGAACGCCTCGTTGATGTCGTAGGTGACGAAGACGATGGTCTTGTTGACCTCGGTCTGCACCCGGCGCAACCAGCGCTGCAGCTGGTTGCGGGTGATGGGATCGACCGCGCCGAACGGCTCATCCATGAGGATGATCGGCGCATCGGCGGCGAGGGCGCGCGCGACGCCGACGCACTGCTGCTGTCCGCCCGAGAGCTTGCGGGGATACCGGTCGGCGAAGAGGGACGGGTCGAGGCCGACCAGCTCAAACAGTTCCTCGGCGCGGGCCCGTCGCCGCTTCTTCGGCCATCCCAGGAGGCGGGGCACGACGGCGACGTTGTCCGCCACCGTGACGTGGGGGAAGAGACCGCCCTGCTGAATCACATACCCGATATTCCGGCGCATCTCCACCACGTTCATCGATGTGACGTCGCGCCCGTTCACGGAGATCGTGCCCGCGCTCGCCTCTTCGAGCCGGTTGATCATCCGCATGGTGGTGGCCTTGCCCGAGCCGGATGGTCCAATCAGGACCACCAGCTCGCCTTCGGTGACCGTGAAGCTCACGTCATTCGCGGCCCGGACGTCTTGCCCTCCAGATCGATACGTCTTCGTTACATGATCAAGAACTATCAAGAATCTCGCCTCCCGAAACGACGATGCCTCACCGGGCGCCCTCGTCACCGGGTTGTCGAGCACAACACAAAAAGGCGTGGCCGCCACGCCTTTGAAACACGCGCTCTGTCAATTGATCGACCCCTCGTGTAGGACACTATGGCGTCATACGCACACCGGGCAGTGCCTATTGCGCCCATTCGGCGAAATAATGTGAACTCGTTTCCCTACGTTTCGGGCGTCGTCGTCCCCGGCCAACCTGGCGTTTTGTAGGCCGGGTCGGGGTAATCGTAGAAGCCCTTGCCGGCCTTCTCGCCGAGGTGCCCCTCTTTCACCAACTCGTGCAGCAGAGGCGAGCGGATGTCCGTCGGGTCGGGACTGACAGCGATGTAGCTGTCCTCGATGTCGGCGATCACGTCGAGCCCGACCTGGTCCATCGCGCCGAACGGGCCGCGCTCGGTGCCCCAGAAGAACGCCCAGAGGCGGTCGACCGTCTCCGGGTCGGCGTGGCCCTCGTCCACCACCCGCAGCGCCTCGCGCTTCACCGCGCGCCAGACGCGGTTGATGATGAACCCCTTGCTCTCGCCGTGGCAGACCGCGCAGAAGAGCCCGAGCGAGTTCCCGAACGCCTCCATGGTCCGCATCGTCGCGACGGAGGTCTGCGCGTTGCCCATCAGCTCGACCATCGACCGCCGCCAGAACTCGGTGAAGAAGTGGAGGTTGACCAGCCGCGACGGATCGGCGACGACGTCCGCGACCTGCGAGCAGGGGATCGACGAGCTGTTCGTCGCCAGCAGCGCGGCCGGATTGGCGCGGCTGATGTCCGCGAAGACCGCGCGCTTGGTCTCCAGATCCTCCCGCACCGCTTCGATCACCAGGTCGACGCCCGCCACGGCCTCCGCCAGTGAGGCAGCGATCGTCATCCGGGCGAAGACGACGTCGAGGTCCCAGGTCAGCTCGCCGCGGGCGATCGGCGGCGCCAGCATCGCCCGCAGGCGCGGGAAGGCGCGCTTCGCGGCGCTCGGCACGGCGTCGAAGAGCACGACCTCGCGGCCGCTGGCGGCGGTCATCACCGCGATCTGGGCGCCGAGCGTGCCGGTGCCGATGACGGCGACACGGCGAATGACATGGTCTGGTGACATGTTGTCCGGGCTCATCGGCTACAGTGCTCCTGTGACGTACGGCGATGGTTTGCGGGAGATGATAGAGCGATGGCGGCGAACAGGAAACAGGGGAGCACGGCGGGCCGCATCTCGAACGCGGTGGTTGGCTTCCTGATCGGCACGCTCGGGCTGAACCTGCAGGGCGCCGAGCTCTTGCAGGTGAAGGGCCGAAAGAGCGGCAAGGTGTACAGCGTGCCCGTCAACCCGGTGATGGTGGGGGC
>DATLHE010000435.1:0-2626 GCA_035540335.1 Thermomicrobiales bacterium | reverse complement strand
ATGCGGATCGCGATCGGCCAGTTTGCCCATGAGACCAACACCTTTTGCCCCGGCACGACCGGGCTCGACGCGTTCGCGAGCCGGTACTGGCGCGAGGGGGACGCCATTCTCGCCGGGCACCGGGGCGTGCGCGACGACCTGGGCGGGATGATCGATGCCGGGGAGCGGCTGGGCGTCGAGCTGGTGCCGACCCTGTCCACGACCACGCAGCCGTCGGCGACGGTCGCCCGGGAGGCGTACGAGACGATCCGCGACACGCTGTTCGGGCACATTGCGGCGGCGGGGCCGCTGGATGCGATCTGCCTGGCACTCCATGGGGCGGGCTCGGCCGAAAGCATCGACGACATGGAGGGCACGTTCCTCGCGGAGCTGCGCGATCTCGTCGGGACGGAGATTCCGGTGGTCGTCTCGCTCGACCTGCACGGCAACACGACGGCGGCGATGCTGGAGCACGCCACGGCGCTCTTCTACTGCCATGAGTACCCGCACATCGACACGTACGACCGGGGCGCGGAGGCCGTCGATGCGGCGGTGAAGATCCTGGCGGGCGAGATTCGCCCGGTGAAGCACCTGGTGCGGCTGCCGGTCGCGATCCCGCCGTCGACGACGTTCAGCGGGCCGGCGAAGGTGATCAACGAGCGCTGCTTCCGGTGGGAGCAGGAGCCGGGCGTGCTCGACTGCAACTTCACGCACGGGTTCCCGCACACGGACGTGCCGGTGATCGCGACGTCGGTGCTGGTGACGACGGACGGCGACCCGGAGCTGGCGGAGCGGGTGGCGGACGACGTCGTGGGGTTGATCTACGAGACGCTGGAGGACTTCCGGCAGAGCCTGCCGGGGGCGGAGGCGGCGATCGCCGGGGCGTTGGCGTCGGAGGCGCGGCCGGTGATCGTGGCCGAGGTGTCGGACAACCCGGGCGGGGGCGCGCCGGGGAGCGGCACGCACCTGCTGCGGGCGTTGCTGGCGGCGAACGAGCCGGGGACGTGCTTTGGGTTCGTCTGGGACCCGGAGACGGCGGCGCAGGCGCACGCGGCGGGCGCGGGGGCGACGATCCCGGTGCGGATCGGCGGGTTCACGGACACGTTGCACGGCGCGCCGATCGAGGCGGAGGCCTACGTGAAGGTGCTGAGCGACGGGCGCTTCCGGCTGACGAACCCGATGGGCGCGGGGAGCCTGGTCGACCTCGGCAAGATGGCGCGGCTGGTGATCGGGAACGTGGACGTGATCGTCGGGAGCGAGCGGGCGCAAACGCTGGACGACGAGCTGTTCCGGCTGCACGGGATCGACGTCTGCCGGCAGCGGGTGGTGGCGCTGAAGTCGCAGCAGCACTTCCGGGGCGGGTTTGAGCAGCTGGCGGGGACGATCATCCGCTGCGACACGCCGGGGTTCACGACGAGCAACCTGTCCGACCTGCCGTTCCGGCGGATCCGGCGGCCGGTCTGGCCACTGGACGCGCTGCCGGAGGGCGGCATCGAGGTGGTACAGGCGTAGGGCGCGGAGACCGGAGTCCGTTCACGCAGTAGCCCCGGGCTGCAATGTCCGGGGCCCGCTCGCGGCCACGGCGTTTCGGTCGAGGAATCGCGCATCATTCTGGTAGCGCCGGGTCTTGTGCCCGGCGTTCATCCATAAGAACGGCGTCCGACACTGGCGCGAGTGCTTCCCAACCACACGTCATCCTGAGCGTCGCGATGAGCCTGTCCAGAGCGCAGCGTGGGAATCCCCCGGCGAAGCCGCCGCGCGAAGCGCAGATGGTGTTCGCGGTCGCCCATGCCGCGCCCGCGGCACGGTGCGCTTCGCGCGGGGATTTCTCACGGCCGAGCCCGGAGGGCGAGAAGCGGAGCGAGCCCTCGCATTCGCTCAGAATGATGGGTGGTTTTTCGGCGAGCGGTAAGCATCTTCGTACGGGCGGACCCCATGTCCGCCCCGCGTGGCGAACCGACCCCGGACACAAAGGCTCGCTCCGCTTCTCGCCCTCCGGGCTCGGCCGGGGTCCGGGGCTACGAAGACGTGTCGTTCATGTGCTCGCGATAGCGCCGACTCGGTGCATGTCGTTCTTTGTATGTTCGTAAAGGCTGCGGTAGACGGCGTAGAGCTCGTCGTAGCGGGCGGCGTGGGCGGGGTTGGGGGTGATCTCGTCGACGATGCGCACCCAGGAGTCCTCAAGGGCGTCGATGGTGGGGATGATGCCGCTGCCGAGGCCGGCCATGAAGGCGTCGCCGTAGGAGGCGCCGATGGTGCGCTCGGGGATCTCCTGGCGGATGCCGGTGATGTCGCTGATGACCTGGAGCCAGAGCCGGTTCTTTGTGCCGCCGCCGACGGCGACGAGCCGTTGCGGGGTGGCGTCCATCTCGCCCATGACCTCAACGTTGTGGCGGGCGCCGAAGGCGATGCCCTCCAGCGTGGCGCGGAAGAGATGCGACCGGGTGTGGCGCAGGGTGAGCCCGGCGTAGATGCCGCGCGCGTCGGGGTCCTGAATGGGGGTGCGCTCGCCGGCAAAGTAGGGGAGGCAGATGAGCCCGTCGGCGCCGGGCGGGGTGGCGGTGGCGGCGGCGATGAGGTCCTCGAAGGCGGCGTCGCGCCCGTTGTGATGGGCGGCCATGACGTCGCAGAACCAGGTGGTGAGGAG
>DATLHE010000434.1:0-5160 GCA_035540335.1 Thermomicrobiales bacterium | reverse complement strand
GTCGCCCCGACCGTACTGTCGTAAGCAAGGATTTCCGCGCGGCAAGGACATGATCGCCGCCTACGACAGAAGGACACCTTCCACGATGAACCTCTCCTCGACGAATCGTTGTCTCACGCGCCGGTCTGTGCTGCGCGCGGGCCTCGCCTCGACCGCGATGCTCGCCGCCGGCCCCGCCGTATCCGCCCGTCAGGCTCCCGCCGCCACGCCGACTGGGCCACACCCGGTAGCCGCCCAGGTCGAGTGGCTGCTGGCCCAGATCAACGCAGGCGGCGACGGCCTGACGGACGAGGCGATCGCCGGCCACCTCGCGCCCTCCTTCCTCACCGCCGCTCCCTCCGGCAAGCTCGTCTCGCTGCCCACCGTCGTCGCCCAGTTTCGGGAGCTCGCGGATGCCCTTGGCGAGCTGACCCTGAACCAATTCGCCGGCGATCCCGCGCCGTCCCAGACCATTGCCGTGGTGACCGCCGCGGACGGCGCGTACTACTTGATCGTCTCGACCGAGGAACAGGCGCCCCACCGCATCATCGACGCGTTCGTCCTGCCGGTCGTGGCGACCGAGCTGCCCGCCGTCCCCACGTCCTGGCACGAGCTCGATGCGGGGCTGGCCGCCCAGGCCGATGAGGTCAACTTCCTCGCCGCCGAGATCGTTGATGGCGATATGCTGCTGATCCATGCCCTGGACGCCGATGCGCCGCTCGGCGTGGGGTCGACCTTCAAGCTCTACGTGCTCGGCGAGCTGGCGCGGCAGATCGGCCGCGACGAGGCGGCGTGGGAGGAGGAGCTGGCGATCCGGACCGACTGGAAGGGCATCGCCTCGCAGGGCGCCGACGTCATGGCCTACGAGCCCGACGGCACCCGCCACACACTCCGTGAGTACGCCACGCGGATGATGGCCATCAGCAGCAACACCGCCACGGATCACCTCATCATGCGGCTCGGCCGCCAGCGCGTGGAGGCCGCGATGCGCGACATGGGCCACGCCGACCCGGTCGCCGGCCTGCCGCTCCTCACCACCCGCGAGGTCTACGCGCTGCAGCGGGTGCTGCCTGTCGACCGCATGGAGGCGTACATCGCCGCCGGCGAGATGGAGCGCCGCGCGCTCCTGGCAGGTGAGATTGAAGGGGTCGACGTTGCACCGGTCCACCAGCTCGCCTGGCTGCGAATGCGGTCGCTCGACCCTGCCGTGCAGTGGACCGCCTCGGCGGCCGATGCGGCTCGCGCGATGGCCGCCCTGCTCGACATGGCGCGCCGGCCGGGCCTGGAGCCGATCCTCGACATCCTCGCCCAGAACCCCGGCATCGACCCGGAGGCGCTTGGCGATGCGTTCACCTATGTCGGTTTCAAGGGCGGCACGTTCCCCGGTGTCTCGAACCGCACCTGGCTCCTGCGCCGGGCCGACGACCGTTGGTTCGTCGTCAGCGCCGGGCTCACCGACCCGGCCGGCCGCGTCGACATCCAGGCGCCGGTACCGGTGATCGCGGGTGCGTTCCCGCTGCTCGCCGCCGTCTGATCGTTCACTCGTGCCGTTGGCGCGAGCGGCGCGGGGTCCCTCAACCCCGCGCCGCTCAAGTGTTTCCCGGAAATGTGGCGCGTTTGTCACCCCGGCGCCCTCCCTTCGACGACATTGCCACGCCCGCCCCGGTAGCGTGAGCTCAGGTCCGGTGGGCGCGCCGATCGGCCGGCGACCCTGAGCCGGTGCCCGCGATCGGGAGGCATGCGATGAAGTCCACGTCTGAGCCCCTGCGTCACCTTCGCGAACCGGCATGGTTCTCGGTCGAATTCGATGGCCGCTCGTCGACGGTCATCGCTGTCTCGCTGTTCACCGTCCAGGTTGGGCTCTTCCTCGTCGGGCGGGCCGTCGATCTCATCCTGGCCACGGACGTCGCCTACGGGTTCGTCGTCACGATGCTCCTCTTCGCGACGTTGGTGTTCGCTGACGCCCGTTCGGTGCGATTCCCTCTCAAGCAGGCCGCGTTATGGGCGGCGCTCGTCACGTTCGGCATGGTCTTTGGCGCCATCCCCTACGCGCGCCGGCGCCATCTGCTCAGGCGCTCCTGGCCCATGAAAGGAGCGTGACATGCACGGCGTCCATCTCGACCTCGATGCCACCCGCCACGACGCCCAGCACGGCCAGGCGAGCGAGGCGCAACCAATTGGCGCCTGGATCGGGTTCGGCGCGATGGCGCTGATGTGGCTGGCGTTCTGGGCGGTGCTGCTCATCGATCATGGCTGGATCGCGGACATCTGGGAGACCTTCCGCGCCTGGCCGCTCCTTGCCCGGGCCATCCTCACCCTCCTGCTCCTTCCGGGCGTGATTGGCGCCTGGGTCTGGCAGACCGACTGGCCGCTCGTCGTTCGTCTCGTCATCGACGCCGGGCTCACCCTGGCCACGCTGGCCGCATTCTATCCGCGGCCGACGGAAAGGAACGCGCGATGAAGCCAAATACAACGCTCATGTTGGCGGCCACCCTCGGCCTCGGGGCAGGCGCATTCTCCAAGGTCGTCCGCCCCTGGTACCTCACCTGGGGCGCGACCGGCGCCGACCTCCACCGCGACATGCCGCTGGACCGCCGCGTCCCGTCGCCAAACCTCGCCAGCACGATGGCGATCACGATCGACGCGCCGCCCGAGCACATCTGGCCATGGCTGGTTCAGATCGGCGAACCGCCCCGCGCCGGCTACTACAGCTACACGGGTATCGAGCGCATGGTCGGGCTTCACGTCGAGAACCGCGACGTTCTCCTCCCGGAGTTCCAGTCCGTCCAGGTCGGCGACGCGATCGACCGGAACGGCACGATGCGCGTGCTGCACGTCGATCCGGGCCACACCCTCGTCCTCGGTCCGCCGGAGGACGAGCCGGCGGTGCAAGCAACGTGGGCGTTCGGCCTCTACCCGGTCGACGGCCGCACGACGAGGCTCGTCACTCGCGTCCATGGCCATATGAACTGGCGCGCGATGCTGCGCGGGACGCCGCCCTTCGCCTGGCCCTTCTACCTCCTGATCGAGCCGGGGGCCTTCCTCATGGAGCGCAAGATGCTCCGCGAGATCAAGCGCCGCGTCGATGCGGCCGAGTTGGTCGCGGCTAGTCCGAATAAGGCGTTCCCTGCCGCGTAGGCGATCACCTGAGCGGCGTTGCCGATCGCATACCCGTGATCGGGGAGACGATGCACGACTCGCGCCTGCGCATGGCCGTTCTGTCGCGACGGGGCCGACGAGCCTGGGATCCGAACGATGTGTCGGTCGACTCAGGACGCTACGGACATGAGATCGCGGTAGCGGACGCGGTTGCGACCCTTCGCCCGCAGCATCTGCTGGTCCGCCCGGTTGATGACCTCGTCGAGCATCTCCCCCGGCTCCCACTCGACGATGCCAATGCTGGCGTCGAGCGAGTTCGTCGGCGGCTCCGCCTCCGCGAGCCGCTCCCGGAACCGGCCGGCGAGATCCTGCGCCTCGCGCAGCCCGATGTTCGGCATCAGCGCCACGAACTCGTCGCCGCCGGGCCGTCCCACGATCGCGTCGTCCGGCAGCGCCGCGACCAGCGTCCTGGCGGTCACCTGCAGCACGCGGTCGCCGGCTCCATGCCCGTGCGTATCGTTGACGCGCTTGAACCCGTCGAGGTCGAGGTAGAGCAGCGAGGCCGGCTGGCCCGCCACCGCCATGCGCGTCAGCAGCGCGCTGGCCAGATCGCCCCAGTGGCTGCGCCGGTAGAGACCGGTCAGGTCGTCCTCCCGGCTCACGCGGCAGAGCGCCTCGTTTTGCTCATGAATGATGTACAGGCACGAGCCGATGACGAAGAGACCAAGGCACCCCACGAACGCCGCGGAGGTGCACACCATCAGCAGCAATGACCAGTGTGCCCCCGGGGCATCCAGCAGGAGCATCGCGACGACCGGCGGCGCGAACGCGCTGGCGAATCCGACGATGAAATGCCAGGTCTTGATCCAGAAGACCACCGGCGTGATCGCCAGGATGACGATGAACGAGAGCGAGCTGGTGATGTCCGCGTCGGCCCGCGAAAAGGCGACGGTCGTGACCGTCGCCAGGATGGCGATGTAGACGCAACCAATCGCGCAGGCGAGATCGCCCCGCAGCTGCAGTGCGCTCCATCGCAGCACCGGCGCCAGTCCGAACGAGACGGCGCCGGCGATGCCGAGCAACGCCGGCAGGCCGGGCTCGGCCGTGTGCTTCGTCCACTGCACGGCGATCGTGAGCATGATCAGCAGGCCCGCTCCGACCATGGCAAGGGGAGCGAAGGGCGCCACGAACCGCAGGAGTCGATCTCGGAGGAAGTCGTCGTCCTGGCGCATCAGGACGAATCGAATGCGGTGGGTCGACGTAATGTACATGGTTGACAGCATCTGCTTGCCACGGGAACGGAGCTTCTCGGCTCGGCGACGACGGGACCCAAATGGGACCGGGATGGATATGTGCCGTTGACACCTTTCAGTGTAAAGAAGAACGCTGCACCTCGGCATAAGAACATGTTCCTAGTCCGCCATTACGGCTTCGGCCGCCAGAACCCGCGTCAGCGGCCGTCTCCGCCAAGATAATTCCCGGGATCCACCCTCAGATCACGTGATTCTCGGCTCAAAGCACCCGTTCGCCGCCAGAGAGTGACCACTTCAGGTCAGAAGGAGGTGGCAATCTCACGCTTGGGGCCGATGCAAGACGTGTAGTGCATTCATGCACTAAATAAGTCATAGTACTTATGGATTATGGAATAGGACCGTTGTATATTCCTATTGGGTCACACATACAGGGCGAGCAAGTAGCCCGTCGGGGTCAGGACAGAGTCTCACACCAACGAACGGAACGCAGGAATTGAAGCACTGACCACCGGGCTCGCCGCTCGAAGCGGGAGCCAAGGGGGCAGGGGTGGGCACCGCTGTGCCCAAACGGGACCAGGGCCGACGACGGTGTCGTGGCGGCACGAGGACAGAGCGCAGGGCAGCGGCCCTTTTCCAGGCGACACGGCAAACCGGCTCCGGTGGGGCCGTCGCTGGTACGGAGAAGATCGGTGCACAGGAACACATACAGACCATCTCAAGCGATCCGCACCTGGGTCTTCGTCTGCAGCGTCATCGCGCTGCTCGTGGCGGCTCCGGTTCTTCGCACCGTCGAGGCGCAGACGCCGGAGGCGACGACGACGGACGTGGC
>DATLHE010000433.1:0-3458 GCA_035540335.1 Thermomicrobiales bacterium | reverse complement strand
AACGCAGGAGCGGCAGTTTGCTCCAGAATCCCTGCGTAAGGGGTGTCAGGGGTTCGGGCAGCGAGTCGCCCCGGAGCAGCGCCGCCGGGGTATCAAGGAGCGCGCGACGATATTGCTCGGCCCCGAGCAGTTTGCGCAATCGAGCGAGCCCCTCGGGAACGGCCTGCATGCGTCGGCCATCGGAATGGGAGTCGGTCGCGACGAGATGGACCGCCCCGTGCCTGAGCAGTGCCTCGGCGGTCCTGCACGCCGGTTTGCCGAAGATGCCGGCCAGGCTGCCGATCGTGACTTGAAGCGCGATGCCCCGTTCGGCGAAGGCGACCGCGATCCCAGGATCACGCTGGACGTCCGGATAGCGTTCGGGGTGGGCAAGGATGGGCTGAAATCCCGCGGCCTGGACAGCAAAGAGCGCATCATCCACGAAATGGGGAAACTCCATGCACGCCAGGTCGACCAGCACCGCACGGCTCCATCCGAGCGTGGAGCGCTCGCCGTCCATGAGGCGGGGTGTCAGATCGGGCGTGAGGCGGATCTCGTAGCCCTGGACAAGCGTGATCCCGGCGTCCCGCGCGATCGGCGCAATCGACTCGTAGGCAGCCGCGACGCGACCGCCGTATCGCTCATCCAGCGGCGCGGTCAGATGCGGGGTCGCGACGATCGTGGTGACGCCCATCCCGCGGGCGCGCTCCAGCATGCGACGGGAGACATCGATCGAGGCCGCGCCGTCATCGATGCCGGGCAATACATGGCAGTGGAGATCAATCACTAAACATAGCCTCATCTGTGCTGGCGCGTTGTGACTGAGGGGGTGCCGCGCCTTCTGTGGACCCTCATCCTAGTGTAGACTCTCATGTTGGCATGCGCAGCGAGGCGCAGACTGCAACCAGACCTGATCGAGAAGGGAAACGCGTGGAGATCGACCTCCGTCATCTGCTGCGGGCCGCATTGCGCTGGGCCTGGCTCATCGTGCTCATCACGCTCCTGGCCAGCGTCGTTGCATATGCGATCGGGAACCGGCAGACCACGACCTACGAGGCCACGGTCCAGGTCCTCATCAATCCGGAGCAGAGCACAAGCGCCACCGAGTTCAGCACGCTGCAGGCCAGCCGGGGGCAGGCGGAGACCTACCGTTTGCTCATCCAGGGGACCCCGGTACTCGATCGCGTCGTCGAGAAGCTCGATCTTCCGTACTCCAGTTCCGCCCTGAGCGACAAGATCACGACGATGGTGCTGCGTGACACGCAGATCATCGAGATCACGGTGCAGGATCCCGCCCCGGAGCAGGCGGCGACGATCGCGAACACGGTCGCCGAGCAGTTCAAGGTGCACGTTCAGGAGCTGACGGTCGCGCGGTTCAAGCAGAACCTGGCGAACCTCGAACAGCAGACCACCCAGCTGGAAACCCGGCGGTCGGAGATCGACGCCAAGCTCTCAGAGCTCGAGTCGAGTCCCAATGCAGATGACAGCGCGGTGCAGCGCCAGATCAGCGACCTGAAGGACGAGCGCACGCGGGTCTCCCAGACAATCGCCGACGTGGATGCCTCGATCCGGAACGTTAACCGGTCGATCGCCACGGCGTATGCCCCGGTTGAGGTAGCGAATCCGGCCGAGGTGCCTTCCGTGTCCTCCGGTCCGAAAACGATGCTCACCACGTCGGTGGGGGTCGTCCTCGGGTTGCTGATCGCGTCCGCCGTGGTCGCCGGTCTGGAGCTTCTGGACAAGTCGGTGCGGCAAGATGCCGACGTACTCGAGCTCACCGGACTTCCCGTGGTGGCCTCGGTCGTCACCGCGTCCGGCGTATCGGGCGCTGACCGGGTCTTCGCCGGCGCTTCCACTGCGATGGATGGCGTCCGCATGCTGCGGACGAACCTCCTCATGGCTCAAGCCCAGCAACCGCTGCGCACCGTGGCCATCACCGGCGGGGGAGCCGGCGACGGCGCGAGCACGATCGCGGCGAATCTGGGCGTTGCCCTTGCCCAATCCGGACACAAGACGGTGATCGTCGATGCGGACGTGCGCGGGGCCACCCTGCACGAGGCGTTCGATGTCTCGAATGCTTCCGGATTGACATCGCTGCTGACCAGGCCAGATCAGCCGTGGACCCAGGCGGCGAGCGGCACCTCCATTCCTGGTCTGACGGTCCTGCCGTCGGGACCTGCCGCGGATAACGCCGTTGATCTCCTGGGCTCGGACCGCTTCCCGCGACTGCTGGAGCAGATCCAGCAAGAGGCCGACTTCGTCGTCATCGACACCCCGGCGGTCCTCACCGCAAGCGAAGGTCTGGCGGTCGCCGCGGCCTGCGATGCCGTCGTGCTGGTCGCACGGCGCGGCCGGACGCGGGGCGATGCCCTTCATGGCGCGGCGATGGCGCTTCGGCACGGGGGCGTGCGGGTTATCGGCGTCGTGATGAACCGGGCGAAGAAGGGGGCCATGGCGTCTGGGGTTGGTCGTGCCGGCATGGCTACACCACCGGTTGATACCGGGGTGGGTCAATCTCAACCGGCGCACGAAGGTCCGACGGCCTAGTCCATCCCGGGGACGGCGGGCGGACGTACCCATTGAGCGAACATCCCCGACGTCATCCGTGTACCGCAACGTACCGAACAGCACCACGGGCCGCCGGAACTTCCGGCGGCCCGTGGTGTACTTGACCGACGACTCGCTTACACCGCCGCGGGAACCGGCTCGGCCGGGGGCATTGGCTCCGCGTCTCCGTCATTCCGCCCCTTGCCGAAGCGGAGGTAGAGCGACGGGACGAGGAAGAGGTTGAGCAGGGTCGACGTCGCCAACCCTCCAAGAATGACCACCGCCATCGGGTGCTCGATCTCATGACCGGGAATCGACCCGGACCAAACGAGTGGTACCAGCGCCAGGCCGGTGGCAAGCGCCGTCATGAGGATCGGCGAGAGGCGCTCCTTGGCTCCCCGAAGGACGAGCTCGGGCCCAAACGTTTCTCCTTCCTCACGTTCCAGATGCTGGAAGTGCGTGATCATCATGATGCCGTTCCGGGCGGCGATGCCCAGCACGGTCAAGAATCCGACCAGCGAGCCGAGCGATATGATGCCGTCACCGAAGAAGTAGGCGGCCAAGACCCCTCCCACCAGCGCCGACGGCAATGTCAGGAACGACAGGAGGGCGAGGCGGAACGACGAGAACGAGATCTGGAGCAGGAGGAAGACGCCAACGGCCGCGGCGATCGAGAAGTACATGAGCCGTGTCTGCGCCGATTGACGCTCGGCGTACTCCCCGAGTAGTTCGGCATGGTACCCAAGCGGGAACTCCACCTCCTTGAGCTGCTCCTCCAACTCACCGATGACGGATCCGAGATCTCGGCCGCTCACGTTCGCGCTGACGTCGATGCGGCGCGCCAGGTTCTCGTGCCGTACCTCGTTCGGTGTCGGTGCGATCTGCACCAGGGCGATGTCGCCGAGACGGACTTGCCGGCCGTCGGGCGTGTC
>DATLHE010000432.1:0-3075 GCA_035540335.1 Thermomicrobiales bacterium | reverse complement strand
GTCAGCCGCCGCGTCGGCAGGGGCAGGTCGGTCGTCGCCGACCGCCGCACCAGGTCGCCCGGCCCGAGGTTCGACTCGAGCGGCTCGACCGGCGGGTTCGAGACGGCGGTGAGCGGTTCCGGTGCCATCGTCATGCGACCGGCCCCTCCTTCGGCGCCGTTGTCCTCTCGATGTTGACGAGGAAGGCCTTGGTCTCCGGCGTGTCGACGTTCGCGTCCCCCACGAACGGGGTGAGCGAGTTCGGCCCGAAGCCCTTGCGCGCCGAGCCGAGGAAGCCCCAGTGCAGCGGGATGCCGACGACGTGCACCGGCTTGCCGTCACAGATCATCGGCTTGATCCGCTTGGTCACCAGCGCCTTCGCCTTGACGCTGCCGCGGTTCGACCAGACCCGCACCCACTCGCCGCCGCGGATGCCCTTCTCGCTGGCGAGCTGCTCGGAGATCTCCACGAAGAACTCCGGTTGCAGCGCGGCGTTCACCGGGTTGTGCTTCGTCCAGTAATGGAAGTGCTCGGTCAGCCGGTACGAGGTGCCGACGTAGGGGAATGCCTCCGACGTGGCGAACTGCGCCGCGTCGTCGGCGAAGACCCGCGCCACCGGGTTGCCGCGGATCGCCGGGTTGAGGACGTTCGGCACCGGCGTCTCGAACGGCTCCATGTGGGTCGGGAACGGCCCGTCGCGCAGGAGCCCGCGCGAGAACAGCCGACTCACGCCTTCCGCGTTCATGATGAACGGCATCACCTCGCGGGGCTTCGCGGTGACGGCGATGTCGGGCACGTCGTAGCCCGTCCATTCCGCCCCGTCCCACTCGATGAGCTTGCGGCTCGGGTCCCAGGGCTTGCCGTCGAGGTCGCAGGAGGCGCGGTTGTAGAGGATCCGCCGGTTGAGGGGCCAGGAGAACGCCCATTTGGAATAGGCGCCGGTGGCGTCGGGGTCGTCGTTGTCCCGGCGCGCCATGTTGTTGCCGGCCTCGTTCCAGCAGCCGGAGTAGATCCAGCACCCGCCCATGGTCGAGCCGTCGGCGCGGTACTGGCTGAAGTTCAGGAGCTGCTTGCCCTTCTCGAGCACCAGCTTCGTCGGATCGGTCGCGTCCATGAGCGGCCCGAGCGCCCGGCCGTTCAACTCGCGCGCCAACTCCTCCGCGGTCGGGTCGCCCTCGTCGGCGTACTCCCACGAGAGATTGAGGATCGGCTCCGGCACCGTGCCGCCTTCGGTGCGGTAGAGCTCGCGCACCCGGAGGAAGATCTGCGCCATGATCCAGGTGTCGAGCTTCGCCTCGCCCGGCGGCTTCTGCCCCGGCCAGTGCCATTGCAGCCAGCGGCCGGAGTTGACGAGGCTGCCCTCGTCCTCGGCGAAGCACGAGGAGGGGAGCTGGATCACCTCGGTCTGGATCGCCGCGGTGTCGACGTCGTTGAAGTCGCCGTGGTTCTCCCAGAAGCGCGCCGTCTCGGTCTCGAGCGGATCGATGGTGACGAGGAGCCTCAGCTTCGAGAGCCCGGCAGTCAGCTTCGCCCGGTTCGGGAAGGCGAGGAGCGGGTTGAACCCCTGGCAGAAGTAGAGGTTCACCTTGCCGGCGTTCATCAGCTCGAACATCCGCAGGATATCGTAGTTCGGCACGTCGAGCTTCATCAGGTAGTCGTAGGCCCAGTCGTTCTCGGCCGTGGCATGATCGCCCCACATGGCCTTCATGAACGAGACCATGAACTTCGGGTAGTTCTGCCAGTAGCTGGTCTGCCCGGGGAGGAGCGGCTTGAACGCCCGGCTCGCCATGTAGGTGGCGTAGTCCTTCTCCTTCTCCGTCGGCTGGTTCAGATAGCCGGGGAGCAGGTTCGACATGAGCCCGATGTCGGTCAGGCCTTGGATGTTCGAGTGGCCGCGCAGCGCGTTCATGCCGCCGCCGCGTACCCCGATGTTGCCGAGGATGAGCTGCAGCATCGCCATGCCGCGGATGTTCTGCGAGCCCTTGGAGTGCTGGGTCCAGCCGAGCGCGTACATCGACGTCATCGTCTTCGTCGGCGACGAGCACTCGCCGATCATCTCGGCGATCTGCAGGAACTTGTCCTGCGGCGTGCCGCAGATCCGCTCCACCATCTCCGGCGTGTAGACGTCGACGTGCGCCTTCAGGAGGTTCCAGACGCAGCGCGGATGCTCGAGCGTCGGATCGGTGAGCGCATAGCCGTCCGCGCCGATCTGGTAGTCCCACTCGGTGCGGTCGTAGTCGCGCTTCTCTGGGTCGTAGCCGTTGAAGAGGCCGTCCGACCAGCCGAAGCCGTCCTTAACCAAGAGCGCGGCGTTGGTGTAGTTCTTGACGTACTCCCACTGGATCTTGTCGTTCTCGATGCACCAGCGGATCATCCCCATCAGCCAGGCGATGTCGCTCCCCGGCCGGATCGGCGCGTAGACGTCCGCCACCGACGCCGTCCGGGTGAAGCGCGGATCGACGACGATGAGCTTGGCGCCGCGATGCGCCTTCGCCTCGGTCACCCATTTGAAGCCGCACGGGTGCGCCTCCGCCGCGTTGCCGCCCATGACGATCACGAGGTCGGTATTCTTGATGTCGGTCCAGGAGTTTGTCATCGCTCCACGGCCAAAAGTCGGGCCCAAACTGGACACCGTGGGGCCGTGTCAGACGCGCGCCTGGTTGTCGAATCCTGCGATGCCGAACGCCTTGACCACCTTGGCTGTCGCCCAGGCGGTCTCGTTCGTGGTTGCGGAAGCGGCGAGGAAGCCGGTGGAGGTCCAGCGATTGACCGGCACGCCCGCCTCGTTCGTCGTCACGAGGTTGGCGTCGCGGTCGTCCTTCATTGCGCGGGCGATCTTGTCGAGCGCGGCGTCCCAGCTGATCGGCTCGAACCGGTCCGACCCGGGCGCGCGATAGCGCGGCTCGGTCAGGCGGGTCGGGGCATGGATGAAGTCCTTGAGCGCCGCGCCCTTCGGGCAGAGCGTGCCGCGGTTGGTCGGATGATCGATGTCGCCCTCGACATGGACGATCTCCGCCGCCTCGCCCTTGCGCGCGTCGCCCCGCGAATACAGGATCACCCCGCAGGCGACCGAGCAGTAGGGACAGGTGTTCCGCG
>DATLHE010000431.1:0-2145 GCA_035540335.1 Thermomicrobiales bacterium | reverse complement strand
CTGCTCAACCACACGAGCGGCATCTTCGACTACGCCGACGACGAGGAGAGCTCCTTCTGGATGGACGCTTTCCTCGGCCCGAACGCGGACTGGACGAAGGTATGGACGATCGACGAACTCCTGGCGTATGCCGACCCAGCCAACCACGGACCGTACTTCGCGCCCGGCGAGGCCTACCACTACAGCAACACCGAGTATCTGCTGCTCGGGCTGATCGTCGAGCGGGCGACCGGCGGTCCCTACCATGACCAGCTCCAGACCCGGATCCTGGATCCGCTGAAGCTCACAGACACCTTCCTGGCGGAAGGTGGGGAGATGCCGGAGGGCATCGTCGATGGCTACCAGCTGCTCGAGGACCAGTTGGTGAGTGTTACCGAGAGCAACCTGTCGTGGGTCTGGACGGCCGGGGGGATGGTGTCGACGAAGGAGGACCTGCTGCGCTTTGCGCCGGCCGTTTTCTCGGGCGAGCTGCTCTCGCCGAAATCGTTCAAGGCGATGTTCACGTTCATCCCGAGCGACAAGCCGGGTAAGGAAGAGGGTTTGGGCGTCTACCGGATCACGTCGGGCAACGGTCTGCTGACGGGCATGGACGGCGTGGGGCCGGGGTATATCGCAAGCATGATGCGGCTCGAGGATGGGGACGTGACCGTGGTGGCGCTGGTCAACATGGCGCCGGACGACGGGACGACGGACTCGATCCGTGACGAGGCGATCGCCTGGGCGGTGGACGGCGCGGCGTAAGGGGTGCTGCCGCGCCAGTGTCACGTTCCGGTGGGGAGAAGAGCGACATGAACACTCGCGAATCGGCACGACATGGCGTCTCACGGCGCACGTTTGTCACCAGTGCGATGGTGGGTGGCATCGCGGCCGGGCTGGGGGCTGGCGGTCACACCCATGCGCAGGACGCGACCGTCGCCGCGACGCCGCTCGACGATCAGCTCATGTGGCTTCTGGCGACGCTCAATGACGGGGCAAGCGACCTCACGGTGGATGATGTGGCGGCGCATTTCGCCCCCGATTTCCTGGCGGCGGTGCCGCCCGAGTTCATTGTTGGCTTCATCCAGCAGGCCGCCGGAGCCTTCAGCCCGGTTGCCCTCGACGGCTTCACGCGTGCCCGTACCGAGACGCAGGCGAACGCGCTCCTGATGAGCGCCGTCGGCCTCCCGCTCGTCATGCCGATCGCCGTTGCCGCGGCCGCGCCCCACCTGATCACCGGCGTCAACGTCGCCCCGGTGCCACCGCCTCCCGGCGTGGAGCTCGGGCCGGCCGTCGATCTCGCCGGGACACCGGTGGCGGGGTCGGCGCGCCGCGATGGTTTGGTCGATGCCGGCGGCCGCGAGCTCTACCGCTCATTGATCGGCACGGGCGGGCCGACCGTGGTGCTGGAGTCGGGCGCGAATGACTCGGCGGCTCCCTGGTTCGCGATCGAAAGCGCGGTCGCCTCGTTCGCCCGGGTCTTCTCCTACGACCGCTCCAACACAGTGGCGGGCGCCAGCGACCCGGCGCCGGTGCCGCGAACCGGTGAGGACGTGGTCGCCGACCTGCACGCGCTGCTGACGGCGGCGGACGAGCCCGGGCCGTATGTGCTGGTCGGGCATTCGATCGGCGGACTGTTCGTTCGGCTGTACGCAAGCACCTACCCCGACGAGGTGGCCGGTCTGGTGCTGGTCGACTCGTCGCACGAGGAACAGGATGTCCGGCGGCGGGAGCTGTTCTCCCCGGAGGTGTGGGCCGCCTACCAGCAGATGATCATCTCGATCGAAGGGCTCGACTTTGGGGCCAGCTTCGCGCAGATGCGGGAGGCGCGGGTGGAATCGCCGTTGCGGTCGATGCCTCTTGTCGTGCTCACGGCCGGGCAGAGTGCCGATCCCGCGACGCTGCCGCCCGGCTGGCCGGAGGAAGAGGATGCGGCGCTCTGGACCGAGCTCCAGGAGGATCTTGCCGGGCTCGTGCCCGGAAGCCGGCATGTCGTGGCCGAAGAGAGCGGTCACTACATCCACCAGAGTCAGCCGGACCTGGTGGTGGAGGCGATCCGCGCGGTGGTCGCGGCGGTTCAGGATCCCGGCACATGGGCGACGCCGGGGGCGTGAGGGGATGATGGGGACGGGTGCCCGACCGAGGGCCGCCACAAGGGCGGCCCGTACG
>DATLHE010000430.1:0-32893 GCA_035540335.1 Thermomicrobiales bacterium | reverse complement strand
GTCAGCAAGCCGATGATGGAAGCCTTTTTCCAGGGCAACCCGACCACGCCGACCCGCCGCTCGATGATGACCGATGAGCGCTACGCCGAAACGGGTCCCGCGCACTGGCAGGTCTTCTATGACACGCTGGAAAAGCATCCGGACACGGCGCCGATTCCCGCGCCTCCCTCTGCCAACGAGATGACCGCAGTGTTCACGAAGTACACGAGCCTCGCCCTCAACTTCCAGGAAGAGCCACGCCAAGCCCTCGACGACATGCAGAAAGACCTGGAAGGCATTATCAAGCCCATTAGCTGATCACCGGTGACCGCCGGCGTGGACTTCCATGTCCGCGCCGGCCCTGCCCCGTCAACGGAGGAAGCCTCATGGCGACCACGACATCTGTTTCCACCGCCACCATCCGATCACCGCGACGAGGCAGCATCGGCTGGTTCACTGAACAATCCCTCCACGGAATGGCCCGGCGCCGGGCGCTCCTCGGCTACCTGTTCATCCTGCCCACCATGCTTTCGATCCTGCTCTTCACCGCCGGACCGGTGATCGCCTCGTTCGGTCTCAGCTTCTTTCAATGGAACGTCATCGACGACCCGGTCTGGCTGGGGCTGGACAACTACCGGCAATTGGTCAACGACGAGCGGGCATTGCAGAGCTTTGTCACGACCGCCAAGTTCGTGGTTCTCGCCCTCTCGCTCCAGATTGTCGTCTCCCTGCTGCTGGCGCTGGGGGTGCAATCACTGAAATCGAACGGGCTGCGGTTCTTCTTTCGCACCGCCTTCTTTCTCCCGCTGCTGACCTCGGCGGCCTCGATCTCGATCGTACTCGCGTATATGTTCAACCAGGATTTCGGGGTCATCAACTACTACCTCGGCAAGATCGGGATCGGTCCGGTCCCTTGGCTCAATTCTGCCGGCTGGGCCCTGATCACGATCGTGCTGGCCTATGTATGGCAGCAGGTGGGGTTCACCTTCATCGTCTTCACGGGAGGACTCGCCGGCATCAACAAGGAGATCCTCGAAGCGGCGGATCTAGATGGCGCCACTGGCTTCCGGCGGTTGTGGGACATCACCCTGCCGATGCTCAGTCCCACACTCCTCTTTGTCGGTGTCACCGGCGTGATCGCTGCCCTCCAGGTCTTCTCGGAACCGTTCGTCATGACCAACGGCGGTCCGGGCGATGCGACCCGAACCGTGGTGATGGTGCTCTACGAATCCGCCTTCAGCTTCCTCATGATCGGCTACGGATCCGCGATCGCGGTTGTCCTCTTCACCTTCATTCTCATCGTCACCGCGATCCAGTTTCGCCTGAGCCATCGCTGGGTCTTCTATCAGTAGCGGGAGGTTCCCATGGCATCTCTGACAACCGCATCGGCCCGATCGGTCGTGAGCGAGCCCCATCACCGGAGGCGATTCGGGTTCGGCAAGATTGTCACGGTTCTCCTCCTCGCCGCCGCCTCGGTGGTGATGCTGGCGCCGATCGTTTACACCATCTCCACCTCCCTGCGCTCACCAATGGAGTCGTTCACGCTGCCGCCGAAGTGGATTCCGACCGACCCCAACTGGGAGAACTACCGGACGGTGTTCGATACTGTCCCGCTCAAGCAGTTCTTCTTGAACAGTACCGTGGTCACGTTCTGTATCGTGATCGGACAACTTATCACGGCAGCGCTGGCGGGCTACGCGTTCGCCCGGCTGGAATTCCCCGGCCGCAGCATTCTCTTCTGGCTGGTGCTCTCGACCCTGATGATCCCACTCCAGGCCACGATCATCCCGGTCTTCGTGCTCATCAGCAAGTGGCACCTCAGCGACACCTTGGCCTCGCTCATCCTGCCCGCCCTGGCCTCGGCCTTCGGCACCTTCCTGATGCGGCAGTACTTTCTGCAAATTCCGAGCGACTTCGAGGAGGCGGCGTTGCTCGATGGCGCCAGCCAATGGGAAATCTTCCGCTCGATCTACCTGCCGCTGGCCAAGGGCGGACTGGCCGTGTTGGCGATCCTTACCTTCAACGGGTACTGGAACGAGTTTCTGCGGCCCCTGATTTTCCTCAGTAGCCAGGAGAAGTTCACGCTCCCGGTCGGGCTGGTCAGTCTCCAGGGCTACATGGGTACCGGCAGCATTTCGGTAGTGCTGGCAGGGGTGCTGGTCTCGCTAATCCCGGTGCTGATCATCTACCTCATCGGGCAGCGCTACCTGGTCGAGGGTCTCATGGTCGGCGGTCTCAAGGGGTAGGCCAGGCACATCATCGACAACCGGCCACCTCCGGGACACGGGCGACCCTGAACACAAATCTGGTCAGGGTCGTCACGTTGGCCAGCGGCACGCTCGCTTTAGTGCAACTGGCCGCCTCGACGTCGGGTCAGCGCGCTCTACGGCGTCGAGACCGCAGCCTACGAGCGCCTCACCTCCGGTGTATCGGACGATGGCGATCCCGTCGTCCTCTCCAAAGGCCATGCGCTCCTCTCGCAAATGAGCGAACGAGGACCTTCTCCTCGTCCGCTGTTCTATCGCCGTATCGGGATCCTTCGGCTTGTGGTGCGACGGGCGGTCCGCTAGGATCGGCATGGGACCACATGCACCACCATGTCGACGCGTACCGACGACTTATACGGCCGGAGGCTGACCATGCTCCCCACACGCCCCTTCCGGTTCGGCGCCGGGGCTTTCGTCGCCGATTCCGCCGCCGATTGGGCCGAGACGGCCCGCCGCGTCGAGGCACTCGGCTACGGCACGCTGCTGCTTCCCGACCATTTCGACCAGCACCTTGCCCCGCTCCCCGCCCTGACCGCGGCCGCCCTCGCGACGACGACGCTGCGCGTTGGCTGCACCGTCTTCGACAACGATTTTCGCCATCCCGCGATGCTGGCCAAGGAGCTGGCGACGCTCGATCTGCTAAGCGGTGGCCGGCTTGAGGTCGGCATTGGCGCGGGCTGGTACAGGACGGAGTACGAGCAGGCCGGCATCCCCTTCGACCCGCCTGCGGTGCGAGTGAGCCGGCTCGAGGAGGCAGTGTGCGTCCTGAAGGGGCTGTGGCGCGGCACACCGGTTACGTTCACGGGACAGCACTACACGATCAGCGGGTTGGAGAACTGGCCCCCGCCGGTGCAGCGGCCCCACCCCCCGCTCTTCATCGGCGGCGGAGGAAAGCGCCTGCTCTCCTTCGCGGCACGGGAGGCCGACATCGTCGCCCTCATCGCCCAGGCCACCCCAGGCGGCGGCCTCGACACGCCGGGCGACACAGAGGCGCGCTTGGCCGAGAAGGTCGGCTGGGTGCGTGCGGCGGCCGGCGACCGGTTTGAGCGGCTGGAGCTGGCGGCGCTGATCTGGCGCGTGGCGGTGAGCGACGATCGCCGGACGGCGGCCGAGGCGCTTGCAGGGGAACGGTCGATGACGCCCGAGCAGATCCTGGCATCGCCCTACTTCCTCATCGGCAGCATCGAGGGCATCGTCGAGCGGCTGCAGGAACTGCGCGAGCGCTTCGGCATTACCTACTTCTCTGTCTTTCCCCAGGACGTCGAGGCCCTCGCGCCGGTGGTGGCGAGGCTGGCGGGAGCCTGACCGCGCTCCTCTGAGGGCCATGCGCTCGTCTCGACGATAGGCGCCACGAGGGTTGGGGGCGTTGAACGATCGGCCATGGGCTGGTCGAGTGCCTTCGGATGACGTTCGTCTCTGATACGGAATTCGGCTGATCACCATGCACACATGCCGGCGTCCTGCCCCGTTGGGGCATTGCCGCGGGTGCAGGGCGGCGAGCCTTCGGCCGGCCGCCCGGACGACGGACGACACACCGTTCAACCGGATTCCGAATGAGAGGGACGGCACGGTGCGTCCATCGCCAACCGTCCCTTCTCGTCGCCCTCGGATTCACCACAACCACATGGATCTGCATGAGCTTGGCGTTGCACCTTTGCTCTCGAGGCCCGCCCGTTCTGTGTGGGGCTGGACAACGCCCTGATGGGCGACGCCGGGGCAGATGACGACAATGGCCGCGCCGTCTCCCCGGGCATCACGTGGGCGCCTCGCCCACTATCGTTCCCTGCCGCGGCGCTGCTGGGACTGACGATCCTGACCGCCTGAGCGAGGAGTCGGCACCTCGTCACGATTGAGCCGGATCTCCACCAACAGGCGGGCGCCACGCACAAGATGCAAGGGGTCCAGTGTCATGTACACGAGTTCTCCGCGCGACGTAAAGACGCCCAGATACAGTGCTGCCCCCTTCTCTGCCTCCATGTGATCCAGGACCTTCGGGTCGCCATCGATGACCAAGGCGAAGGTGCCGGTCGTGTCGGTCTCCGCGCGACCGAATTCGCGTATCGGCTTGCCGGCGTCGTCCGTCAGCATGATCAGCAGATCACCGATGCCGTGGAGCGCGTCATCGGTCACGCGCCCGTACACGAGGATCGCCTCCTCGGGCACCTCCGGGAGGCGAATCCGAGCGATCTCCGCCTCGGCGACGAGGTGACGATGCACGTCGCGGCTGCGCTCCAGTCGATCCATCATGGAGCGGACCCGCGGATGATCCTCGCCGAGCCGGCGACGCAAACGGGACGCTTCGTGCTGGAGCAGCGCCTGTGTGATGGTTTGGGTCTCCCCGAGGTCATCGAGGCTTGCCGCCCGTTCATCCGCAAACCCCTGAAACGCATCGATCAACGTATCGGCAAGCGCCGGACGGCCTTCTTCTGGTGCAGCGTTCATCGTCGGTCCTCCCCGAGGAAGACTCTGGCCAGGTCCGGCTGCCGAGCCTTCAATTGGTTGCCAAATCCGAGACAGTTGTCGTTCGAATAGAGCAACGATTGGTTCCCACCGTCGACGGGCGGGCGGCCCGCATCGGCGTTCAGGGCAAAGATGCAGTGGTTGCCCTGGTTGGTTGTTGTGGTGTTCAGCGCCCGGCTCAGCGTGAGGAGCGAGCCTTGCGCCTGCTCGGGTGCCTCCATGAAGCGGCTGTCATCGGCCCTGACGGTCGTGCCGATGACGTAGGTGTTCACGGCGACGGATCCAGGCGCGTCGACGAGGCTCTGATTCCCGCCGAAGCTGACGTCATCGAGCGAGACGATGAGCGTTGCGCAGACCGCGGTTCCCGCCCCGAGACGGACCTGATTGTCATTGAAGAGTACAGCGCCGCCGGGCAGCCGCAACCTGCCGGCGACCGCGAATGACTCGCGCGCCGTCCGGGCGTCGCGCCGATCGCGAATGAACGCGGAACCTGCCGCGATGTTCTCGAAACGGCTGAAATCGTGGAGCAGTCCGCCCATGAGGGGCGTGCCCAGATCCGCGACAAGGACCGCGCCGGCCCGGTCGAGCGAGCTCGCGTTCCCTCCCACGGCGGCGAGGAACTGGCGACGGCGCACCGCGGCAAGCCCGGTGTTGAGCTGATTGTTGACGATCGACAGAGGACCGACAGCCATCGGGATCTCGAGCGCCCGGCCGCATGGCTGATCGACGACATTGTCGTGTACCCGGGCCGCGGGACGTCCGGATCCCATCAGCCGGAAGGCTCCCTGAAGCGCTTCCATCGGCGAGAACGATGCCGTCCGCGCCAGCACGATGCCGCCTCTGGTGCCCGGGGTGAGCTCGGCGTCGGGATCGGCGAGCGCGCCGTTGCCGATCACGCGATTGTGGGAGATGTCGGCATCCTCGGCGAAGAACACGAACACGCCGCAGACGGGGTCGACGTGGCTGCGACCGTTCGCCTCGATCCGGTTCCAGCGAACCAGCAGGTTTTCGCAGATCCCGAGCGAGATGCCGCCAAGTCCAGCGAGCCTCGCGGTGCCGCGCATGGCGGCATCGAACGGTCGCTGCAGGCAACGCTCGATGTCGTTCGCGTCGATGCGCAGGCCGATCACATAGGATCCCAGCAGCGAGAGGTAGGTGCCGACGCCGCCCGCCACGGCCTTGAGGCGACGTATCGAGACGTCGGGGTCTTCCCCGTCGCCGGCGTCCAGCAATTGCCGTGGCACGCCGATCCCGCACAAACCCATGAGGGAGATGCGGTTGCGCTCGATCACGATGTCGTACAGGAATGCCAGCTTGTCTTCGGCCGGAGGCGGTTCGCCTTCGTCTCGCTCGACGATGATGGTGTGCGTCCACCGGTCCTCGTTGAACGACGCGCGGACAACCCGGTAACCGGGGGTGGAGGTGGAGAGTCGATAGTCGCCTTGGGCGGCATCGGGTACGACGAATCGGCCGTTGTCGTCGGTGATGACAGTTCGCGAGGATGCTGTCTCCTCATCCGTCAGCGACAGGACCAGGTCACGTACGGCGCCGTTCCCGTCCTCGACCTCTCCGATCAACCGCTCGCCGGGATGGTGCAGGATCACCTCCCCGTCGTCGCGTTCGGCCCGCCCTCGCCTGACCAATCCCGTGATGTCCTCGTCGGTGAAGGGGCTGCCGAGGGTCACGCCGTTGCCCGCCCCGCCCAGGATGATGTTGTCCAGGATCGTGACCCGTTCGGAGCCGGCTTCGATCTCGATGCCACCGAGGGCGACGAATTCGGGAACCTCGACCGTGGCTGGCGCGGCGACGTTGTAGGCAAGATAGAATGTGGCGAACGACGTCAGACGAGCACGGCGCGCGACATAGCCCGTGACATCCGCGCAGGGATCACTTGGGTCAACCGGTCCGCCGTCATCGGGCGGCTCGTCGTCAGGTGGTGTCGTGCCCGCCGGGATCACGCCGATGTCGTTGCGCTCAACGCGGCCATCCTCCGCGAGCAGGCGGATTGCCGGTCCCGCGCCCTCTCGATCGAAGAGCCGGATCAGGTTGCGCTCGATCGTCACCCGTTCGCCGCGGAGGGCGTCGACGGCCGTCTGACCGGTGAGCATGCGATTGCGCTCGATGACAATATCGTCAAGCTCGCCGGGCGCAGTGCCCTCCGCCACGATCGCGGGACCCTCGAAGCTGATGAGGTCGAGCTGCTCGATGGTCACGGAGCTGGAGTCCACGATCCGGAAGATCGGGACGGCTCCCTGGTCGGGACGCGGCAGGACGCGGGTGCGACCGGCACACCCGCCGATGCGGACATTGTGTCGGTTCAGCACCTCGGCGTTGGTCCGGTGCGTCCCGGGCAGCAGGCAGATCGTGCCCCCCGCCGCGGGCAGCCGCGCGATCGCGTCCTCGACCGAGTCGACGTCGCCCCGGCTCGTGGTGCCGTCTCCGACCGTGACCGAGCAGCAGCCCTGTCGCCGGGTAAGCGGCGGAAAGCCCGGCCGGCAGTCCGTCGTCTCGACGTTGCTGAGCTCGCCGTTCGCGAAATCCCAGCGAATGAGTCCGAGGGGCGCGATGAACCGGCGGACGCCGTGCGGCCGCTTGCCGGTTTCCAGTTCCCACGGGACGACCCGGTTCGGCGTCTCGGGGCGCGCGGCGATGATCCAGAAGTCCTCAGGACGGCGATCGTTGCCCTCGATCGTGATCCGCAGCCCGGTCTGGCCGAGCGCGACCGGCACGCCAGGCGTAAAGGCGATCGCCGGATCGGATGCCCGGTCCGCGCCGCGATGCCAGACGCGGAAGTAGTAGTAGACGCCCGTGTCGTCCAACGTGGACGCGTCCGGGCGGCCCTGCCAATCGTCGAAGCCGGCGGTCGGGATGGGGGTTGCCAGCGTCAGCTGGCCGGTGTCCGGGTTGTACGAGCTCTGCAGCCGCGAGAGGTGGCCCGACGCCTCGCCCACCTTCTCGTTGTTCGGCAGGACCGCTCCCCATGGCAGGACCTCGCCGATCTGGCCCGCCAGGGGCCAATGCGCCTGGTCGCGCGGCTCGGTGAGCAGCGTCAGCGTCTGACGGTCGGCGGCGACGGTGACCCGGTGCACCTGCGAGCCGTTGTCGAAGCCCCAGACGAAGTGGCCGGAATCGGTGAGCTGGACGCGGATCGCCTGATTCTCCGCCCCGAGATAGCCGCCGGCCACCAGTGGGGTGCAGAGATCCTCTGGATTCCCACCCGGGTCGAAGCTCACCGTGAGGGTCGTGTCCGGCACGAGCTCGTGCTCGTCGTTGAGCGTCCCCATACCGTTCGCGGCAACGGCGTGGACGGCATTCTCCCAGGCCTCATCGCACGTCATCGCGTCGACGTCCTCGACGAGCATGACGCGCTGGAAGGTGCGAACCCGGGCGGCGGATTCCGGCCCGCCCAACGCCACCTCGAAGAGCTCCGCATCCTCGACTGCCCGGACCGGCTGCTGAAAGGCGACAAGCACCGCAAGATCGGTGCGGGTCGCGGCCGGTGCGGGATGCGCGTCGGCAGGCATCTGCAGCAGGTCGTGCTGGGCGCGGAAGGTCCCGGCAGCTTCCTGCTCCAGGCGGTGGCCGCCGAGGTAGAAGCTTCCAGGGAGGATATCGAAGTCGATGTTGCCGTTGGCGTCGACGGCCGCGTTGTCGATCCGGAACCCGTCGTCGGGGCTGCCTGCCGGCCCGATGATCTCGACCCGGGCCCGCCGGCGGTCCTCGTGGTCGATGCGCTCGTTCTCGTTGAAGTCGTCGTCGACCAGCACGCTGCCCAGCTGCATCCGCAGGCTGTCGTAGCGCTTGCGCGGGTCAAATGCCGAGCGGGAGAGGTCGACCGTGGCCATCGCTGTCGCTCCTATGTTTCGGGCAGGTAGATCGGGATCAGTCCGAACGGCAGGTACTCATCGACCTTCGCCTGGAGCCCATCGAACCGGATCGGGTTCATGAGGCTGCTGAACGCGCCAATCTCCGATCCGTTCTCGGCGCCTCGCCGCACCGCCGCCGGCGCGGCATCGCTGAGCTGGCCGTAGCCGGGGGCGCCGAACCGGCGGGAGGTGAAGAGCGGATCCTGGTCGTCCAGAACGTGCGACTCGTAAGGGTGCGGCAGGCGGCTGCCGGCCGGGGCGGCGCTGAACCGGAAGCAGCCGGCTTGCGTGTCGGTGACGTCACCGACGCCGGTGATGAGCGCCTCCGAGGCATCAAGCCGATGCACGTCGATCGCGCCCAACACCGTGACGCGCCTCAGGACGACGATCCCGTCGCCGAGGGTGAGCGCGGGTACGGCCGCATCGCGCGACTGGACGATCGAGTCCGTGATCTCCAGCGATTGCACGAGCCCGTTGCCCTGAACGCGGATCGGGCCGGTGATGGATCGCTCGATCGCGAGATGCCTCACCTGGGCCTCGATCACCAGTGGAACGGCCGCCACGACGCCTCCGTCACGATCCAGACCACCCGGATCCAACGTGCATGAGCGGATCGTGACGCGCTCGAAGTCGCCGCGCAGCACGACCTCGCCGCTGCCGCCCATCCACAGGCCGTCGAGGCCCAACAGGGCATCGATCCCCGCACCGGTGTTCAGGATCCAGTTGGCGTTCAGGCGCAGGAACGGCCGTTGCATGTCCGCCGCCCGCAGGGTCAGGTTCGCAACCGAGAGTTTGTTGGCGATCGGGCCATAGGTCGCGCTGTCGCCAATCTCCGTGACGCCATTGGCGAGGATGTCGGGTGCCGACAGCGGGCCGCCACCCTGACGCCTGGCGTCCGGCGCGGCCGGGTCGATGGGGCGTAGCGGCGAGGTGGTGGCCCCGAAGGCGCCGGAGAACCCGTAGTGGAAGGTCACCCGGACCGGCCCGGCGGGCGCGGCGCCGAGGAAGAGGAGGCGACCCCGCTGTGGGTCGATCACGAGTCGCTTGCCTGGTGCGTTGGCGGCCCATCCCTGCAGGTTGCCGGCGGCGATGGACTCCACGGGCACGCCCACGCCCGGTTCCTCTTCGATGCTGACCGCGTTGGGGAGCAGCGCGGCCTTTCCGCACTCCGGGACGAGCGCGAGGCGCAGGAGCGCGGCGAACATCGGCGCGGCCAGGATCTCGGCGGCGTTGGCGAACGAGGCAACCGTCTCTCGCAAGCGGCTCTCGCTGGCGAACCGGATGTCGCGGACGCCGCGGAGGTCGTCGGCGGCCGGCGTGGACAGCCCCTCGTCGTCGACCAGCGCCTGCACGGTGGCCTCGCCGATCTGGTAGGCGGCGTCTCCGAGCAGCCGGCACGCTATGGGCCCGGGCACCTCCCACTCCCGCGCGGCATGCCAGGCATCGTAGTCGGCCGGGCGGCTGCGGGGCATGAAGAGCGGGATGTCGCGTCCGGAGGGGTCGACCGAGAAGCTCAGGCCATCCGGCCGCGGCTTGGCGAACGCCTCTTCGACGCGATGGGAGGCGAGGCGGTAGAGATGGAACGCAACCTTCGGGATCGCGTATCGCCCGTCGGCGCCTCGGTGGCGGCGCCCATCGGGCGTGTGGTGGTACTCGTCGAATGGCCCGCCGGCCAACGCCGCCGCGTCCGCGCGCCGGAGATCCGCCCATCCGCCGGGAAGCGTGCCCGAGAGGCGCCCCGCCAGCGGGAGCGGAGCCGGGTCGAGACCATGCCGGTGCCGGCCAAGGCGCCGGAAGGTCTCCACGACGACCCCTTCCCATTCCGAGATGTCGCTGATCAGTTCCTCGAGGACTCTCGGCGTTCCCTTGCGGCGCCGGTAGTAGATCGTCTTCGCGACATCGATCCGGCGGCCACGTGGATTCAGGACCGAGACGAGGCGCGTGCCGAGCAGATCGGCCAGGTAGGGGATCGCCCAGTCGTCACAGAGATCGATGAACGCGTCGTCCCAGACCTTGTCATGGCTCCGGCGGACGATCGCTGCCTGTGCGGCGAGCGTCTCCACCAGCGCGCGCAGCACGCCTGGGTTGGACGCGAGGCCGTCCTCATGGCGATACGTCTCCGGGATCATCTCCCAGAGCCGCTCGGTGAAGTAGGTGGCGAATCCGTCGCGTGCCGCGTTATCCATCGGCCGCCCCCTTCCCGTTGAGCAGGAGGTCCCCCGCCTCGAGATCGAAATAGGTGCCGGCGGCCGGCTTGAGTGCGAACTCGCTGAACGGCCCGCCATTCCAGAGCAGGGCTCGGACGGATTCGACGCCCGGGACCGCCATCGCGTGCGCGAATATTTGGCTGCGATAGAGCGGGGTACCGATGCCGATGTGCTCCGGCGTGAGCAGGCCCGCTCCCGGCGCCATCAGCGCCCCGCGAAGCGCCTCCAGGACGTCGGGTTCCTGCATCCGCGGGTCAACCCCGACGTCGATCGCGAGCGTGACCGGCTCGCCCTGCGCGGGGTCGACATCGACCGGCGTGGTGTCCTCGGACAAGCGACGCAAGGTCTGCGCGACGGTGCTCTCGATGCCGGCCTCGCCGATGTACCAGACCTGGACGACCGGGCGCTGCCGGGAGCCATGCCACCGCCATTCGACGTGCACCGCGCGCACGCCCGGCACGCCAGCGGCGGCGGCCGCCATGTCCTGGATCGACACAACCCGGCCAAGGAGCAGCGCGGACGTCGGGGCGGCGGTGCGGAGGAGGTCGGGGCCGTCGGCATCGGCGCCACCGGCCGCCGCGACCGGGTTCCGGACGCTGGTGAGGCCGGGGACGGGCCGCGCGATCTGCGTGACGGACCCCGCCGGTGGGCTCGCGGCTCCCGCCCCGAAGCGATAGCTCGCCACGATGTTGCCACTGCCCGTGGGCAGCGGGGAGGCGCGCCGGCCGTCGAACGTCACCACGGCCTCGCCCCGGTCGTTCTCCCGGACGATGTAGACGCGCGCATCGCGGGCGACGCCGTAGAAGCTCGGCACCTCCGTCCAGCGAATCCCGTCCACATGGATCGATAGCGTGCTTGCGACGCCGCGCTCGTTGCCCTCCGCCGGCGCGGGCACGTACGTCAGGGGCTTCTTCTTCAACGCGAACGATTGCGACGGCGCCGAGGCGTCGCCGCTGCCCAGCACCTCCCGCGCGACCGTCTCGCCGCGCGTCGCGCGCACGACGTTGCCATAGACCTCGACCGGCGCCGCGAGCGGAGTCGCCCAATCCTCATCCTGGTCGAGCGTGATGGTGCCATCGGCGAGATTGACCGTGCCGCCCGCGACCTCACCGTTCTCGTTGACGTCCTCGAAGATGAGCGTATCGATCGACACCGGATCGGCCGGCGTCTCGATCGGGCCGGCAAGCGCAAGCGCATCCGACGTCGTCACGTCGGCCAGGGGGAGGGCGGTCACCACCCCGCCGGACACCATGGCGTACCGGACGACGATCTGCGACGCGTCGGAGGCGGACCAGGTCGACGTGTCGCCGGGCTGCGTGCGCGCCGCCGCGTTGATCTCCGCGTCGAGGAGCAACTGCGTCACTGGCACCTGTACGGCCGGCACGGTGACCTCGACGGTCGAGTCATCGGCGTTCTTGGTGGAGACGGTCCCCGCCGCGGTCACGGTCATGCGCTGCTCGGTCGCCTGGGTGACCTTGAACCAACGATGGAGTCCCTGCTTGCTGAGAATGACCGTGTCGCCCGGCTTGATCTGCCGGTAGAGGCTGTCGAGCGTGAGTTGACTCACGCCGCTCACCGTCGCGATCGGGTCCGGATCCGAGCCGATCTTCGGCAAGGACCAGAAGGATGCGGACTGGCTCGACGTCTCGACCGTCACCTCGTTGGGTGGCGCCTCCGGCAGACCCAGGGCCGCGCTGAACGTGATCCGCACATAGCGGGCGCGGCTCGTATCCATGAACGGCTCGCTGCCGGCGACCACGCGCACCGCCGACGAGTCCGCCGCGCGAACGAGGACGATGTCGTCCCGCTTGAGGCGCGCCGTTCCCGGATCGAGCAGGAGCACGCTGCCGCTTCCGCCGGCCGTGGCGCGCTGTCGCTGCAGCGTCCAGCGGTTGGTCAGGGGATGGATGCTCGCCGCCGCGGTCAGCTCGAAGACCTGTGGCGACTGGCCATCGAAGGCGCCGGAGCGAAAGGCCGTCCCGATCGGCAGGCGCACCGGCTTGCGGCCCTCGGCGATCAGCGCCAGGTCGACCGCGCTGGCCACCGCCGGGCGGGGGACGTAGCCGAGCAGCCCGACGAGCTTGCGCACCGATGGCTGGAGTCGCGCCGTCCTGAGGTAGGCCTCGTGGGCGGCGACCTCGTCGTAGAACGCGAGGACATCGAACACGTAGGCGCCGAACTCGAGCAGCATCAGGCCGAGATCACCGCCGTCACGCGCCCGCCAGGAATCGAGCGCCGGCTTTCGCCCAACGTCGATGAGCATGGCGCGCCGGAACTCCGGAAAGCCGGCGATCTGGCGCGGCAGGTGGTCGAGTCCGGCTGTGATGGCGAGCACCGCCGGATGCACGAACACGTCGCATGGACAGCTGGGGCCATCGTTCATGCGCCACCCTCCATGACGATCCGGAGCGAGCCGCGGTCGGGATGGCGCTGGTCGTTCTCCAAACGGATGACCTCGTCCCTACCGACCTCGAAGATCAGCTCCGTCAGCGGGCGCCAGTCGAACCAGCCCCGGCGCCGGATCATCATGTCTTCGACGGCGCGAACCCCGGGCACGTGCTGGATCGCCGCCTCCAGCGACGACCGGATAAGGGGCGTCCCGAAGGTGAAGTTGTCCGGCGAGAAGAACCCGGGGACGCGCACCATGCGGCCCGAGCCGAGCAGGGCATCCCGCACGCGCTCCTGCACGTCGCCAGGGAAGGCGGTCGGCTGGGCGCAGACCGTGATCTCGAGGTCAAGATCGGCGTAGACCGGCGCGAGCACGTGCGCCTCCCGGCCTGTCTGGCGGAACCGGTCGAGCTGATCGACGAGGTCGCGGCGCTGGCCGGTTTCGAGTGCCGCCGCGCCGCGCGGATCGGGCGTCACGAAGGCCGAGAGCCAGCTCCCGGTCCAGCGGAACGCGGCGCCCGCTCGCTGCACCCATGGCAGGCGCTCGGCCGCCTCCGCGTAGTCCTCGGGGCGCACCGCCCGGTAGACCACGGCCCGGAACGCCTCCGGGGCGAGCTGCCTGACCGTATCGGCCTCCTCCGGGTCGACCCCGCCGGTCGCCGGCAGGGGGTTCGTGACGGACTCGATGAACGCGAACGCGGGATCGAACTGCGTCAGCGACCGCGCCGGCAGATTTCCCGCCCGGCCGTTTCCGAGCCGGTACGTCGCCTGGAACAGCGTGTTGTTGGGAGGTGTCATGCCGAACTCATCATCCCCGAAACGGACGGTCCAGCCGTGGCCGCTGGCATAGTCGTCATGCACGACCTCCGCGCCGCCCCGCCAATAACCGACCACGCGGCGCCACGAACCGTCGTCGAGCGCGAAATGGCGTTCGCCCGGTTGGGACGAGTTCGTGCCGATCAACGCGCGGCGCCAGTCCCAGCGCTCCGCCTCGACGTAGCCGCCGAGGCCAGCCTCCAGCTCGACCAGGTCGATCTCGGGCCGGCGTTGGCCGCTGGCGATGGAATGCCAGACAAGCCCCTCCTCCTGCGGGTCGGGGAGGCCGAAGAGGTGCGCGATGCTCCCGTTCGGGCCAACACGCTCGATGGCGATCGGGAAATCGTCGGGGTTCATGTCCGGATCGGGGCGGATGGCGAAACGTACCATCTCGGTGCGTCCCGCCGTGGCGGGAACGAGATTGCACCGGACCTCCAGCACCATCAGGTCGAGCTCGAACGGGGTCGCCTGCTCCGGTTCCCAGACGAGGCGCGTGATGTCGTGCCCGGTGATCGGGTCGTCCACGAGCGGGTCGACCTCATCGACGATGGTGATCAGCCGCACCGGGAGCGCGCGGGCCGGCATCCCCGGCTCCGGTTTGGTCTGGAGCAGGACCCACTTCCCCGGCGCGCGATCCGGCGGCAGGTCGTCGAACGGCAGATCGGCGGCATGGTGGCCCGTGATGACGAGCTCGGTGGTGCCGACCGGCAGGCAGAGCAGGTTGTTGTCGGAGAGATGCGGCTGGAAGCTGTTGCGGGCGGCGTCGACGGCGTAGGTCGCGCCGGCGATGACCTCGCTCAGGCCCCGGCCGGCCTCGAACGGCACGCGTCGCCCGGCATCACCCAGAGCCCAGACGTCCATGCCCGCCGGGATTGCGCCGGCCATCCCCGCCTGCACGGTGACATCCAGCCAGGCCGAGGCGCCGAGACCATCATGGATGTCGTAATCCACCAGACGGGCATGGCGGCGGAGCGAGCGCCGCTGGGTGGCCGTTTCGAAGTGCGCCTCGCGGCTGACACGATCCTGGTAATAGGCAAGGTCATCGGCGAGCGCGCTGAGCACCTCGGCCAGCATCACCCCGGCATCCGCTTCGAGGCGATCCTTCCAGTCCGGATACCGCTGGCTGGCGAAATCGAGCAGCGCGCGGCGGAAGCTCCAGAAATCGCGTGCCCGGTAGTCGATGAGCACGTCCACGTCGTCGTCCGGCGGGCACTCATGGGGCGGGGGCTCGCAGTCCAGGTCGCTCGGGCAGTTCGCCTTGAAGCTGAATGTCAGGGCGTCCAGGAACGGATCGAGCCGCGCGTCGTCGATGTGCAGCAGGTACCGTGAGAACCCGCCCGGGAAGCCCGTCGTCAGCCGAAGCGCATCGCGCCCGTCGACGACGTCCCAGGCCACGGCCGTGACCGGCACGGGCGACGGCGTCGCGGCGTCGATGCCCGCGATGCTGATCCGTTCGGCGGGCAGGTCGTTGACCAGGGGCACGGCGAGGGTGGCGGGCGACCGCAGGAAGAAGACATCGAGCGTCCGCTGGTCCGGGTGAACGTAGACAAAGTCCAGCCCGGTGACCTGGTTCTGGTTGCGCAGGAGCTCCAGGCGGTCGGGAGGCGCCATCATTGGGAGACCTCCAGGTTCAGGTAGCGGCGTTCCTGGTTCGCGCGCACCAGGTAGGTGATCCGGACCTGGAGCACCTCCTGGTGCGCCTCGACCTCGACGCGGTTGACCTCGATCACGCTGCCGAGCCACGTGGTCAGCGCCTGGAAGACGGTCACCTGCAGCAGGCTGGCCGTCACCTCGCTGTTCGGCGCGAAGACCATCCGCCGCAGCCCGCACCCGAAGTCCGGCCGGTTGATCCGCTCGCCCGGGTTCGTCATCAGCACCTGGCGGATCAACTGCTCGACATGCGCGGCATAGGCCGCCTCGATCGCGAGACGGCCGAGGCCGGCGTCGATTGCGAAGGGATACCGGATACTGGTCACGACCTGGGACATGGCGACCTCACTGGCTCTGGACGCGGGACTGCGTGGTGTCGATCACGACTGGCCCCTGGGGAATGCCGAGGGCGCTAAGGCACAGGCCCGCGTCCGACCGGCTGAGCGACGGCATGCCGCCGACGATGCGCACCCGGAAGTCCGGCACGAGCCAGAGCACCGTCACGCACGGGCTCGGGATCGGCACGACCGCCGGTATCTGGAACGGGCAACCGGAGATCGTGAAGGTGTCGGTCGCGCCGGCCATGAACGCTCCGCCCACGTCCGCGCGGGCGTTCGACGACGTGATCTGCACCGTGCCGCCGTGGGGGCAGCGCAGGACCGACGACAGGTTCGGGCTGTGACCGGCCATCAGACCACCTCCAGCGCGCCGTTGTTCACCTTGAACGCGGCGCTCGTGACTTCGGCCTTGCTCGCGCCCTGCTCGCTGACCACCCCGTTGCTGCCGACCGTCAGCGTCGCCTCGCCGGCCTCGGTGATGACATCGGTCGTGATCGTGAGCTTTGCCCCGTTGGTGGCCTCGATCACGATCTCGTCCGCGTCGTCGTCGATCCGGATCGTCAACGAGTCCGTCTTCCAGATCTTGAGCGCCGCGTTCGACTCGTCCGGCAGCTCCTGGTCGGCCCAGAAGCAGCCGGTCCAGATCGGGTACGACGGATCGCCACCCTCGAACTCGACCCAGACGCCCGCGTCCTTCGGCGGCAGGCTGTAGAAGCCGACCCCCGCGCCCGCGTAGGGCACGCAGGGCATCGCCCAGACCTCGAGCGACCCGAGGACGGACCGGACCCGCACCTTGAGGCGGCCGCGACCGGTCTTGTCGTCGTTGTCGACGACGATGCCCCGGTACTTGCCGAAGTGCCGGCACCGCACCCACTCGGCGAGCTGTTCCAGCAGGTCCTGAGGCATGGCTCACGTCTCTCCCCAGCCGTTGCGCACCAGCTCGATCTGCATCCGGTGCGCGTCGGCGTCGATCAGGTGGCGAACCCCGGAGACGAAATACTGGCCGCTGTGCCGGGGGCCGGCGCCGCGCACCTCGACGAGGGTATGGGCGCGGACGATGCTCCCGAGCGCGTGGACGCTCGTCTCGCAGGTAGCGCGGATGAACCAGTCGGCCTCGATCGCCGCCCCCTCGGCGCGGCTCGTGAGCGCGCCGACGTCGTCGGCGGGCGCGGCCAGGGTGATCGAACGGGCGTCGCTGGCGATATCCCCCAGCCCGAGGTCGCCCAGAACGGTCTGCGGCGTCTCGAGAACCGACCCGTCCAGGTCCCCCTTGGTGTTCAGGTCCAGCTGCTGCGCGGTCACCCGCGTCGGCCGCTCGACATCCCAGGCGATCTCCATCTCCTGCAGGTTCGCGCCGTCCAGGTTGATGACCAGCGCCGCGGGAGCGGCTGAACCGGCGATCGGCAACGCCGACGCCAGCCCGCCGAGCAGCGAGTCGCCGCCACCGTCGCCGTCGAGCGGCGGCCGCCGGAAATGGGCGGTCTCGACGCCCTCGGCGTCGCAGCTGACCCAGAAGAGGAAGCCGTTCAGCCGGGCGCGGCGCTGGATGAACTGGAGGTCGCTCTGGCACTGGACCAGCGTGTGTTTCTCCTCCGAATACGCGCCGGTCGTGTCGTCGATGTCGTGCTCGTACTCGAGGTCGCTGGAGTCGAGGATCGCGCGCACGGCATCGCTGTCGGTCCCGGTGTCCCAGATGGCGACCTTCGCCTCCCGGTCGAGCGCGATCGAGGTGTCCGAACCGTGTACGTCGACGGTCGATCCCGTCACGCCGTGGCGGAGGACGATCCGCTGGCCATGGACCGGCCCCTTGACCAGGCAGTGCGTGCCATCCGCCGCGTCCGCGAAGATGGCCAGCTCCGAGCCGGGATCGAGCTTGCCGGCATGAAGCAGGGGCAGATCACCCTCGCCGGGCTCCACCGCGCACTGGATGCGGTAGGTCGTCACCTCGCCCATCGACTCGTAGACCTCGATGAAGCTCGCGGTCGAGAGCTCGTCGTCGTGCTCGCCATCGACATGGACGGCAACGCCAAGGCCCGCCATGGCCGGCCCTCCTTACGTCCGCGGGATCGCGATCTCCCGCGCCTCGCTCAAGGCTTCCGGCAGCATCGCGTCGTTCAGGTGACAGATGCGCCAGAAGCCGGCCGGATCGTCCAGGTAGTTCGCCGCCAGGTGATCGAGCCGCTGGCCCTGCCGCAGCACGTGGTAGCCGAGCACGGCGTCACCGGGCGGCTCCGGCACCGGCACGACGTTGACCGTCCGGCCGCGCCGGTCCGTCACCTGGTAGGGCGTCTGCTTCGCGTAGCGGCTCTTGGGATCGAACATCGCGCGTACCTCTCCGTCGTGAACCGTCAGAACGGCAGCATGCCGAGGATCGACTCGACGCTGTTGGCGAGGTTGGCCATCGCCAGGACCTCCTTCTGCGTTCGCGTGTAGGTGGCCGCGAAGACGGCGATCTCTTCGCTGGCCGTGCGGCCCTTCTTCGGGAACGCCGCCGCGCTGAGCACCGTCAGCCCAACGCTGACCTTCGCCCGGATCGGGTAGAGGATCGGCGAGAAGGCCTGCTCCTCGACCTGGAAGCTGGACAGGCGGACCGGCACGATCCGCCCGGGGCCCCAGACGAAGAGGACGACCGGCACCTTGCTGCGCGGGACCGGCTCGGCCTTCTTCGCCCCGGCGGACGCGCTGATTCCCCCGGCGCCGATCGACACGTCGATGGAGACATTGAGCAGCGCGCCGAGTGCGCTCTCCTTCTCCGGGTACAGCAGCATCTCCAGCGCGGCGATGCGGTCGGCCACGCCGGAGATGACCGCCACCGGGTGGCTCTCCGGCTCCTCCAGCGCGTCCGTGGCATCGAGCTCGAGCGTCAGCGTGAAGGTCTCGCCGGGATCGTAGGGCTGCGTGAGCGACGCCTCCTGCTTCGGCTGATCTTTCGCCGCCGCGGCGTCGCTCTCGGCCGCCGTCCACGGCGTGAGCGTGCGCGAGAGCGTCTCGGGGTTGTACTGGAAGATGATCACGTTCGGCACCGGCACGAGGAACGGCGCCGAGAACTGCACCAGCGCGCCCTTCAGCAGCTTTGGACTTCGCGAGTACCCCTCAGGCATGGCGCACCTCCGTGGCCATCAGGTCTTCCACCCATACCCGGCCATGACGTCGTCGTTGTTCTTCTCGGCCACCTTGGCGACCTTCTCCAGGATGTCGGCCCGGGCATCGTGCTGCTTGGCCTGCTGTTCCGTGGGTGCCTTGGCGACCTCACGCTCGATGAGCTCGTAGTAGCCCAGCTCCAGGCTTGGAAGAGCGTCTCGAAGCGCGGGGATCATCTGGCCATGCATCCACCGGTAGCTCGCCTGGACCGCGTTGTAGAGCGTCGTCCGTGCGGCGCTCAGCTGATCGGGCGGCAACGCATTGATGGCGTCGGTGAACTCCTGCGCGCCGGCGTTGCCCAGCTGGGAGAGCACGCCGGTGTAGACATGCCGCCGGAACACGTTGTCGACGGACGTGCCCTGCGTGGACGTCGGCTTCTTGCTCGCGGAGGAGGCGACCCAGTCGTCGGGCGGCTCACCCTTGACGTGGAGGTTGCCGGAACGATGCGTGGTCCGGGAAAGCAGGATGGCCGGCATGGCGTTGCCGCGCTCGCCACTGTCGAGCGCGGTGAACTGGACCGGGTCATGACCGGGCGCCTGCAACGAACTCGGCGTGTCGCCCGTCCATTGCACGCCCAGCGATCGCCAGGCGTCCCTGGCCTTCGCGTTGAACGGATGCCTTCCCGTGGTCTCGTGCTGGAAGTATTCGATCAGGAGGTATTGCGTCGTGTGGTGCGACTCGCGGCCGGGGCCCCATTGGGCGTTGTCCCCGTAGACGCCGATGCGCACGCCGACGATCGGCCCACCCGCCTTGTCGTCATGCTTCGCGTAGGCCGTCCATGGCGGCACCTGGGTCGGCAGCACGGCCCCGGCCGCTTCCTTCTGCCGCCGAACGTAGGCGATGAGGTCCCTGTGAAACGCGTAGGTCGTGGTATCCCAGATCCGGATCAGGTCCGGATTCCCCTGGTCGTCCGATCCGCTGACGAAGGGCCCGACGCCCGCCTGGCGGAGCGCGGCACGAACCAGCGGGCGCAAGTCCTCCGCTTCCTCGGGCTTGACCTTCGCGTTGGCGAACGCCTTCGTCCACAACTCGGAGCCGCCGCCCACGTTGTCCAGCAACAGGTTCGTGACCTCGACGTTGCCCTTCACCCAGCCGCTGGCCGGCGTCGAGCCATTCTCCGGCCGGTCTCTGACGCCAAAGACGAGCACCACGCCCGTCAACGCCATTACGTACGACCGTAGGCTGGACGCGAAGCGCCCCGTGTCGATCACCCGCTTGGGCTTCGACGCCTGCTTCGTCTTCTTCGTCCCGGCCGTCGCCTTCTCGTTCTCGAGCACGCCCGAGGCAATGTAGGGGACGGCTTTCCGGACAAAGCCCACTTGCCCGGAGAAATGCCGGACGAAGAGTTCGTGCACGGACCGCAGATGCGGCGATTGGGGAAGCTCGGCTTCCTTGATCGCCTCGACCTGCGCCGCCACCTCATTCCAGATCGCGAGCGCGATCGTCTTCTCGCCGTCCGGCACGTCCGCGGCGCTCTTCCCGTAGGCCAGGCGGTCGATCTCCTTGGCGGCGTCTTTCGCCTTCTCCTCGCTCGTCAGTTCGTTGAGCAGGCGCTGGATCGTCTCGATGCTCAGGACCGCCGGCTGGATGCCGCCAACGTCGCCGCCACCGACATCGATCGGCGCACCCGCCACGCGATCGTGCACCTCGGCCGCGGTGCGGTTCGCCGCCGCCTCTCGTGCGCGATTGAGCACGAGACCGCGTCCCGGCTGCCCGATCGCTGGGCGCGCATCGTGGCTCCCGCCGAGCGGCCGCGGTCCTGTCTGCTGCAGCACGTGCGTCAGCTCGTGATCGAGGATGCGCTGCCCGGTGCCACCCTCGGGCGAGAGCCCGGGCCGGAGGTAGACGTGGCTGCCGGTCGCGAGCCCCTCGGCGCCGACCGGGCCGGTCGCCGGCGCCGCCTCGGCGCCCGTGTGCAGCCGGACGTGCCCGAAGTCGTGCCCGAACCGCAGCTCGGCCGCGGCGCGGACCGGCGCCGGCAGCGGCCGTCCGGACGGCGGCGGTGGGAGCGCGAGCGGGGCGCCGGCGTCGGTGAGGCCGTACGGTTCCACGGCCGGCGCGATGGACTCCTCCTCGTCGGGCGGGAAGCCGTCACCGGCGAGCGCCAGGTCGATCACGGTCGTCCGCGCCGGACGCTTGAGACCGAGCTCCAACGGCGGCCCATTGAAGACCTCATAGAGCCCGTCGACCAGCGCCGCATGGGCCTCGCCGAACGTCGCCTCGATCGACCCCTTGATCTCCTTCCATGCGTCGTTCGGGTCGACGCCGACCGCGGCCAGCCCATCGGCGATCAGGCCCGACACCTCGTCCATCGCGCCGGGCACCGCATTGAGGATGAGCCGCGCCGCTTTCCCCTTGGTGCCAAATCGGCCGAGGATGAAATCGATCAGCGCCGCGATCAGCGCCTGGGTCGGGACGACCTTCTCCGGCAGCTGTAGCGTCGCCAGCCCGCCGAGCACGCGCTCCAACTGCTCCTTGACGGTGGCTTGCTCCTCGGTGATACCACTCAGGATCTGCTTCACGCTCGCCCCGGTGATGGCTTCAAGGCGGTACAGGTTGTCGGCGACCAGGCCGATGCCGAACGCCAGCCGCGGCCGGGAAAGAATGGCGACCTGGAACCCTCGCACCGGCCCCTGCACCCGGTTGGAGAGCAGGTCCATCGACGAGGCGAATCCCCGGCGGATGTTGCTGATCTGGGCGATGATCCTGGTCAGCGGCGTGCCCTTGCCGCGCTTGCGCGAGCGCTTCCGGGTGCGCTGCGATGCGTCACTTGGCTTGGTGGTCCGCAGCCGGTCCAGAAGCGGGCTGCCGAAGAGCAGGAAGATCCACAGCTCGTCCGGCTGGAACAGGTCTTCGACGTGGCTCACGATCTCCATGATCGCCGCGACCGGATCTCCCCGGACCGCCGCCATGATCTCGTCGAACTCACCGCTGGCGACGAACTGCACGATGTTGGCAATGATCCGCGCCGCCGCGATGCCCTGCCCGACGCCAGGGATGAACTCGGCGATGTCGAGGCCGATGGAGACGGCGTCCTCGATCAGCTCGGCCGTCTTCTCCATGCTGATCGAGAAGGCGCGCATCTCGACGACGTACGAGAGCTGCTTGAGGAGCACGTCGTCCTTGCTCGTCACCGTGCCCAATTGCCCATTGATGCGAATGTCGAGCAGGTTGATCGGCGGCTGCGCCTCGACGTCGTACGTCGTCCCGTCGACGGTCAGCAGGGGCGGCGCGTATCCCTCGGCGCCCTCCGGGCTCCCCGGCAATGGCTTGATGCCATACGCGGGATGGTAGGTGAACTTGCGGTGCACCTTGACCAGCTCGTACTTGACGCCATCGATCCAGAACCCCTGCGGGTCTGGCGTGATCGGATAGCCGTAGATGAGGCTCATCAGCACCTGGCCGTCGTCGCTCTTGAACCCGAAGCGCGTCTGGACCTTGGTGCGCACCGCGTTGAAGTGCGTGCGGAGCTCTTCCAGCTTCGTCCGCGCGGTGGGGATGGCACGACGCTCCGCCTCGTTGGTGATCGGGTCCAGTTGCTTCTGCCGATCGCCGGCGGTGAAGCCGAGCGCCAGCACGATGAGCCCGTAGTAGCCGGTGATGATGTCGAACCGGCGCTCGTACTCCAGCGCGTCGGCCAGCACGGGGGCGATCGCGAGCATGAGCGCGGCGGGCTGCGCAAACTCGTCCTCACGCGGGATGACCCAGCGCCCGAAGGCGTTGATCGCGTCCAGCACATCGAGCGGGATACCGGACGTCTCGTCCGCCCTGCCGGTGACGAGACCGAGCGCCTTGGTGATCCGCTCCGCGAGCTGCCGGCGCTCGTGGCTGACGGCCGCGCGGACCGCGACGGTGAGCCGTTTCTCCTCTTCCTCAAGCCGGGTGGTGACGAACTTCTCGATCGCCTTGGAGGCGCCGCCGGCGAGGAGCAGGGCGGGGAACCACTTCTCGTTGGGCAGCCGTTTCACCTCGGCCAGCGGCAGCTCGGGCGTCGCGATGACCTCGTTCAACCCGGCGCGGTCGGACCGCAGCGCCTCGACGACCCGGGCGAACTTCGGCAGGATCCAGATGAAGATCTCCGGCCGCGCCTGCTTGTCGACGGGGAAGAGCGCCTCCGCCTCGGACGGCACCTTCTGCGCCGCGAGCAGCGCCTTGGTCTTCGGATGGGACAGCACCAGAACGCTGGCCACCTCATTCGGCGGGACGACCCCTTCGATTCCGGGGATCTGCTGCGGCTCCTTGAACTCGGCGAACTCGAAGTCCTTGACGACATACCGCTGCGGGCGTCGCGCCTGCGTCTCCTCGAACGCCTGCGAGAGCAGCGGCTTGCGGCGCAACGCCTCCTTCGCGCCCTCCGGCGTGTTGAGATCCTCGCTCTGCGGCGCCTGCGTCAACAGGCGATTGATCGTCCCGCTGAGGTCCTCGTAGTAGAGGGAGATCAGGAGAATCGCGAGCTGGCGCGGGGTCAGGCCGCCGAGGGCCGCGTACCACTCGGTCGAGAACTCGGCGAAATCGTCCGCGATCTGGGCGATCGGGGCGGTCGTCTCGACCTCCCAGTCGCTGAGCAGGGCGAGCCGGCTGCGCCGCTCCTGCGCGCCGGTCGTCACGGAGACCGCGATGGCGAGCAGGTCCTGCCACCGCGCGAGCGCGCCACCCTTGCCGGACACCACCGCGGTCGCCAGCCGCTCGATCGCCTTGGCGGCCCGGATCCGGTGAGCGACGCGGACATCCGGCTGTCCCGCGTTGGCCGCCTGGTAGGCGCGATCGTCCTCGACCTTGTAGGTGTCCAGGAAGGCGATGAAGTCGTGCAGCCACAGCAGGAGCGACCCGTAGGCCACGGCGACGTCCGGCTCCTTGGCCTTCCTGATGATGTCGATCAGCGGCAGCTCGATCTCTTTCTGGGCGAAGAGGAAGAGAGCGTCTCGTGCCGCGTTCCGCTGGGCGGCATAGACGGTGTCGGACGGCAAATCCGCCGTGTCGCCGGTGCCGGCCAGCGTGAACAGCGTCCTCGCGGCCACGGCCAGCTTCACCGGCAGGCTCGTCGCCAGTGTCTTGTCCTTCCGCACGACGGCCTGCGAGGCATCGCCGAGCGACGTGGCATCGAGCGCCGTGGCGCCCATGCCCATGACGTCGACAAAGGCGAGGATCCCGTCCCAGAAGGTGCTCGCGTCCCTCGCGACCTTCATGAGCTCCGTGCCAAATACCTGGAAGATTTCGGCCGGCTGCCCTTTCTCCACGAGCGACGCGGCCCAGTAGGAGAGCCGGTGGGCGACGGCGCGCCGCCCACGGATCGGGAGCGTCGCGGCGGAGATGCCGCCGAATACGCGATTCGCATCGGCGGCGTAGCGCGCGAGCTCCTTGCGGCGAAGCTCGTCGAGCTGCCCGATGATCGTGAACGCCTCGATCACCAGCTCGTTGTCGGCCGGCACCTTCAGCTGCTCCCACGCCTCATAGAAGGTCTTGAACGCTTCGGCGAGGGTTCCGAGTCCGGGCACCTGGAGTGACTGGATGTCCCGGGTGGGGCCGAAAAGATACGTCCGGTACGTCTCGAAAAACGCTCGTGGCCAGAATCGCTTCAGGATCGGATGCGCGGCCACGACCTTGGCGAACCAGCCATAGCCGAATCGCTCGACCATGTACCCGGGCATCTCGGCCATGTACGCCCAAGACGTGAGCGTCGGGTCGAGATTGAGCAGATGCGTGGCGCCGTCGAACCGGTCCAGCAGCTTGAGGCAGTCGAGCAGGAATGAGCGTGAGCTGGCCGGGGCCTTGACGTAGGCCTTGTCGTTCTTGAGTACCGCCGCCTCGAGGTCGGCGGCGGCCTGGGTCGTGCCATCCAGCGAGCCGCCCAGCGCCGCCTCGATACGGGCGATGAACCTGGCCAGCGCCGGGTCGCCGTTGCCGTCGGTATGGCGGTCCTTGAGTGTCTGGAACGTGACGCCGTACGTCGTCTGGTAGACCGCGCCGGGCCCTGGCGCGTACTGGACGTCGCCGAAGCCGCTAACCCGCGTCGCCCGCAGCCGGCCCTCGGGTCCGGGTCGGCCCGTCTGCTGGAGCACGTGCGCCACTTCATGGGCGATCAGCTCGCGGCCGGCGCGGGTGACGGGTGAGAACGCGCCCTCGGCGAAGAAGATGTCGCGCCCGGCCGCGAAGGCCCGGGCGTCGGCATTGCGCGCGGCCCGCGCGGCCGCCGCGTCATGATGGACGCGGACCGCGGCGAGGTCGGCGTCGAAGCCGGTCTCCAGCTCGGCCCGCAACCCCGGCGAGAGCGGCACGCCGCCGCTTTCGAGGAACTGCACCGGCGCCGCCGGCGCCGGGGTGAGCCGGCGGCCCACGTCGCGCTCACCACGGACGAACCGCGTCGCGGCGAGCACCGCCTGCGTCTCGTGGGCATCCATCGCGGGGCGTGCCGGGGATCGCCGCCGCGTGACGGCCGGCGTGGTCGCTACGCGACGCGGCGCCGGCGTGCGCTGGGGACGGGCAAGCGTGGCGCTCATCGCAGCCGCTCCGCGATCGCGGCTGCGATGAGCCCGGAGAGCCGGCTCCTGGCCGTTCCGGCGGGAATCTCGAGCCGGAGATGGAGCCTGTCGAGGTGAACAGGGCGATCGATCGGCGGCAGGCTATCGGCCACCTTGCGGCAGACCGCTTCCCCGATCTCCCGGCCCTCCTCGGCGGAGAGCCCCGGGATGCGCAACGTCAGCTGGTCGATGCGCACCTCGTCAGCGCCCATCCCGCACCAGCCTTTCCCGCTCGCGCACGCTGAGCGCCCGGCCATCCTTGGCCAACTCCCGCTCCATGCCGCGCACCAAGTGCCGGGCAACGAGTGGCTGGCCCTCGCGCCGCGCCATGAAGACGCCGGCGAGCGTCGCGAACTTGATCTGCGCTCCGGTCGCCTCGACACCATCGGCCAGCGCCGCGATCTGTGCGTCGAGCGCGGACGCCGTCGTCTTCCCGGCGAGCCCGGCCACGACCTGGCTCCAGATTCGCGCGCGTTGATGGGCATCGGGTATCGGGAAATCGATCACGTACCGTAGGCGCCGGAAGAACGCCGGGTCCATGTTGGCCTTGCGGTTCGTGGCAAGCAGCGCGACGCCGGGATAGGCCTCCACGGCCTGCAGGAGATAGTTGGTGTCGGTGTTGGCGAACCGGTCGTGCGCGTCCTTGATCTCGGTTCTCCGGCCAAAGAGCGCATCCGCCTCATCGAACAGGAGCACGGCGTCCATGTGCCGCGCGCGCGTCAGGATGCGCTCCAGATTCTGCGAGGTCTCGCCCACGTACTTGCTGACGACCGCGGACAGGTCGATCCGAAGGAGATCGAGCCCGAGTTGCGCGGCAATGACCTGCGCCGCCATCGTCTTGCCCGTGCCCGGCGATCCGGTGAACAGCGTCAGCAGGCCTCGCCCTTCCGGGAACAGGCGGCGGGCCTCGGACCGCTCCCAGAAGGCCACCCGCTCCCGTGCCTCGTAGACCAGCTCCTCGAGCGCCGATTGCACGTCGTCGGCAACGACCAGGTCCTCCCAGCGGAACGGGCATTCCAGCAATTGGGCCAGCGGGCCGAGATGCTGGCGGCCCGCGCGCCGAGCGGCGGCGATTGCCGCGTCGGGATCCGGCACGTCGTGGCGGGCGATGGCGGCGATGGCGCCGACCGGCGTACGGTGACGCGCCGCCAGCGTGTCGAGGACCGATGCGGGCCATCGATCTGCGTGCGGCAACGCCCGGCTCCAGAGCTCGCGACGCTCCCGCACCGACGGCATCGGCATCTCCACGGCGTGGTCGGCGAACGCCCGCCACGCTGCCGCCTGACCGGTCTCGGCGATGAAGAACTGGATCGGAAACGCCGGCGCCGGCAATGGCCAGGGGCGATCGGTGAGCCGCGTGCCGTGCCAGGCAAGGGCGCAGCCGTTGAGCAGCGCGTGCCGGTTCGCCCGGAGGATGAGGTGATGCCACGCGTCGTCGTCGACGCCGTCCGTATCGACCGCGAGGAGAGGAAGCCCCAGTTCCGCCGCTACCGCGGCGGCGAACGTCCGGCGGCCAGTATCGGGTGGCCCGGAGACGATGACGCGGATCCCGGCCAACCGGTCGTTGGCCATCGCTCGCTCGACGGCCGCGACGGCCCCGGCGACCGGCCAGGCCTGCAGCGGGGGCAGGACGGGGCGCAGCGTTGCGCGGTCCAGCAGCAGCGGGTCGAGGCCGTCGTGCCCGAGCAGCCAGTCGCGCACCGCGCGATCGCAGGCAAGCACGGGCGGCTCCCCGGGGCCGACCTCCTGCTCGATGACAAGCTCCCACCGCCGGAGCGGCGAATCGGCGGGCCAGCGGATTACGCGTTCCTGCCGGAGGAGCCGGGCGACGAGGTCGCCGGTGACGTACCCCCGCCGCTCGTCGCCCTGCAGCCGGGCAAAGACGAGGCCCAGCGAGGCGTCGGCCGCGAGCGCCAGGCACGCCTGCAAGACATCGGCATCGACATCATCCAGGCCGAACAACCGGCACAACGTGGTGTATCGCGAGTCGCTCGCGGCAAGGGCCGTCTCGATGTCCGCCAGCGCGCGCTCCCACGCGACCGCGTCCGGATCCTCGTCACGCCACTCGTGCTCGACCGCAGGATGATCGAGGTCGTTCAGGATCAGCGCGAGCGCATCCGCGCCGCTGTCTGCGCCCAGGTGCTGCAGCCAGGCCACGCGCAGCCGGGCCAGGATGCGCACGCGCGCCAGGATCAGGTCGACAGCGTCGATGGACGCGAGCCCGTCGGGGCCGGTCATGTCCGGATGGCGCGTCGGTGCCGCGGCGCTCATGGGATCGTCACCCAGCGTGGCGGCGACTCGGCGCCGTTGACGAGGACGCGCACCGGCACGCTGGCGCCGGGATCCAGCCCGGCCGGCACGCGAACGGTGATGTGCTCGGCATCCACGACGGCGAACTCGCCATTGTTCAACGCCCCGCCCGCACCCTCTTCCAGCCGCGCATCGGTGATGTAGATCTCCACCGCTCCGGCCTCGAGATCGGCGTGCTGGAAGACCGCGCCGGTGATGGTGAACTCGCCGTTCCCGTCCAACGCGCCGATGGCATCGATGCGCGGGGTCACGGAGAACGGCGAAGCATTGGAGCTGCTCACGAAGCGCCGGATCTGCCCGTCGGGCATCGTGCGCGAGGTCGTCACGCGCACCGTCGCGGCGTAGATCCCGGGCAGCACGTCCCGGCCGTCGGCGGTGCGCTGGACGACCGCGAGGACGCGGTCGCTCGTGGCCACGACGCCCCATCCGGGATCGACCGTGACCGGCTCGTCCCATTCGAGGTGCTTGAGGACGAGCGCCGTCTCATCGCCGGCCAGGTCGGAGCCGATGAAGGCGACCTCGCCGCCGTACGGCACCTGCGCCGGGCGTAGCTCGATGGCGCGGGGGCCGGCCTGCCCGGGCATCGTGACGGTCAGCGCGTTCTCGCTGCTGATGATGCGGGGCGCGCCGCGCACGAAGGTATGGACGCGGTAGTCCAGCACGCGGCTGGAGCGGGAGCGCGTTTGCTCCGGCTCCAGGAGCACGACGGCGACCTGGTAGTACGCCGCCAGGCGCAACGGCGACGACCCGGCCGTCCAGTAGGTGACGGCGTCGCTCGGCGGCAGCGGCTGCAGCACGATGCGGAACCGGTTGTCATCGCCGCGCAGGTCGGCATGGAGGATGTCCACCCCGTCGATCCGGGTGCTGTCGTCGATGCAGGGATAGTCATGGAGCGCCTTCACCGCAAGCCCCAGGAGCAGCTGCTCCCGATAGGTGCTGATATCGCTCTCCTGCTCGTGGTGGGGCGTCACCTGGTAGAAGAGGTTCAGTCCCATTGGCGCATACCGGACCGGCGGCATGTCGCCCCCGGGTGCGGGAAGGTTCTTGTAGTGCGGGTCCTCGGACAGGTGGTAGAGGTAGACGCCGATGATGTTGCTCCCCTCCAACTTGTCCGGCGGCTGCGGGATCACCGTCGGGGGCACGGCGGAGGGCCATGCGTCGGATACCCGCGCATGCTCGCGGATCAGCGTCACCAGTGTTCGCGTGATGAGCGACAGGTCGAGCAGGGCCATGGCTACATCTGCCCCAGCCCGAACCGGAATCTGGACCCCGGCGCGCCGGTTCGAGGCGCTGCCCGCGGCTTCGGGCCACGAGCCACGCGGGCGGGCGGCGTGGTCACGGGCGGCGTGACCGGCACCACCTCGACCGTCAACCGGCCGATGGTCAGCATGGGTTGTCGCGCCGGGACCGCCGGCGGTGCGGGCTCCGGTGCCGCGGCCGGGCGCAGCTCGGCGCCACGGCCAGGGCCCATCGGTTCGTGATCCCGTTCGGCGTGCGCCGGGGCGGCCCCTGCCGCCGCGTCAGCCTGTCGACCGTCTGTCGGGGCCCCCGGAAGACGCGATCCATGGTCGTTGCGCCGCTCGACCGGCGTTTCCCGCTCCGGGCGCGGCGACAGGATCGTCCCCGGCTCTGGACGCTCGCGCCCATCACGTGCGGGCACGATCGGCGCCGGCTCCTGGGACCGGACCTGAAGTCGAGATGGTGGCTTGTCGCTCCTTGGTGCGTCCTCAGGGTGGAGCTCGCTGTCCGTCCGCGGCGGCACGATGACATCGGGTGTGCCCGGGATGGCGGCACGCTCGAGGTTCGGTGTGACGGGCTGCTCAGCCGGCGCTCGCGCGGTCCCCTCGTGGTGCGCGTCGTCTGGTCGCGCGGGGATGCCATGCCCGGGGCCCGAGAACGCCGGGATGCCCGGCCACATCGCGGGCGTGGCCGGCGACGCTCCCGATTCGCCGGCCACCGCAGCCTCGGATGTGTACGGCGTCGGGGAAACGTCCTCACGGTCCGGCTCGAACGGATCGATCACCGGGCCGGGATCGACGGGCTCAAATCGTACCGGCGGCGCCAATACCTCGCGCTCACGCGGCCCCTGAGACTCAGAAAGACGCGCGACGAGTCGCGCCAGGTACGCGCTCATGCCGACCACCTCGTTCCCGCGGCCGCCCCGGACTCGATGAGCGCGGTGTAGGCGCGGCGTTCCGTTCGGGGGAGCGACAGGATGTCGGCCCGGCTCCATCCATAGATCGTGGCGAGCAGGTGGACGTCGCGGACCAACCGGGGTCGCTCCTGCAGCAGCGTGTTGAGCAGATAGGATTGGATATCGAAGCGGACCGATTGGTTGGCTCCGCACTCGGGGCATGCCGCCGGGAGCGTGAGGTCGAGCATCGGGCCGACCACCTCCATCGCGAGCTGCAACGCGTCGTCGCCATCCTGACCGGAAGCCCGCTCGATGACGCAGCGCTCGATGAGCGCCGTTGCGGCGTTCGCCGGCGACAGGCCGCGAACCGCTCGCTCATCAAGGCCAGTGGGCAACCGGAACCGGCCCGCGCCGGGTGCCACGAAGGTGCCGTCATCCTCCCGGAGCACGGATGCGTCACGCGCCTCCTGCTCGTGTGCCTCCTGCGCCTCATCCAGCGAGAAGTCCAGGTCGTACGGCTGGTGGCAGCGGCGACAGTGCACCGTGCTCTCGACGCGGGCGCCGTAGACGCGCGTGTAAACATGGGCGAGCAGTCGATCGCGATCGGAGACCGCCAGGCCAATCGCCCCGTTTTCGGGAATCCGGGCACCCGGGCCGGGCACGAACAGCCGGTCGAGCAGGAGGATTGCCGCCGCGGCGTCGTTGCCACCCACCGCGGCCTCGTCCAGCCCTTCGATCTCCCGCAGGGCGACCCATGGTCCGCCCGGCATGTAGCCAAGAGAGACGAGCGCTATCGTCATGGAACTCCTGCCTATGGCCCCGGCATGGCCGCGCCGGCGAGCGGTCTCCACGCCCCGGGCAATCATCAGGTCTCCGTCGGCTCGGGCGTGGCGACGTCGCGCTCCCAGCCCTCGTTCTGGAGGACCATGCTCTCGATCGCGACGGCGTTCGCGTTCGCATCAAGCTCCGGCATCGCCTGGTATTCCGACACCCAGCACCGGTAGATCTTGTAGGCCTTGGCCACCATGCCCTGGTCGTTCAGCAGCTCCAGCACGAGATCCTTGCGGAAGAGCTTGAGCGAGATGGCGGCGTCACCGTCGGTGTTGTAGACGAGGTTGGCCCAGTTCTCGAACTCGAGATCGTGCGTCACACCACGCTCGAGCGTGATCGGCTCGAACTTCCAGGCGCTCGGCGCCACCCGGGCCGTGCTGGGATCGCCACCCTCGCGATGGGTGATCGGCTCGGTCGTGCGCTTGAGCGCGCTGACCTTGCTCACTCCCGCGACCGTTCGGCCATCCCATTTGATGCGGAACTTGAAGTTGCTGTACGGGTTGAACCGGTGGGTATTGACGTTGAACTGGGCCATGGGCCGGCTCCTCGACGTGGGTCATGTCACCAGACGATCAGACCTCGATCTGCCCCGCCATCTGCTGCAGGCGCAGGACAACGAACTCCGCCGGCTTGAGCGGCGCGAACCCGACCCAGATGTTGACGATGCCGAGGTTGCGGTCGGTCTGGGTCGTCGTCTCGGCGTCGCAGCGGACGAAGTAGGCGTCGGCCGGCTTTGGCCCCTGGAACGCGCCCTGCCGGAAGAGGTCGTGCATGAACGCGCCGACGTTCAGCCGGATCTGCGACCAGAGTGGCTCGTCGTTCGGCTCGAAGACGACCCATTTCAAGCCGCGGTAGAGGCTCTCCTCGATGTAGAGCGCAAGCCGGCGAATCGGGATGTACTTCCACTCGCTGGCGTCGTTGTCGTCGCCCTCCATCGTGCGGGCGCCCCAGTTGACGATCCCGCTGGGGAAGACGCGCAGGGTATTGATCGCCCGGGGGTTCAGGATGCCGTTCTCGGCGTCGGAGAATTGCCGCTCGAGACCGACGATGCCGCGCAGGCTCGCCTCGGTCCCGGCCGGCGCCTTCCAGACACCGCGCGTGCCGTCGATGCGCGCCATGAGGCCGGCGATCGCCCCGGACGCGCCGATATCGCGGCGGAGCCCGTCCTCGTTGATGGTGACCCACGGGAAAAAGATGGCGCTGTAGTCCCGCACCAACCCGATGCGACGCGGAATCACGCCGGTGGCGGCGGATTGGGCGTCCGTCCAGTCAGCCGGGGCATCCAGCAGCAGGAAGGCCCGCCGGCGCTGACAGAAGATGCTCGCGTTGTTCCAGATATCCGTGATCGGCACGGCCGCGTCGGGCGGCAGCACCATCAGGTTGAAGATGTCGACGTCGCGATCGATGATCGCGAAGGCCGCGTCATAATCGGCGGCGACCGGCGGCGTCCCGTCGCTGGCGGGGCCGGGCGCCGGCGTCTGGAACCCGACCGTGCCGCCCGCGCCGACGCTGGCGAGGCGGACATTGCGCACGAACCGGTTGGCGATATCGACACCGGCGCCGGTCGCAATCGTACCGATTGCGTTGTCTGCCCCCGCCGTGGGCAGGATCGCGAGGCGCGAGCCCCACAGCTCGGCGCGCCAGGGCAGTCCGGCGCCGTTGATGGCATCCCGCAGGAGACCGAGCTTCTCGCGCAGGCCGCTGTTGTTGCCGGTCGCCACGGTGCCATCCTGGTACCAGCGGTCGGCGGGGTTGGCCGTCGTTTGCAGGTTGACGGCGATCGCGGTGCCATCGATCGTGACCTGGTTCACGTCTCCCTGCTCCAGCCCGGCAAGCGCGCTGAGAACGGCGGGATCGGCGCCCATCAGCGTCATGCCGGTCGGCGCCGGCCGCTGGGCGGCGTTCGCGCCGACCTCCAGCCCGCCCTGCACGCTCCCCAGCATCAGCGGCACGGCCGCGTCGTTCCCGGCCATCGACGGCCGAATGAA
>DATLHE010000429.1:0-2814 GCA_035540335.1 Thermomicrobiales bacterium | reverse complement strand
CCTGTCGGGCAGCTCCTGCACCAACGAGACGGGATGGGTTACCTGGAAGGTGACCCGCGGCCTGGGAATGCCCCAAGTCGAGAACCAGGCGAGGATTTGACACGGACCGACGGTGTCCAGTTTGGGCCCAACATTCGGTCGCGGAGCAATGACCAACAGCTGGACCGACATCGGCAACGCCGATCTGGTCCTCGTGATGGGCGGGAATGCGGCCGAGGCCCATCCCTGCGGCTTCAAGTGGGTGACGGAGGCCAAGGCCAACAAGGGCGCCAAGCTCATGGTGGTCGACCCGCGCTTCACCCGCACGGCGGCGGTCGCGGACCACTACGCGCCGATACGGCCGGGCACCGACATCGCCTTCCTGTCGGGCGTCATCAACTACCTGCTGGAGACCGAGCAGTTCCACCGGGACTACGTGCTCAACTACACCAACGCCGCCTACATCGTTAAGGCCGACTACGGCTTCGAGGACGGCCTGTTCACCGGCTACGACGCCGAGAAGCGCACCTACGACCGGACGAGCTGGGAGTACGAGATCGGCCCGGACGGCTTCGCGGTCCGCGACATGACGCTCAGGGACCCGCGCTGCGTCTTCAACCTGCTGAAGGCCCACGTCGCGCAGTACACGCCCGAGGTCGTCGAGCGGGTCACCGGCACGCCGCAGGACAAGTTCCGGACGGTCTGCGAGTGGATCGGCTCGACCGGCAACGGCGAGCGCAGCATGACCATCATGTACGCGCTCGGCTGGACCCAGCATTCGAGCGGCTCGCAGAACATCCGCTCGGCGGCGATGATCCAGCTCCTGCTCGGCAACATCGGCGTGCCCGGCGGCGGCATCAACGCGCTGCGCGGCCACTCGAACGTGCAGGGCATCACCGACATCGGCACGCTCACGGCGTCGACGCCCGGCTACATGGCGTTGCCGACCGACGCCGAGCCGACGCTCGAGAGCCATTTCGCGAAGCGGACCTTCACGCCGCTGCAGCCGAACCAGACCAGCTACTGGCAGAACTACCGGAAGTTCTACGTCAGCTTCCTGAAGTCGATGTACGGCGACCGGGCGACGCCTGCGAACGAGTTCGGCTACGGCTGGCTGCCGAAGATCGACACCGGCTACGACGTCCTGAAGATGGCCGACGTCATGTACGAGGGGAAGACCAACGGCCTGATCTGCCAGGGCTTCAACCCGCTGATGGCGATCGCCGACAAGAACAAGACGGTCGCGGGGTTGTCGAAGCTCAAGTTCCTCGTCAGCTTCGACCCGATCGAGACCGACACGGTCCGCTTCTGGGAGAACCACGGCGAGTTCAATGACGTCGATACCGCGGCGATCCAGACCGAGGTGTTCATGCTGCCCGTCACCTCCTTCGTCGAGGAGGACGGGACGCTGACCAACTCGAGCCGGGTCGTGGCGTGGAAGTGGAAGGCGGCGGACGCCTACTTCGAGTCGCGCAGCGACATCGAGATCCTCGCCGACCTGTTCCAGCGCCTCCGCACGCTCTACGCGGAGCAGGGCGGGACGGCGCCGGAGCCGCTGCTCGCGGTCGACTGGAGCTATGCCGACCCGGCGCGGCCGACAGCCGACGAGCTCCTGAAGGAGCAGAACGGCAAGGCGCTCGCCGACGTCACCGACGCCGAGGGCAAGGTGATCCGCACCGCCGGCGAGCAGCTCGCGAGCTTCGGCGAGATGCGCGACGACGGGTCGACCGACGGCTGCCAGTGGATCTACACCGGCGTCTTCGGCCCGAAGGGCAACTTCGCCCAGCGGCGCGACAACGACGACCCGAGCGGCCTTGGGGTCTACGGCAGCTGGGGCTTCTCCTGGCCGGCGAACCGGCGCATCCTCTATAACCGCGCCTCCGCCGACCCGCAGGGGAATCCCTGGAGCGAGGCCAAGGCCTACGTCTACTGGGACGGCGCCAAGTGGACCGGCGCCGACGTGCCGGACTTCGTGGTGACCAACGCGCCGTCGAACGGCTCGGGGCCGTTCATCATGAACCCCGAGGGCGTCTCGCGGCTCTGGGCGCGCACGATGATGGCGGACGGGCCGTTCCCGGCGCACTACGAGCCCTTCGAGGCGCCGGTCGCGAACCCGGTGTTCCCGAAGGTGCGCGGCAACCCGGTGGCGCGGGTGTTCGGCAACGACATGGGACAGTTCGGCGACGCCGCGCAGTTCCCGATCGTCGCCACCACCTACCGGCTGACCGAGCACTTCCACTACTGGACCAAGAGCGTCCACATCAACGCGGTGCTCCAGCCCGAATCCTTCGTCGAGATGTCGGAGGAGCTCGCGCAGGAGAAGGGCATCCAGCCGGGGCAGATGGTGCGCATCCGGTCGCACCGCGGCGAGGTCAAGGCACGGGCGATGGTGACCAAGCGCCTGCGGCCGCTGACCATCGACGGCAAGACCGTGCACACCGTCGGCGTGCCGCTGCACTTCGGCTTCGTCGGCGTCGCCAAGAAGGCCGCGCCGGTGAACTCGCTGACCCCGGCGGTCGGCGACGCCAACGCGGTTACGCCGGAGTACAAGGCGTTCCTGGTCGACATCGAGCCCGTCGCCGGGCCGGTGGCTTGAGGAGGGCGCGCGATGTTTCCACCCATCCCGAACCCCACCGTCGAGCCGGTCGCGCCGACCTTCGGCGAGGCCGACCTCATCCGCCGCTCGGCCAGCCGGATCGACCCGCCGGCCGAGCGCCAGACCGAGGTGGCGAAGCTCATCGACGTCTCGAAGTGCATCGGCTGCAAGGCCTGCCAGGCGGCGTGCCTCGAATGGAACGAGCTGACCGAGGAGATCGGCAGCAACGTCGGGGTGAT
>DATLHE010000428.1:0-4480 GCA_035540335.1 Thermomicrobiales bacterium | reverse complement strand
GAGCCTGCTCCGCAGGCTCACCGGCTCGGGAGGACGATTAATGGTCGACCCTACGACCGCCGTTCGCGGATGTAGGTGACGATGCCCGCGATCGCGCCGAGGGCGAGCGAGATGCCCAGCGTCAGGGCGCTCGGCGGCGTGACGATCAGCAGCGCGAGCGCCGCGATCATGGTGATGACGAAGCCGTGGATCAGCGCCCGCTGAAGATCGAGCTGCATGGACTCACCGTTCGATGCGCCGCGTCTGCCACGACGTCACGAGATAGGCCACGACCGCGACAAGCACCGCGATGACGACGGCCTGGATGACGCTCGTGCCCGCGAGGAGCATCACGACGAAGGCCCCGATGAGGGCCGCGATGGCGGAGATGAATGGCGCGTTCTGCAGGCTCATGCGACGACTCCTCCCTGGCTCCGACTCCCCAAACGTCACGCCCGCCGCCCGAAGCGGGCCCACATCACGGCCGACAGCGCGACCCAGACGATAAGTGCCGTGACCAGCGCGGCCGGCCACTCGCCATCGACCACCAGCAGCACCACGAACGCCACGATCGCCGGCGTCACCCCGGCGGTGATGGCCGCCGCCATGCGCGGCGCGCCGGTCATGTCCCTCCGTCTCTCCACACGCGTCTCCCCCACGGCCCCTCCCATCATCACGCCTCAATACGTACCAGTGTCCCATCATCGAGGTCGATCAGGTAGGCGTCCGGCAGCCGCAGGTCTCGCCAGACCGGCAGCGGGTCGATCCCGAGCGCGGACGCCAGGTAGCCACACATCACACGGCCGTGGGTGACGACGACCGGCAGCCTGAACGCGGCGCACGCCCGGTCGATCCCCTCCGCGAACCGCCGCGCCGCCTGCGTGGACGACTCCGAGCCGAAGACGACATCGTCCGGCCGGGCGAAATGAGCGGCCACGGCGGCGCGGAAGTCGGCGTCGGGCAGGAACGGCTCCGTATCACCGCCCTGCTCGCGGAAGGCGTCGTCGCTTTCCAGTGGCAGGCCCAGGAACCCGGCGATGACCTCGCCCGTGCCGTGTGCCTTGACCTGCGGGCTGGCGACGACGCCATCGGCGCTCAGGTCGCGTATGGACGCCGCCAGCGCCTCGATCTCCTGCCGCGCACCGTCCGCAAGCGCCCAGGTGGACGTCGGTCGATCCGGCACGATCACCGGCTGGGCGTGGCGCACAAGGATGACGGAGCCGTTCTCTGCCATGGGGCCTCCCCTCAGATTCCGATATCATGAGACAGGAGCGCGCGACGCGCTGGCCCGCGCGCCATCCGGCAAGTCAAAGGGGGACCCGTGCCCAGCGGACTGCGACAGCACCTGAAGCTCGATGTCTACACCATCATTATCGTCGCGTTGATCCCGTCGTTCCTCCTCATCGCGGCCGGAGCCACCTGGTTCTACGACCGCGCGGAGGCCAGGCGGGCATGCAGCGACGCGACGGCGTACCTGGAGGACGTCTCCGGACTCGCCGGGTCGTTCCAGTCGGCCTCGTCGGTTTCCGACACGACGGCCTGGGTCACCGGCATGCAAGCGCTCCATCCGCCGCCGGTCGCCCAGTCGCTCCACGACACGGTGCTCGGCACCGTCTCCTATGCCACGAGCACGATCCCGGACCTCAATGTCTCCGAGCCGGGCGCGGTGTACGACGCCGTCACGCCCTTCCAGGACAGCCTCAACCGTAGCCGGGACGACCTCGTCAAGGAATGCCCGGACCTCGCGGCGCAGATCCCCGACGCCTTCCCGATGTTCTTCACGAAAGATGGACAGTAACGCATGAGCGACGACGCACCGAAGACGACGACCCTGACCCATTTCGACGCCTCCGGCCGCGCGCAGATGGTGGATGTCGGCGCCAAGAACGACACGAAGCGGGTCGCCATCGCCTCCGGGCGTGTCCGTATGGCGCCGGAGACGGCGACGGTGATCCGTGAGGGGCGCGCCGCGAAGGGCGACGTGCTGGCGGTGGCGCAGGTGGCGGCGATCATGGCGGCGAAGAAGACGCACGAGATCATCCCGATGTGCCACCCGCTGCTGCTGACGCGGATCGCGGTCGACTTCGAGCTCAAGAGAGACAGCGTCGAGATCACCGCGCGAGTGGAGACGACGGGCAAGACCGGCGTCGAGATGGAGGCGCTGACGGCCGTCAGCGCCGCCGGATTGACGATCTACGATATGGTGAAGGCAATCGACAAGGCGATGGTCATCGAGGCCATCCAGCTCGAATCGAAGGAAGGAGGGCGCTCCGGTGAGTGGCAGCGATCCCGACATGCAGAATGACGACGCGGGCCGGGAGTGGCTTGTGCTGAAGGATGAAATGACCGAGGAAACGGTGGGCTACGTCGACGCGAGCGGCCACGTGAAGGACGCCGACCCGGCGACCGAGCAGCGCGTGAGGGACGCGTTCGCCCGCGACCTGCTGGTGCAGGACGGAGAGGTCGTCGAGGAGCTCGGCATGTGCTTCGACGGCGTCTGCGCGATCCGCCCCGTGGACCCCGGGCACGATGCGCTGGTGCTGCGGAACCTCGGCGCGCTCACCGGGCTCCGTCCCGAGCGGCGGGAGGACCCGGAATCCGGTGCTTGATGTCCGCGCCTGTTTCGTGTCCGGTCAACTCGGCGTACAATTCCGTCCGACAGTTGATGTAACCCGTTGCACGCCTGGAGGCGCCGTCGCGACACGGTGATCCCGGCATGTGCGCGGTGGGGATGAGAGAGCGCGGCGGCCGCTCCGCACGACGAAGGTGCGCCGGCGCCGCGAAGAGGGAGGACACGACAACAATGGCCTCGGTCTCGACAGGACGGAGTCGCGTCGGTATTGGCGCCGGGCTGATTCCCGGCTCGGAGCGGCTTCTCTGGTATTTCCTGCGCGTGTCCGGTGTGCTCCTGGTCTTCTTTGCCGGCGGCCACCTCTTCATCACCCACTACCTGAACGTTCCCTCGGATACGACCTTCGACTTCGTGTCGGCGCGCTGGGCGAACCCACTCTGGCGCTCGTTCGACATGATCCTGCTCTTCGCCGCGCTGTGGCATGGGCTGGTCGGCATTCGCCTCTCGATCACGGACTTCCTGAAGAACCATGGTGCCCGGCAAATCGGTTATGGGCTGGTCTGGGCGTTCGGCATCATCTTCACCGTCATCGGCTCGATCACCATCCTCACGTTTGACGAGCAGATGTCCCGCGACAACACCGGGCCGCTCTCGGGTGACATGTGGATCGGGAATCTTTTGGGCTGGATGCTGTATGTGCTCGCCGCGGGCACCTACATCGTCACGATCCTGCTCGCGATCTGGGTGTTCCGGAACCTGCGCAACGGCATCGTGCCGATCTACAACGGCGATGCCGGGCAGTACGCATGGGTGCTTCACCGGGCCACCGGCATCGGCATCCTCTTCTTCCTGCTGATTCACATCGTCGACATCATGCTGATCGGTTTGGGACGCGATGTCTACGACCACACGGTCGAGTTCTACAGCCACTGGTTCATCGTGCCAATGGAGGTGCTGCTGGTCGGCGCGGTGATCTACCACACGCTGAACGGCCTGCGAGTGATCGCGGTTAACTTCAGCGCCGAGGGAGCCGTGCGCGAGCGGAAGTTCTTCTGGTGGGTGCTCGCCGGGTCGGTGCTGCTGACGATCCCGAGCGCGCTCGTGATCCTCATCAACGAGCTCTAGCGAGCGTACACAACGCACGAGCCGGACACCCCGGGCCGCAAGCGGCCCGGGGTTCTTCTTTCCCGTGCAACTGGCACACGTCCTGCATACCAGGCAGCGATTCCCGCCCGGGAAGCGAGCCGTCGCCACCATGCACGAGGCCCCTATGGAAGCCACCGCCATCGCCGATCCGGAGCTGTCGGCGAAAGAAGCCGGTCTCCGCTACGTCCACACCGAGCGGCCAGGCATCACCCGCCACCGCGCCGGGACCGGGTTCTTCTACCGCGACGCGCGCGGCGAGCGAATCACCGACGCGACGACGCTCGAGCGCATCGCCGCGCTGGCGATTCCCCCCGCATGGAACGACGTCTGGATCTGCCCCGCCGCCAACGGGCACATCCAGGCGACCGGCCGCGACGCGAAGGGGCGGAAGCAGTATCGCTATCACCAAAAGTGGCGCGAGGTGCGCGACGAGACGAAGTACGAGCACACGATCGCCTTCGGGCGGGCGTTGCCGGGCATCCGCGAGTGCGTCGACGCGGACCTTCGCAGGCACGGCCTGCCACGAGAGAGGGTGCTCGCGGCGATCGTCCGCCTGCTGGAGACGACGCTGATCCGCATCGGCAACGACCAATACGCGAAGGAGAACCGGTCGTTCGGGCTGACGACGATGCGCGACCGCCACGTTGAGATCGAGGGATCGACGCTCAGCTTCGCGTTCCGGGGCAAGTCGGGCGTGCGGCATGAGGTCGAGCTGCACGACCGCCGGCTGGCGACGATCGTCCGGCGCTGCCAGGGCCTCCCCGGGCAGGAGCTCTTCCAGTA
>DATLHE010000427.1:0-11263 GCA_035540335.1 Thermomicrobiales bacterium | reverse complement strand
CCGATCGCCTCCTCGGCGCTGAACATCAGCGGCGGCAGCCGGAAGCCGGGGCGCAGCCAGTAGCCGCCGAGACGGCCGGCGGTCGGCTCGACGGGGATGCCCATGTCCTGCAGCGTGGCGACGTAGCGCCGCACGGTGCGCCCGCTCACGCCCAGCTCGTCCGCGAGGCGCGGGCCGGTGATGCCGGGGCGGTCCTGCAAGAGCTCGAGCATCGCCAGAATCCGGCTGGCGGGGCGGGAGGCATCGATCAGCATCGGCGACTGACCCTTTCGAACAGATGTTCCAAAGAATGGCAAGAATGAGGAATCACATTGTCCTCTTTGGCCGCTAGTCTACATCCAGAGGCCGATGGTACGGACGCTGACGACAAGGAGTGACATGGTGAGCACACAGGGACACGGTGATCGGACGGCACTGGTGGTGATCGACGTCCAGAATGCGGTCGTGGCGAACGCGTGGGACCGCGACGGCGTCGTCGGGCGGATCGCGACGCTCATCGGGCGGGCGCGGGAGGAGGGCGCGCCGGTGATCTTCGTCCAGCACGATGAGCCGGGCTCGGGTGACATGGACAAGGGCAGCGAGGGCTGGCGGTTCGTCGACGCGCTCGGCGTGCGGGAGGATGACATCGTCGTCGCCAAGCAGTACCCGGATGCCTTCGTTGAAACCACCCTGGCCGCGACGCTGGCGGATCTCGGCGCCGGGCGCCTCGTGCTCGCCGGGGCGCAGACGGACGCTTGTATCCGCTCGACGTTCCACCGCGCGCTGGCCGAGGGCTACGACGTGACGCTCGTCTCCGATTGTCACACCACGGACGATCGCGCGTTTCAGGGAGTGACGATCACGGGCGAGCAGATCGTCACGCACACGAACCTCTATGCGCTTTTCTCCACCTATCCCGGACAGGTGTCCGGCACCGCCACTCACGATGAGGTCGCGTTCGCGAGCGCTCCCGCGAGCGTCTAGCCCCCAGGTCGTCACGAGCTTCGGTCATCGTTTCGAGGAGCCGGCAATGTACCTGACATACCCCTACTTCCCGGCGGAGGATCTTCATTCCGCGGATGCCGCGCGCGGGCAGCGCCTGCCGAGCCGCATGGATGTGCAGCGGTCGTACCTGGAGGAGAAGCGCATGAGCCACGTATCGAGCGAGCACGAGCTCCACGCCCAGCTGGTGGCTACCCAGCGCGTCGAGGATGCCTTGCGGGCCGCCAGGCTGCGCGAGGCGCGCGCCGCGCACCCCGACGACGTCGCGACCGTCAATCGCCTGCGTGCCGTGCTCGGCAACCTGCTCATCGGCATGGGCGAGTCCATTCGCCCCGCGCCGCGGGCGCCGCAGCGGCGCGTGATCATCCCCCGCGCCCCACGCAACGCCGCCTGACGGCAGGCCATCAGCGGCGGGCCCGGAACACCGGGCCCGCCGCGTGCCGTGGTACACTTCCGGGCGGCAGGGAGCCTCCACCCACATGCGAGGGTGCGACGCGCCCGAAATGGCGCCATGGCCAAGTGGTAAGGCACGGGTCTGCAAAACCCTGACCGCCGGTTCGAATCCGGCTGGCGCCTCCCGATCCTGAACGACGCTTCTGGAACGCCGTCCACCGTTATCCTCAACGGAGGACGGCGTTGCCGTGCCCTGTGTTCAGGAGGTGTTTCCCCATGCCGATGACGACCTATTCCCTCGATGAACTTGCCGGCGCGCCTGACCTGCCGCACGAGACGACGCTCGCCACCCGCCGCGCTTTCGACGGCCACCTGCTGCACGTCCGCGTCGACGACGTGCGCCTGCCGTCCGGCCGTGAGTCCGTGCGCGAGATCGTCGAGCACCCCGGGTCCGCGGTGATCGTGCCGGTGACGGTCGATGGCCACCTGCTGATGATCCGCCAGTACCGATACGTTATCGACGACTACCTGCTCGAGCTGCCGGCGGGCGTGCTCGACCCCGGCGAGGACGCGCTGACGGCCGCGCGGCGCGAGCTGATCGAGGAGACGGGGCATGAGGCGGGCACGATCCGCGAGCTCTCGACCGTCTACGTCAGCCCCGGCTATACGCACGAGCGGTCGACGCTGGTGCTGGCGGAGGGGTGCGTGCCGGTCGCGCACGAGGCCGACCAGGACGAGCCGATCCAGCTCGTCCTCATCCCGCTGGCCGAGATCCCGGCGCTGCTGACCGCGGGCGCCTCCCCGATCCGCAACGCGCAGGCGATGATCGGCCTCATGTGGCTCTACCGGCTGGGGATGGTGTAGCGAGCTCGCACCGCTGGCACACTACGGGGAGTCTGCTGCAACTCCCGCGCATCGTCATCCATTGCCGGCGGATGGTGATGTAGAGTGCGGTGACGCATCAATCCAGACTCGCCACCCGGCAGCAGGTCGCTGTGTCCGTGGCGGCCTGTGGTGCACGGAGGATCGGCATGAAACGTCGCATCGTTCGCTCCACATCCGTCCTCGCCGTCGTCGTCCTCGTCGCTTCCTTCGCGCTCGCGGTCCGTCCCGCGGCCGCGCAGGAGACCAGCCTGACGCTGGACCTGACGGCAAACACCGCCAAGGCCAAGATCGGCACGATCGTCGAGTTCAGGGTTTTGGTGGAGAATACCGGTACCACGACGATCCCCGCCCTCTCCGTCGGTCTCGGGTTGCCCGACGCCCTCAACGCCCGGGCGGTGTACTGCCCCAGTAGCGCCGATCAGGTGGGAAGCGTCACGGATTGCAACCTCGGTGATCTCGGCCCCGGCTCGATCGCGGAGTTCCTGTTCTACGTCGAGGTCGGCTCCAAGGAGACGAACGGCCCCGTCACCGCCTCCGTGTTCAGCGACGGTACGGTCATCGCCACCGACCAGCTCGCCCCGATCAAGGTTGTCGGGAAACCCAGCTAGGCCATCCGCCCATGGCGACCCGGCGGCTGAGACATCTTGCAGGACACCCTTGGCTGCCAGGGCCGGGGGTGTCCTTTGCGCTTACTGCGGTTCTCGAAGGGGTAGCTAGGGGAGGAGTTTGTCTCCTTCCACCGCCGGGTTGGTGGCGGCGCGCTCGGGAGGGCATTGCTGCGCCGTTGTTGGCCACGCCGTGGTTGGGCCGCAATCCCTCCTCTACGGAATGACATTCCATGACGGCCGTTCGCAACCATTCCGAGAATCGCCCTTAGCGGATTGGCAGACGTCCGTGCGCACTGGTTGCCACGCCCTTGGGCACCCAAGCTCTAGGCTACCGGTGCCATCTTGCGAGCGGCCCGAGCGACATCTTCACGGACGTCTGCGCATCTGCCTAGAGCTCCCGGGCCGCGATGTCATAGCGCAGGTGGCGGCCGGCGAAGGTGATGTGCTCGGCGCGAGCGTAGGCGCAGTCGCGGGCGGCGGCGAGGTCGTCGCCGAGGCCAACGACGGTGAGGACGCGGCCGCCGGATGTTACGGTCTGGCCGGAATCATCCCGTTTCGTGCCGGCGTGGAAGACGAGCGTGCGGTCGTCCGCGCCGTCTTCGAGCCCGGCGATCGGCAGGCCGGTCGGGTAGCTCGCAGGGTAGCCGCCGGAGGCGAGGACGACGCCGACCGCCGCGCCGGAGAAGGTGGGCGGGGGCACGTCGGCCAGCGTGCCGGTCGCGACGGCTTCGAGGAGGGCGCCGAGGTCGCCATCCATCGTCGGCAGCACTACCTGCGTCTCCGGATCTCCGAAGCGGGCGTTGAACTCGAGCACCTGAGGGCCGGCGGGGGTCATGATCAGCCCGGCGTAGAGGATGCCGCGCATGGGGGTGCCGCGACGGGCCATCTCGTCGATCGTCGGCTGGAGGATCGTCCGCTGGACGTCGGCGAGCTGGTCCGCGTTCATCAGGCGCGTCGGCGTGTAGACGCCCATGCCGCCGGTGTTCGGGCCGGCGTCGTCCTCGAAGGCGCGCTTGTAGTCGCAGGAGGGCGCGAGCGGATGGATCGTCGTGCCGTCGGTGAGCGAGAGGACGGAGACCTCCTGCCCCTCCATGAACGCCTCGATGACGACGCTGGCTCCAGCATCGCCCATCGTGCGGTCTATGAGGAAGGCGTCGAGCGCACGCTCGGCTTCCTGCGGGGTGGCGGCGACGACCACGCCCTTGCCGGCCGCGAGGCCGTCGGCCTTGACGACGACCGGGCCGCTGCCGCCGATGGCGCGGATCGCGTCGAGACCGTCCGCCCGCGTCGTGACGGTGCGCGACTGGGCGGTCGACACGCCGGCGGCGGCCATGACCTCCTTCGCGAACGACTTGCTGGCCTCGATCCGCGCCGCAGCGGCGGAGGGGCCAGCGACGGGGATGCCGGCGGCGGTCAGCTTGTCCGCAAGGCCGGCGGCGAGGGGATCCTCCGGGCCGACGACGACGAGGTCAACCTGGCGCGTCAGGGCGAGCTCGACGATGCCGTCGAGGTCGGTGACCGGGACGGTCGCGCAGTCCGCGATGGCGGCGATGCCCGGGTTCCCGGGGGTGCAGAGTACCGCGTCGATGCGTGCGCTCTGGCTGAGCTTCCAGACGACGGCGTGCTCCCGGCCGCCACCGCCGACAACGAGTACCCGGATTCCCACGTTCGCCTGCTCCCCTGATTGCGTTCGTTCCCCGCCCGCGATGGGCGCTGCTCGTATACTGCCATGTGTTGCGGGGCGCGGCGCGGGCCGCGGTCCTCGTCTCCGGTCGTCGCGACGGCACCGCCGGTGCTGTCCTGACCCATGACGCTGATCACACGGTGCTTCGACGAAAGGGCTAACGCATGTCACTCGATCTGTCCCCGGCGGATACGCGCGTCTTCCTCTTCCACTCGGCGAACGCGGCGGCCGACGCCAGCGGCGCGATGGACGGGGTCAACACCTGGCTGGGCAAGGATCGCTCGGGCTCGCCGTACGCGAACCTGCGCGTGCGGGACATTACGGTTTCGCCGGATGGCGACGGCGGCGTCTACGTCACCGTCATCTGCACGCTTGGCAAGCTCAGCGCCGGCTCGGTGATCACCGGCGGCCAGCGCGACAAGATGGTCGAGGACGCCGGGTAGGCATCGCCTGACCCGAAGACGCGACGAGCCCGGCAAACTTGCCGGGCTCGTGTGCGCTTTGGGCGGCGGGTGTTATTCGGCCGAGGCGACCGTGTCCGGCGTGAGGCCGGCACTCTCCATCGACTCCTCGCCGAAGAGGAACGCCTCCAGCTCCTTGCGGAGCATCTGGCGGACCTCCGGGTCGGCCGGGTTGAGCCCGTAGTGGTTGATGAGGTTGGTCAGGTGCGGCTGCCACGTGGCGTACGCCTCCGCGGAGACGTTCTCGTAGATCCGCTGACCGAGCTCGCCGGGGAACGGGGCTTTCTCGAGGCCGGGAAGCTCGCGGCCGAGCTTGACACACTGAACCATGCGGACCATGTCTGGGATCACTCCATGCTGAACGAGGGACGAGGCATCGCGGCCGTAGCGCCTACGGGCGGGGATGTCCTGCCGCGACCCGTGTGAGAGTGTACCAAAGGGCGGTCACCGCCCCGGCATGGCCTTTGCGTTTGGCAGCCGCAGCTTGGACGCGGCGGCGAGCCGGGAGCGAAAGAAAGGGATGGCGGGCAGGGATGTCGATCAGGGAACGCGCGAGCCAGGATGCGGATACGTCGACGATGCCGCTCGTGGTCTGCTCGACGGGCGCCATCTCGCAGGGGCCGGATGCGGAGGATGACACGCTTATCGACCGCTGGTGCCCCCGGATCGACGCGGACGCGTTCGAGATCATGTTCTACGAGCCCTGGTATGGCCGCTCGGACGAGATCGCCGCGCGCATCCGGGGCCTCGACCTGCGCTGTATCGCGGTTCATGCCGAGCGTTCGATCGGCCCGGACCTCGTCTCGGAGGACGCGGCGGTGCGTGAGGCGGTCTTCGGGCATCTCGCCGAGAACTGCCGGTTCGCGCGCCAGATCGGCGCTGAGGTCGTCGTGCTGCACCTGTGGGGGCTGCCGGTCGGTGACGCGCGGCTTGACGACCAGCTGGCGGCGCTGCCGCGCCTGATCGACCTCGCCGAGGGCGAGGGCGTGCGACTCGGCATCGAGACGATCCCCTGCACCGAGCACACGCCGCTGGAGAACCTGGAGCGGGTGGTGGTCGCCGACCCCCGCGCGCGGGTGGTGCTCGACACCGAGTTCCTCTCCATGCACGATCAGCTCGACGAGGCGCTCGACGCGTCGTTCATCTGGGACGACGACCGGGTCGTGCACATCCACATCAAGGACTTCGATGGTGCCCCGGAGGCACGGGATGGCCGCCGGCGGTACCTGCATCCGGGCGAGGGATCGGTGCCGTTCGGGCGCTGGTTCGCCGAGGTCGCTGCCCGCGGCTATCGCGGGCCGATCTCGCTGGAGGCGACGGTTGAGGACCGGGAGGGGGATATCGACGTCGGGCGGCTCAACGAGAGCCTGGCGAAGCTCCGGACGCTGGTCGAGACCGCCTGGATGTGACCGTTCGGATGTCGCCGGGGGACCAATGGGTCACCCGAAACGGCACCGATGATCGTTGACAGGTTGACATTACCCCTGGGTCGTAGGCTATCGTGTGTGCACAACGGCCGTAACCCCATATTTCCGTGGCTGGAGGATAGGGGCAATCGCGTCCGGCTGGCTTCAGTGGGTCCCCGCCAGTCACCTGGCCCTTTGCGGGACACGAATCATGCTCGATGCCGTGGGAGGGACGGTGATCGGGATCTCTGCAACCATTTCACAGACGCACCACACCCGGACTCTCGGACCGGCGACCAGATGGGCACCGCCAGTTCGCATCACGTTCGTGATGGATTGGTGAGGGACGCGCCATGGCCGCACCTCGCGTGCCCCGCGCCCCGTTGCCGCCCCTGCGTCGCAGAGCGTTCGAGCCGGGAACAAGGAGCACCACACGTGAGCACCTCACACGCTGATGCGGATGGGCATCACGCGCGGGCGACCACCTGGTCACGCCTCGCCTCCCCGCATGGCCGCGGCGCCTACCGCGCGGTCACCTTCCTGACGCTGTTCGCCCTGCTCTTCGGCGGGCTGGCGCTGCTGGCCCCGACGTCGGCCAGCGCACAGAGCACCACCACCACGACCGACTATCTCAATCTCCGCGCCGAGCCGAGCCTCGACGGCGGCATCCTCTCCGTGATCCCCGTGGGTGAAGCGGTGACGGTGAACGGCGATCCGACGAACGGCTTCTACCCGATTTCCTACGGCGGGCAGTCGGGCTACGCGCACGGCGCGTACCTGACGGTTGGCGGTGGTTGGAGCGGCACGATCGCGGACGGCGGGGCGACGGGCGCCGCCTGGGTGATCGACGGCGCGCTCAACCTGCGCAGCGGCCCGAGCACCGACTACGGCGTGATCACCGTCATGGAGGGCAACGCCCAGGTGCAGCTGACCGGCGAGAGCGGCAACGGCTACCTCGGCGTCATCTACAACGGCATGTATGGCTACGCCTTCGCCGATTACCTGAGCACGGCGGGCCCGGACGGCGGCTCCGCGCCGGCGCCGGCGGACGAGGGCGGCGACAGCGGCAGCGTCCCGGTCGGCGGCGCGGTCACGGGCTCGGCGACCGTCGTCGATGGCGCGCTGAACATGCGCAGCGGCCCGGGCACGGGCTACGCGGTCGTGATGGTCCTGCAGGACGGCGCGGCGGTCGAGCTCATGGGCGATCCGCAGGGCGGCTTCTACCCGGTGCGGTTCAATGGCACGACCGGCTGGTCGTCCGCCGACTGGCTGCGCCTCGGTGGCGGTGGCGGCGAGGCTGCCCCGGCGCCGGCGAAGCCCGCCCCGGCTCCGTCCGGCCAGGACGACATCATCGCCATCATCTACGCGGCGGCGGACCGCTTCGGCCAGCCGCGCGAGGACATGCTCCGCGTGGCGCGCTGCGAGTCGGTGCTCGACCCGAACGCGGTGAACGCGTCCAGCGGCGCCAGCGGGCTCTTCCAGTTCATGCCGGGCACGTGGGCGACGACGCCGTACGCCGAGCAGAGCGTCTTCGAACCGACAGCGAACGCGAACGCCGCGGCCTGGATGTGGTCGGTCGGGCGTCGCAACGAGTGGACCTGCCAGTAGGCGATCCCTCGCTCCAACCTTGGTGGCACCACACACAACTATCCCCGGTCCTCAGGACCGGGGATAGTTGTTTCCGATGTGGAATAATCCTCGCAGATCGACGAAGCCCTCATGCGCCCGGTCATGGGGGCTTCGTTTGTCGTTGGGAACCACGATCGACAATGGAGCAGGGCAATGGAGCGTGGGCGGACCTCCGGTGACGGAGATGGGCACGAGTACGACACCGGACGGGTCGGGGACGGCGAGGTGAGCGCGGCGGACGCGGCGCCGGAGCAGGAGATCTCGGAGGACATCTTCCCGGCGATCGAGGGCGACGAGGGGGAGACCGTAGAGGAGGCCGAGGAGAGCCTGACGCACGTCGAGCCGTTCGTCGGCAAGATGGACAGGACGCCGGAGTCGGAGAAGATCGTCACCCGGATCGAGGTCCCGTTCCGGACCATCTTCGTGGTCGTCGGCACGATCTTCATGATCTGGGTACTGCTGCAGATCTGGAGCATTTTGCTGCAGGTCTTCCTCGCCTTCCTGCTGGCGACGGCGCTGCTGCCGCTGGTGCGGCGGCTGCAAAACCGGGGGATGCCGAAGGGCGCGGCGTCGGCGGTCGTGTTCGCCGGGCTGGTCGGCGTGGTCATCGGCTTCTTCGCGATCATCGTGCCGCCCTTGATCCAGCAGGGGCAGAGCTTCGCCGACAATGCGCCCGACTATCTGCACCGCTTCGAGGGGTTCATCAACCAATACCCCTCGCTCGCCGAGCAATACCAAAAGCTGAGGGAGGACGGCGTCAGTGGCGAGGTGGATACGTCCGCGCTGCCATGGTCGCAGGTGCTTGCGGTCGGGCAGGGCTTCGTCTCTCGCGTCGCGAATACGTTCTTCGTGCTGGTGATGACGTTCTACCTCCTGCTCGAGGGAGAGAGGACGTGGAAGTTCCTCTCGCGCTACTGCACGCCGCGCCTGCGATTCCGCTTCCGACGGGCCTACCCCGAGATCACGCGGGTGGTGAGCGGGTACCTGATGGGGCAGGCGATCAACTCGTTCAGCTTCGGCCTCTTCGCGTTCGTCTCGATGTGGGTGCTCGGGGTGCCGGAGCCGCTGCTGCTGGCGGTGCTTGCGGCGGTGTTCGACGCGGTGCCGATCATCGGGGTGCCGGTGGCGACGATCCCGGCGCTGCTGCTGGCGCTGACGGTCTCGTGGCAGACGGCGGTGATCGTGCTGATCCTCTACGTGGTCTACCAGCAGTTCGAGAACTACGTGATGGTGCCGCGGGTGTTCGGGAACACGCTGCAGGTGTCGTCGCTGAGCATCCTGGTCGGGGTGCTGGTCGGCGGGCAGCTGCTGGGGGTGATCGGGATCATCCTGTCGCTGCCGCTGACGGCGTCGATCCCGGTGCTGGAGCGGATCTGGAACGAGGAGGTTCCGGAGCACGTGATGGCGGCCGAGCCGTAGCGGGAGTTATGGAAGGCTGCCAACGTCTTTTACCTGGCCGGTGGCAGCCTTGGTCATTTTGAGGATGTTTTCGTTGATATAGCGCGGATTTCAAGGCTGCCAGGGTGTTTGGGGAACCTGGCAGCCTTCGCTGTGTTATGGAAGGTGGCCAGGTGGCCAGGTTTTGGGTGTGGAAGGATGTTGGCAGCCTTCGCGTCCAGGTCGGCCACGAGGACGGCCACTGGGTCCGCCCGTACGATTGGCGGCGATCCGAGGGCGCATACCGCCGGGGAAGGGGAGGCGGGAGGGATTGAACGCGCGGTTCGATGCGTGCCATTTGGATGGTCGAGCGCGTTCAATCCCTCCCCTACGGAGGATGCGATCACGCGACGGCAGACGCGCCGACCCCGGCCCTCGGTGGCCGGGGCTACCGGGGCGAGCGGGATTGGCGGCAGCGAAACGCCATGGTGGCGGACGGTCTCGGTCGCAGCTGGGACACGGCCCGCAGGGGCAGGTCCGGGGCTACGCATCTTCGTCGTTGTCGTCGTCGAGGGGCTCGATGAGGTCGGGGGAGTTGTTGCGGGTGTTGTTGACGGCGCGGCTGACGGGGTAGGCGTCCATCGTCTCGGCGGCGATCGGCTGCAGGAGGTGCTCCAGCGGGGCGGGGTCCTGTTCGTCCGGGTCCATCCAGAGCGGGGCGTCGTCCGGCTCGATGATCATCGGCATGCGGTCGTGGATGTCGGCCATGAACGCGTTTGGGCCGCCGGTGATGATCGTGTAGGTCTGGAAGGGGTCGCCCGCGGCGTCGCGGGCCTCGTCGTAGAGGCCGGCGAAGAGCATGAGCGGCTCGTCGCGGAGGTGGATGAAGTAGGGCTGCTTGGCGCTGCCGAGCCGCTTCCACTCGTAGAAGCCGTTGGCGGGGACGAGGCAGCGGCGGTTCTTCATCAGGCCGCGGAACATCGGCTTCTCAGCCAGGGTCTCGGCGCGGGCGTTGATCGGGGCGACCTTGGGCTTCTCGCCGGGCTTGGTCCAGCGGGGGATGAGGCCCCACTGCATCGGGCGCAGGTGCCAGGCGCCGTCGTCCTCGACGATGACCGGCAGGATCTGGGTCGGCGCGGCGTTCCACGTCGGGTCCGGCCGGTAGTCCGCCTGGAAGGGGATCTGGCGCAGGACCTCGCTCAGCTCCTGGAAGTCTTCGACAACATAGCGACCGCACATGGGTTGCGCCTTTCACGTGGTGACGATGCGTTCTGCGCTCAGGATACGCACCGTGGGCCGAAAACGACACCATGCGACGCCGCCGAAGCGACGCCGCATGGTGGGTGGGGGGAAGTAGCTGATCGAGCGGGCTGACTCCGGATCAGGCGGCGTCGCGCTGATCATGGCTGGCGGGAAGGTGGCCGCCGAGGGGGTGCGGCTGCTTCTCGGCCAGCGGGCGGAGACGCTCGATCATCGGCACGGGCGACACGCTGATCACCCGATCTTCTGCAGTGGACGTCGTCGGCTTCGAGGAGATGAGCAGCGGCCCGAGGGCCATGACCGCGAAGAGCACCAGCATGAAACCGACGAGCAGATCAACGAGGATGGTAGACATGTTCGACATCCTTTCCCCGGCTGTGGCCGGGACCCCGTAGCAGGGAATCGACACAAGGTTCGGGTCCGGACCGGGGGGCCGTCGCGCTGGGAACGAGGCGGCTCCCGGTCGGGCGGTGCGACGAGGGTGGAACGCTCCGACACGTTCGTCGACACCGGTTCCGGAGGATGCTCTGCGGGGTGACCACCGTCTCCGTTACGAACACATGTTCTCATGCCTGTTCC
>DATLHE010000426.1:0-10772 GCA_035540335.1 Thermomicrobiales bacterium | reverse complement strand
CCGCACCTCGTGTGCGGGGTCGGTTCGCCATCACAACGCCACCATGGTGGAGCGATCTCTCGCCCCGGAAGCGCCGGGTCTTGTGCCGCACCTGTGGCCGGCGTTATGACCGACCGCCGCCCCGCGTTCGGCGTACACCCTCCGGGGTGCGCCGCTACGACGATGGGATATGCGTCCGCTCCGCCTTGAACGCAGGTCGCAGGTGCGATTCGGGTTTCGGGGCGACGAGGGTGTCGTTTCCGGCAGCTCACATGAGGCCACCTGGCGCGTTGACTTTGGGCTGGGCCGGTGGGATGATGGGGACCGGGTCGAACACGTGTTCGTTTCTCCGCAACGCACCACCAAGGCGACAAGCGGGCGCGCTATGCCGTAGCATTGCGTCCGGTTCGTTGCCTGCCAGCCGCGACCACTGGCTCCCCGCATATCGAAGATTCCTGACCACACCATCCGTTCACCGCGCCTGCATGGAGGGCCTCGTGAGCTCCGCTTCACTGTCACGACCATCGCCCGATGCGTCGACCGCCGAGTTCTCGGTCGAGAACCAGCACGCCTACGACCATCGCGGCCCCCTGCGATGGGTCGTCTCGCATCTCGGACGCTTCAAGCGGATCATGCTGCTCTTCCTTGGCGCGTCGCTCGGGGCGACGCTGCTCAACGGCGTGATCCCGGGGCTGACTGGCAGGGCCTTCGACGCGGTGCTGCAGGGCGACACCGACGCGCAGGACCAGCTGGTCCGCATCTCGCTGCTGATGCTCGGCATCGTGATCCTCCGCGGCCTGATGGACATCGTCGCGCGTTTCGCGATCGAGGTGATCGCCAAGCGGCTGGAGCGCGATTCGCGCGAGGAGCTCTTCATCAGCCTGCTCGGCAAGAGCCAGACGTTCCACAACCGCCAGCGCGTCGGCGACCTGATGGCGCGCTCCACGAACGACGTGCGCCAGCTCGGCTTCATGATGTCGCCGGGCTTCGACCTGATCATCGACTCGATGACGGCGCTGTTCGTCCCCTTCATCTTCATTGCGATGATCGATGCGCGGCTCCTGCTCGTGCCGTCGATCTTCGTCGTCGCCTTCTTCATCGCCCTGTGGGATTACATGCGGCGGCTGAACCCGGTGTCGGAGCAGATGCGGGCGCAGTTCGGCGTGCTCAACGCGAACCTGAACGAGGCGGTGCGCGGCGTCGAGGTGATCAAGGCGACCGGGCAGGAGGCGCAGGAGAAGCGCAAGTTCTACCATCATGCCCGGCTCTACCGCGACTATTCCGTGGCGCAGGGTCTGGTGCAGGCGTGGTACCTGCCGACGCTGCTGCTGGCGATCGCCGTGGCGACGGCGCTGCTGCACGGCATCTACCTCGTGCGCGAGGACGAGCTGTCGATCGGCGGGCTGGTCGCCTACCTCGGCCTGTTGCAGCAGCTCTCCTTCCCGACGTTCATCTCGACCTTCTCCTTCTCGATGGTCCAGCTCGGCATCGCCAGCGCCCGGCGCATCCTGTCGCTGATGGACCAGAAGACGGAGCTCGACCAGAACACCGGCGGGCATGCCGGGGAGATCGCGGGCGACATCGTCTTCGACCACGTGACGTTCAGCTACGACGGCGACCCGATCCTGAAGGACGTCAGCTTCCACGCGAAGCCGGGCGAGACGGTGGCCATTGTCGGCGAGACCGGCTCCGGCAAGAGCACGCTGACGAAGCTGGTCAACCGCATCTTCGACGTCGACAGCGGGCGGATCCTGATCGACGGCATCGACGTGCGCGACTGGAACCTCGACTCGCTGCGCTCGCAGATCTCGGCGATCGAGCAGGACGTCACCCTCTTCTCGCGCAGCGTCGCGGAGAACATCGGGTTCGGCCTCGGCCAGAACGCCGATCGCGAGCAGATCGTCCAGGCCGCGAAGGACGCCCAGGCGCATGAGTTCATCGTCGCGCTGGAGAAGGGGTACGAGACCGTCATCGGCGAGCGCGGCGTGACGCTCTCCGGCGGGCAGCGGCAGCGGCTGGCCATCGCCCGCGCGCTGCTGACCTCGCCGCGGATGCTGATCCTCGACGACTCGACGAGCGCGATCGACAGCGCGACCGAGGACGAGATCCAGAAGGCGATCCGGCGGGTGCTGGAGGGGCGGACGACGCTGCTGATCACCCACCGGCTGTCGCAGATCCGCTGGTCGGACCGGGTGTTGCTGGTTCGCAAGGGCGAGCTGGTCGCGCAGGGCACGCACGACGAGCTGCTGCAACAGTCACGGCTCTACCGGCGCATCTTCGCGCACTACGACGAGATGGACGAGGCCGTCGCAGGTGTCGGCCAACAGCACGTGGAGGCCTGAGCGATGGGCTTCATCATGCACGGCCTCGATGCCGAGGACTACGACCGCCAGTACAACGACAGCGAGCTCCTGCGCCGGATCGGCGCCTACTTCCGGCCCGCGGTCGGCGCGATGGTGCTCGTCGCCGTCCTGATCATGCTCAACTCGGTGGCGAGCATGTTCCAGCCGATCCTCGGGAGCTGGGGTCTGGACCGCATCGCGGACGGCGATACCGGCGAGGTGATCTGGATCCTGTTCTTTGGGCTGCTCGGCGCCGGGGTGCTGGCGTGGGCGTTCAACTTCGTCCGCCAGTGGATGACCGCGAGAGTGGTCGGCGACGTCGTGCTGACGCTGCGGCAGGACGCCTTCGACGCCGTCATGGCGCGCGATCTCTCCTTCTACGACACCAACCCGTCGGGCAAGATCGTCAGCCGCGTGACGTCGGACTCGGACGACTTCGCGAACGTCGTCACCCTGACGATGAACCTGCTCAGCCAGATCCTGCTGGTGGTGATCATCACCGGCGTGCTCTTCACGCGGAACGTGACGCTGGCGCTGGTGGCGATCGCGATCACGCCGCTCTTCGTCGGCATGTCGCTGGCGTTCCGCAAGATCGCCCGCGAGACGACGCAGAAGGCGCAGCGCTCGACGGCGCAGGTCAACTCCAGCATCCAGGAGGCGATGAACGGCATCGCCATCGCCAAGAACTTCCGGCAGGAGCGGACGCTCTACAACGAGTTCATGCCGGTCAACCGCCAGGCGTTCCAGGTGACGCTGAGGCAGGGGTTCGTCTTCTCCGCGATCTTCCCGCTGCTCTTCCTGATGGCCGGGCTCGGCACGGTGCTGCTCGTCTATCTCGGCGGCAACCGGGCGATCTCGGGCGAGATCTCGCCGGGCGACTGGTTCCTGTTCATGCAGAGCGTGATGCTCTTCTGGGGGCCGCTGACGAGCATCGCGTCGTTCTGGTCGCAGTTCCAGCAGGGGCTGGGGGCGTCGGAGCGCATCTTCGCGCTGATCGACGCCGAGCCGGAGGTCGTGCAGACGGCGGACGCGCATCCGGGGCGGCTGCGCGGCAGGATCGAGTTCCGCGACCTGACGTTCGGCTACGAGGAGCAGACGAAGGTGCTCGCCGGGTTCGACCTGACCATCCCGGCGGGGGAGACGCTGGCGATCGTCGGCCACACGGGCGCGGGCAAGTCGACCCTCGGCAAGCTGATCACGCGCTTCTACGAGTTCCAGGGCGGGCAGCTCCTGATCGACGACCAGGACGTCCGGAGCTTCGACCTGCCGGAGTACCGCAAGCAGCTCGGCATCGTGCCGCAGTCGCCGTTCCTCTTCTCGGGCACCGTGGCGGACAACATCCGCTACCCGAAGCCGGACGCGACCGACGAGGAGGTCGAGGCGGCTGCGCGGTTGGTCGCCGGCGGCGACTGGATCGAGGCGCTGCCGAACGGGCTGGCGACGGACGTCGGGGAGTATGGCCGCTCGCTCTCAATGGGGCAGCGGCAGCTGGTGGCGCTGGCGCGGGTGCTGATCCAGGACCCGGCGATCGTGATCCTCGACGAGGCGACGGCGAGCGTCGACCCGCTGACCGAGGCGCAGATCCAGGAGGGGCTGGACGTCGTGCTGGCGGACCGGACGTCGATCGTGATCGCGCACCGGCTGTCGACGATCGAGCACGCCGACCGGATCATCGTGCTCGACCACGGCGACATCGTCGAGGAGGGCACGCACGCGTCGCTGATGGCGCGGGGCGGTCGGTACTGCGAGGTCTACAACACCTACTTCCGGCACCAGTCGCCGAACTACGTGCCGGGCGAGGGCTTCGTCCCGACCGGGATGGCGACGGCGGACTGATTCGCGCCAAATCTGCCCCTTCCGGGGCAGCCGGCCCCTGCCGCGCTCTGGATGTGAGTGGAGTTCCGCCGAGCGGGCTTCCTCGTATGGTCGGCCCTCGCAGCTGCGGGCGGTGGCCGACCTACGCCGGCCACAGGTGCGGCACACGAGGCCCGGCGCTACCGGGCCGAACCATCGTCCCTTCATCGGTACGTCGCGGCAAGGAACGGCCCCCCCGACCATTTCAGGTCGGGGCTACTGGGTGCCGGCCGCGCGGGCAAGCACGAGTCGCTGGGCGGCGAGCCAGGCGAGCATCAGCATCGCGACGCCGAGGACCATCGCGGTTCCGGCGCTGGCGGGCGCGCCCCAGTCGCGGTTGAGGCCGAGGGCGAGCACGACGCCGCCGAGGCCGACGCCGACCGACGAGGTGAAGAGGTCGCCGAGCAGCGTCGACGACGACACCAGGCCGTCCTGCCCGCGCGGGGCGTGCGCGAAGGCGATCGTCGCCGCGGTGGGGTAGGCGAGGCCGATGCCGAGGCCGGCGGTCAGCCAGCCGGCGATCGTCACCGGCAGCCAGATGTCGCTGAACAGCGCCACCATGCCGAAGATCAGCGCCGTGCCTGCGAGCATGATCGAGACGCCGCCGCGGACCCGCCGCGGCCGGCTGGCCGGGCCTCGATTGCGGTCGAGGCGGGCCTGCAGGATCGACCCGAAGGACCACGTCAGCGAGCCGAGTGTGAGGACGAGGCCCGCCGTCGAGGTGCTGGCCCCACCGAACTCCTTGAGCGAGAAAACCATGTAGGTCTCGATCACGGCGAAGCCGCCGAAGCAGAGCGCCCGCGACGAGAGCGCGCCGCCGAGCATCGGCCGGGCGACGAAGGTGCCCGCTGGGAGGAGGCGCTTGAGCATCGGCACGAGGATGGCGAGGCCGGCGGCGGCGATCGGCGCGCCGAGCGCGACGGGGCGAACATCCAGCCCGGCGAGGAAGAGGCCGGTGCCGAACGCGAGCGCCACGGCGTAGGGCACGCGGCGGGCGTTGGCGTTCGCGGCCGCGATGTCGTGCTCCATCCGCACGCCGCGAAAGGCCGGCCAGGTGAGCGGGGCGACGATGGCGAGGATCGGGATGAGGCCCCAGAAGACGTAGCGCCAGCCGACGTGGTCGGCGATGAACCCGGCGATGCCGGGGCCGATCAGCGAGGGGATGATCCACGCGCTGGACATCGCCGCCAGCATCGCGGGGCGCAGGTGGTCCTCGTAGACGGCGCTGATGATCGCGTAGACGCAGGCGAACATCGCGCCCGCGCCGAAGCCCTGGAGCGCGCGCCCGAGAAAGAGGACGAAGATGCTCGGCGCGCTGCCGGCGACGGCGCAGCCGACTGCGAAGAAGGCCAGTGAGGTATAGAAGACGATCGCCGGCTGGCGGCGGTCGACCTCGAGGCCGCCGATCACCGTGCCGATGATCTGGGGGAGAATGAACGCGGTGAAGATCCAGCCGTAAAGGTCGCGGCCGCCGATGTCGTCGGCGAGCACGGGGGCGATGGTGGCCACCGCGAGACCCTGGAAGGCGGCGATCGTGACGGCGAGGATCGAGCCGACGGTCAGCGCGAGGTAGCGCGTGTCCCAGATCGAGCCGGTCGGGGTCGTCGCGGGGGAAGCGATCATCGCGGATGTGTCTCCTTCGCGCGTGTGCCGGTAGACACGGTGCCGAGAGACGTCATCCTCAGGTCCGCCGCCGGAAACAGTCTGATTGTCTCAGAACAGGGTATCAGTTGGGTGGCGCGGCGGGCTCGGAGATGGCCGGGCCGATGAACCAGTCGCAGAGCCGCATCCAGCTCGGCAGCGCGAACCCGGCGACGGGGTCGAGCAGGCTGGGTACGTCGACGGATGGCCGGCAGACCTCGGGCTGGGCGGCGCGAACGGCCGGCTGGGGGGCGTTCTGGGTCTCGCCGGAGGCGCCGTCGTCGATGATGAAGGGGGCGATGACCAGCACGATCACGAGCACGACGACGAACGCGGCCATGACGCGCATGCCGCGCGGGGTCGGGTCGTCCAGCTCGATGATCGTGGGGTGCTCGCTCGCGCGATCCATGCATCCTCGCCTTCGGCCGTCATCATTGGCGGTCCGTGTTCAGCCTACACCGTTGCTGGCCACTTTTGCATATGTTCATGTCGTGTTATTGGAGATTTCACATTGGGCAGGGCGGAGCGGCGGCGAAGGCTGCTTTTCCCTGAGCCTGGCCTCCAACACCCACGTCATCCTGAGCGTAGCGAAGAGCCTGCCGTGAGAAGGCGACGGAGTCGCCGCACGAAGGAATACGCCGGCGCCGCAGCGCCGGTCCCTCCCGGCGTTCCCGGCCATGCGGTGTCCATGGGCAACGGGGCAACCCGAGCGAAGTCAAGGGATGACAGGGGGTAGGACGCATGGTCCGGTCGGTAACCTCGGCCTTCGGTGGCCGAGGATGATCCCCGGGCATTTCAGTCCGGGGCTACTGGGGCAGGCGGCCCTGAGCACATTGTGGCGCGGTGGGGGTAGACAGTCCCTGCACATCAGGTGCTGGCAAGCGGGGCGGACATGGAGTCCGCCCGTACGGTCGGCCCTTGTGGCCTTCCCACGCCGGGTACAAGACCCGGCGCTACCGGGACGAGCCGCCGTTGTGGCATCGGAAGGCCGTTGATGTGAGTGGACCCCGCAGACCAGCTGCGGAGCTACAAAGGCGTGCGATACGGCCTATTCCGTCTGCGGGATGAGGTAGACCTTGCGGCTGGTCTCCCGGAAGCCGAGCTTGGCGGCGATGCGAAGGGAGGGCTCGTTGTGGGCGCCGGTGCTCCAGACGGGGACGCGGCCGCGCGCCTGGATCGCCTCGGCGACGAGCGCGGCGGCGCTGGTGGCGAGCCCCTGCCCGCGCCACTCCTCGTGGGTCGTGACACCGATGTCGACGTAGCGCGGGCTCCACGCGAACGTGTGGGCGAGGGAGACGATCTCGCCCTCGATGATGGCGGCCGCGACGATGGTGTCGCCATCGGCCGATGCATCGACCGGCATGCCCTCGAGCAGGGCGGCATCGTCCGCCGTCAGCAGGCGGACGTCGGGATGGCGCTCGGCCGGGGCGAGCGGGCCGTCGAGGACGTGGTAGACGTCTTCCAGCGTGTTCAGCGAGAGCGTGTTCCTCGCCATGGCGACCGGGCGCTCGAGGGCACGGGCGAAGACCGCCGGGACGCAGAAGGTCGTCCAGTCGTCGACTTGCGGAATGATGCGGGTGATGGGTTCGGCGGCGTCGCCGAAGACCATCGGCTCGGCGAGGAACTGGTGCGCCTGGACGATCGCCGCGCGCGGCTGCCGGACATCGCCCACGACCCAGGCATTGCAGGCGCCGGTGGTGAGCAGGTGGTGGGCGATCACCGTCTCCGGGGAGTCGCCCAGCGCGGCGGCGAGGATCGGCATCTCGTCGATGGTGCAGCGATGGACGACGGCGTTGTGCTGTGCGGAATACGTCACGGAACGTGCCCTCATGGCGGTCGGGACGCCCACGGTGGCGTCCGGTTGGTCGCTTTCAAGGATGGGCCACATCCGGCGCGGCTGCAAATGGCGCCGAAAGCAGGAGCGGTGTCATCCCCGACGACGCACGCTTTAGAATGGCCGTACCGACCGGCGCAGGGCCTTCATCGTTTTGTGACAATCAGGTCACGCTCATGCAACGTTCAGGATCGCGGGGCATCCTAAGCTGGAAGACGACGCCAGGCAACGTCGCCTGGCCGGCACGTCCGCGTGGAAAGGACCATCACGCATGCGCTCACACGATGACCACACCGAAACCTGGAGCCATCCGCTCATCCGCACCCTCGACCGGCCGATGAGCCGCCGCATGTTCGCGCTCGGCTCGGCCGGCGTGCTCGGTGTCGCGACCGCGCGTCCGGCGCTGCGCCTCGTCTCCGCCCAGGAAGCCTCGCCGCAGGCGACGCCCGGCGTGGAGGTAACGGGGGAGCAGGACGCGGTCGACCTCCTGAACGCCGCCGCGAAGGCGATGGCCGAACTCGACACGTTCGCGTTCGAGCTGGAGACGACTCGCGGCACGAGCACCGTGTTGCAGGGACTGGAGCTGAAGAAGATCGAGGGCGTGGTGCGGCGCCCGATGGATGTCAAGGCGACGCTGACGATCGGCGTGCCGTTCGGCGATATCGACGTCACCGCCATCGGCGTGAACGGCGCCTACTGGGTCGAGGATCCGCTGTCGGCGGGGGGCACGTGGATGTCGCTCGGCAGCGACCCGCAGCTGGGGTCGGTGATCAACCCGGACGCGCTGATCCTGCTCGCGGTCCGGCTGGTCAACGACGCCAGGGTGACGGGGAACGAGAAGCTGGACGGCGCCGAGACGACGGTCGTCGAGGGTACGGTCGACTTCGTTGTGACCGCGGGCAAGGTGATGGGCGACACGTCCGAGCTCAGGGGCATCATCGCCGAGGGCGAGAAGGACGTTACCTTCTGGATCGATGACCAGAACCGCGTCGTCGAGGCCGAGATCCGCGGCCCGCTGCTGGCGGCGGAGAGCGACGACGTCGTGCGTGTCCTGCGTATCTACGACTTCAACAAGCCGGTGGAGATCGAGACGCCGCCGGCGAGCTGAGACAGCGGGGAGGGATCGGGGCAGGATGCAGGGGGACGCGTTGATCGAGGCGTTGCGGGATCCCGGCGCCTACCCATGGCCGGTGGAGACCGTGGAGTTCGTTGAGACGCACATCTCGTGGGTCTTCCTCGCCGGCGAGCGCGTGCTCAAGCTCAAGCGCCCGGTGCGCTACGCGTTCGTCGATTACTCCACGCTCGACAGGCGCAGCGCCGCCTGTGACGACGAGGTCCGGCTCAACCGCCTGCTCTCGGAAGGCATCTACCTCGGCGCCGTCCCGATCGTCCGGGCCGGGGAGGGCGTTAGCGTCGGCGGCGAGGGTGAGCCGGTCGAGTGGGCGACGCTCATGCGGCGGCTCCCGGCCGACCGGATGCTGGATGTCGCGCTGCGGCGTGGCGAGGCGCCGGCCGACCTCTCGGATCGGCTGGCCGATCGGCTCATCCCCTTTCATCTCGAACGAGCGCCCCGCTGCGAGGGCGACACGGCCGACGTCGTACACACGATGAACGCGGTCATCACCGACAATCTGGAGGAGCTGCGGCCGTTCCGCGACGCCCCGTTGGGCGCGGCGCAGCTCGACCTCGTCACACGCGCCATGCACCGGTTCATCGCCGAGCATGGCGCGTTGCTGTCGTCCCGGGTCGCGAGCGGCTGGATCCGCGAGGGTCACGGCGACCTGCGCTGCGAGCACGTCAGTCTGGAGGACGACGGCGTCCAGATCTACGACTGCGTCGAGTTCAACCGCGAGCTGCGCTGCGCCGACGTCGCCAGCGACCTCGCGTTCCTGTTGATGGACCTCCATCGGCTCAAGGCGCCGGCCGGGACGATCGACGGGCTACTGGAACGCTACCGTGAGGCGGGCGCCGACCTGCCGGTCGGGCTGCTGCGCTTCTATTGGGTGCATCGCGCGCTGGTGCGGGCGAAGGTGGCCTGCCTGAAGCTGCCCGATGCGGAGGATGACGCGCGGATCGCGCTGGCGCGCAAGGCGGTCGGCTACCTCGACGTCGCGACGCGGCAGGCGATCACCTCGCGGCCCGCGATCGTCGCGATGACGGGTCTCAGCGGCAGCGGCAAGTCGACCGTCGCCGCGTCGCTGGCGCAGGCGTTGGGGGCGGCGCATGTCGTCGCCGACGTCGTGCGCAAGGACCTGACGCGGGCGGTGGGAAGCGGTGAAGCGGCCTTCGGCGAGGGCATCTACACGCCGGCGTGGACCGAGGCGACCTACGCGCGAATGCTGGATCTGGGCGCGGAGCTCGTCCGGGACGGGCGTCCGGTGGTGCTGGACGGGACGTTCCTCGATTCGGCGCTGCGCGAGCGGGCGGCCGAGGTGGCGCGGCGATGCGGCGTGCCGTTCGTGCTCGTGGAGACGGTCTGCGACGACGCGGTCACCGAGCGGCGGCTGGCGGCGCGGCGGCGTCGCCCGCTGCCTCTCCCGCTGCCGGCGGTAGACCTCCACCCCCGCGTCCGACACCGAGTTCCCACGCGCCCGCCGCGCGTGCCGGAGGGTGCGATCGTGGTGACGATCGACACGACCGCGGAAGGCCCGGCGTCGCTGGATCCGGCGCTGGTGCCGCTGGAGGCAGCGGGAGTGGTCGAGCCAGTCATCCGGGAGGATGGGGCGCTGGCGTAGGGTCGGACCAACGCGGTGGGCTCGCCCACCACGCATCCGTCAACCTGAGCGTTAGCGAAGGATCCCCGTGCGCAGCGAAGCGAGAGCATTTCCAAACGGCACGCAGCGCTTCCCATGACGACGCTCGGAGAGACCGGCGCTGCGGCGCCGGGAGATCCTTCGACAAGCTCAGGATGACGGTTTATTGGGTGCGTCGCGATAAGGTCGGGCGTCGTTAGGTGGGACCACCGCTCCTCGTAGGGTTCTTCGCTTCGCTCAGAATGAGGGTTGGATGTTGGCGCGGCGCGTGGATTGCCCACGCGCCGGATTTAGTTGGCGCGCACCTGGGGGAAAACCTTCTCGGCGATGAGCTCGAGGCCCGAGATGTCGTCCATGTGGATCCACTGG
>DATLHE010000425.1:0-8470 GCA_035540335.1 Thermomicrobiales bacterium | reverse complement strand
ATGTTCGCCACCCCCAGCGCGCCCGCCGCGCGTCCCCGCGGCAGGTCATCGTTCAACAGCGCCCATTTCACCGCGAGAATGGCGCCGTAGCTGACGGCGATCAGCCCCCCGGCGCCCGCGACGAGCTGGGGCGTCGGCGCGAAGCCGATCAACGCCATCCCCAACGCCCCGATCACCACGCCGCCGGTCAGCACCGGCGTGCGCCCCACGGTGTCCGAGAGGGTCCCGGCCACGCCGGCGGCGAGCACGGCCAGGACGATCGCCCCGACGCCGCCGACCGCCGCCCACGTGAGGGCGTCGTCGCCGTAGCGGTCGCGCAGGAAGAGCATCAGGAAGCGCTGCGCTGGGTACATGCCGAGCATGAACAGGAACTGGGCGAAGACCGCGTGGCGAAACGTCCGGTGCTCGCCGAGCGTGTCCGTCAGCTCGTCCCAGACGCGGCGCAGGCTCAACGCCGCCCGGAGCGCCGCTCGCCGGCCGCGCTCCCGGTCGCCGGGGATGCGCGGCACCCAGCGGACGGTCAGGATGCCGGCCAGCACGATCACCGCGCCGGTGAAGATGACCGCCCCGCCGGTGCCGGCGTCCAGCGCGATCACCACCTCCGCGCCGGCGAGCCCGGCGGCCGCCCCCAGGACGCCGGAGATGTTCTTCGCGCCGGACGCGATGCCGCGCTCGTCCTCCTCGACCAGATCCGGGATGAACGCCTGGTAGGCCGCCTGCGCGATGTTCGTCGCCAGCTGCATGAGCACGAACCCCAGCGCCAGCACCGCGAAGCTGCGCGCGATCCCGAAGAAGAGCAACCCCGGCACCGCCAGCAGCGTGCCCAGCACGATGAAGGGACGACGCTTGTCCGCCCCCGGCCACGCGTCGCTGACCCGGCCGGCGAGCGGCTGGACGACGACCGCGAGCCCAACGCCAAGGAAGCTGATCAGCCCCAGCGCACTGCCCTGCAAGGCGGATCGCACGGTCTCATCGACGCGAACGGGCAGCAGCAGGATATTGACGACCGTCCAGAAGACGAGCAGCCCGAACCCGTGGACGTTGATCTTCGTCACGAACGCCACGGTCCCGGGATCGAGGTTGTGCTGAACGCGCCTGAGCGTCGATGTCACCCTGGTGGTCGGCCCGGCATGATGCCCCTTTCGCCTCCCGTCGTCGCCGGAGACGTGCCGCCGCGCGACCGTCGTGCGAAGATGCCGCATGCGATTCGCGACGACACCCCAAGGAGCCCCCATGCAGCAGACACAGGCGCCCCGCCCTGACACCCGCTGGCCGCACGAGCAGCCCGGCTACGCCTCGCTCGCCGCCGCCGTCCAGGGCGAGGCCAGCCGCTGGAACGTCCCCGGCATCGCCGTCGGCATCCTCCACGACGGCGAGACGACCATCCATGCCTTCGGCGCGACGTCCATCGAGACGGGCCACCCGGTGACGCCGGAGACGATCTTCCAGATCGGCTCCATCTCCAAGGTCTTCACCGCCACGCTGGTCATGCGCCTCGTCGAGCAGGGCACGCTCGACCTCGACACGCCGGTGATCACCTACGTCCCCGAGCTGCCCCTCGCCGACGAGCACGCCCGCGCGACCGTCACCCTCCGCCACCTGCTCGCCCATTCCGCCGGCTTCGAGGGCGACCGCTTCATCGATTACGGACGTGGCGACGACGCGCTGGCGAAGGCGATCGCCGCCTTCGACACCCTCCCCCAGTGGTTCGCGCCGGGCACGCTCTGGTCCTACTGCAACGCCGGCTTCTACCTCGCCGGGCTCGTCATCGAGCGCGCCACCAGCCGGGTCTTCGAGGACGTCCTCATGGACGAGCTCATCAAACCGCTCGGCCTCACGCGCACCGAGATCCTCCCCGAGTACGCGATGACCCACCCCCACGCCCTCGGTCACAAGCTCGACCGCCGCACGGGCCCCGAGGTCGTCCGCCCATTCACCCTCGCCCGCCACGTCAACGCCGCCGGCGGGATCATCGCCAATGCCGCCGACCTCCTCCGCTTCGCGCGGATGCACATCGGCGACGGCGAGATCGACGGCACCCGCATCATCAGCGCGGACGCCGCCCGGGCCATGCGGGAGGCCGCCATCGATGCGGGCGATTTCCACCGCTCCTACGGCATCGGCTGGTCGGTCTGGAACTACGACGCGTTCAAGATCGTTGACCACGGCGGCGCGATCCGCGGTTTCAAGGCCAACCTTACGGTCATCCCGGAGAAAGGCTTCGCGCTGGCACAATTGGCCAACAGCGATCCCGGCTCCCGCGCGATGCAGGAGATCGAGGCCTGGGCCCTGAACCACTACCTCGGCTTCTCCCGCCCCAAGCCGGCCCGTCACCCGCTTCCCGAGGCCACGCTCGACGCCTTCACCGGCACCTACGAGCGCCACGACGCCCGCAACGTCGTCACCCGCGATGTCGACGGCCTCCACCTCGAGATCACCGACATCGACGAGGAAACCGGCAAGGAAGAGGAGGAGCGCCGCTGCTACGACCTCGAGCCGGTCGGCCCCAGCCGCTTCCGCGTCACGAGCGTCGAGTCGCACGGCGCCATCGTCGATTTCCTGACGCATCCCGCGCCGGACGGCGCCCCGCGCGACCTCATGCGCGCCGGCGGTCGCCTCGCGGCGCGGAACGCGGGCTAACCGCCATGCGCGCGGGCATCCCGGCGATCTCCGGCGCGGCGATGGCCTCCGTCGACCGCATCATGATCGACGAGCTCGGCGTCGATACGCTCCAGCTCATGGAGCTGGCCGGTTACGGCGTCGCCGACATGGCGCGGCGCCACTGCGGTCTCGACCTCACCGGCGCCCCGCGCATCCTCGCCCTGGCGGGCACCGGCGGCAACGGCGGCGACGCGCTCGTCGCCGTCCGCCTCCTCCACGCCTGGGGCGCCCGGGCCGAGGTGATGCTCTCGAAGTCCCGGGAGGACCTCTCCGGCGTCACCGCGCACCAGCTGGCGACCGTCGACCGCCTCGGCATCCCGGTCCACGAGCCGCGCACGTCTGCCTTGCCGGACGCCGACCTCATCCTCGATGGGTTGCTCGGCTTCAGCCTGCGCGGCGACCCCCGGAGCGAGACGGCCCGCCTGATCGGCCTCGCCAACACCCACCCCGCGCCGGTGCTGGCGATCGACGTCCCCTCCGGCCTCGACGCCACCTCCGGCGCCGCCGGAACCCCCACCATCCGCGCCGACTGGACCGTCACCCTCGCCCTGCCGAAGACCGGTCTCCTCGCCGCCGACCTCGCCCTCACCGGCGCCCTCTGGCTCGCCGACATCGGTGTCCCACCCGCGGTCTTCGCCCGCCTCGGCGTCACGGTCCCAGCGGATCTATTTGCCACAGCGTCGCTATTGCGGCTTTCGTAGCCCCGCACCTTGTGTGCGGGGTCCGTCCTCACGGATCAGCGCATGCCGTCGCGCGATTCCACGTGGAACTCGTCCTCAACCCACCGCGTTGGATTTCCGTCGATATACGCCCGAATTCTCTCGAGATCCCGGTCGTTGCGCACGATGTGGTCGTGAAACCCAGGCTGCCACAGCCGCCCCGGGAAAGGTGGCCAGCCGTAATCGCGAACGCCCCGCGTATATTCGACAGTCGTTATCGATTTGAACCATTGCATGACTCTGCCCCGGCTTGGTATGCCCTCCGGAAGAGACACGGTGGGAGCGGCCTGGATCATGAGAACGCCGTGCAGGTGGTTCGGCATGACGACGAGGGCGTCCAGCTCCGTCGCGGGAAACCGGAGGGGAATGGTCGCCCACCACGACGTGACAACTTCGCCTGGAACCGAGAGCGTCATCCCGCCTTCATGGACATTTCCGAAGAAGGGAAGCCGTCCCTCGGTACACAGCATCACGTAATAGGACGCCGGCTCGGCGTAATCGTAGCCGCGCAACCGGCGTCGCGACGTGACCCTAACCCGCCGTTGTGAGTAATCCATAGCAGGCACCGCTTCTTCGTAGCCCCGCATCTTGTGTGCGGGGTGCGCCACACGCCCGATTGGGATGCTTGACCTCATTTCTGGAACTGATTCGGATGGGAACGCATCCTACGAAACGAAAACCCCGCACACAAGGTGCGGGGCGGTTTCCGGTTTCGTTGTTCCGCTCTGGCCGCCTTACTCCTCGTCATCCGGATTCTGCCCCCGCCACTGCATCGTGTACAGGTTGTAGTACATCCCCCGCGCCGCCATCAGCTCGTCGTGCGTCCCCATCTCCACGATCCGCCCGTGATCCATCACCACCACCCTGTCCGCCTCGCGGATCGTGCTCAGCCGGTGCGCGATCACGAACGACGTCCGCCCCACCAGCAGCCGCCGCAGCGCCTCCTGGATCAGCTTCTCCGTCTGCGTGTCGATGCTGCTCGTCGCCTCGTCCAGGATCAGGATCTTCGGGTCCGCCAGCAGCGCCCGCGCGAAGCTCACCAGCTGCCGCTGCCCGACCGACAGGCTCACGCCCCGCTCCTGGACCTCCGTCTCGTACCCGTCCGGCATCTGCATGATGAACTCGTGCGCCCCGACCTCCCTCGCCGCCTGCTGGATCTCCTCCAGCGTCGCGTCGGAGCGGGCGTAGGCGATGTTCTGGCGCACGGTGCTGCCGAACAGGAACGTGTCCTGCAGCACGATCCCCAGCTGCGAGCGCAGCGAGAGCTGCGTCACGTCGCGGATGTCGTGCCCGTCGATCGTGATGCTGCCGCCCCAGACGTCGGAGAACCGCATCAGCAGGTTCACCATCGAGCTCTTGCCCGCCCCCGTCTCGCCGACGAAGGCGACCGTCTCGCCCGGCTCCACGTGCAGCTCGATGTCGTGCAGGATCTCCCGGTTGCCGTAGCCGAAGGTGACGTGGTTGTAGTCGACGCGGCCGGTGATCTCCGGCAGCTCGTAGGCGTCCGGCTTGTCCCGCACCTCGGGGTCGACGTCCAGCACCTCGAAGATGCGCTCGCCCGCCGCCATCGCCGACTGCATCGTGCTGTATTGCTGGCTCAGCTCGCGGATCGGCGCGAAGAAGCGGTCGATGAAGGCCACGAAGAGCACCAGCTGGCCGAGCGAGAGCGTCTCGTTGAACACCAGCCGACCACCGACGTAGACGATCATCGCGGTCGACGCCGCGGAGAGGAACGTTACCGTCGGGAAGAGGATCGACGAGTACTTCGCCGCGTCGATCGAGGCCGCCAGGTTGTCGCCGTTGATCTTGCGGAACCAGTCGCGGTTCACCGGCTCCCGCGTGTACGCCTGCACGACGCGCATGCCGGCGATGCTCTCGGCGAGGTTGGCGTTGACGATGCCGATCGTGCGGCGCGTCGCCCGGTAGGCCGCCTTGGCGTACTTCTGCCAGTAGCGCATGACGATCGTCATGATCGGCAGCACGACGAAGCTCAGCAGCGCCAGCTTCCAGTTCGTCCAGAGCATGATCGCGATGATGCCGACGAGCACCAGCACGTTGCTGATGATGCCGATCACCGTCTCCGAGAACATCTCCTGGATGACGGCGACGTCGTTCTGGATGCGCGTCATCACCGCGCCGACGCCGCGGCGGTCGATGTAGCCGATGCTCAGCCTCTGCAGGTGGCGGAACATCTGGTTGCGGATGTCGAAGACGACGCGCCCGCCCAGCCACTGGGTGCTGTAGAACTGGCCCCAGTTGGCGAAGAAGCGCACGATCACGGTGATGACGAAGGCGACGCCGATCATGTTGATCACCGACATCCGCTGCTCGTTCTGCACCTCGTCGATGACCATGCTGAAGAACTTCGGCAGCAGCAGGTCGGCGACGGTGCCGACCGCGACGACGCCGGTGGTGAAGAGCACGCGCGACCGGTAGGGTCGGAGGAAGCCGACCAGCCGCCGCGCGATGCGCGGGTCATACGCCTTGCCGAGAATGTCGTCGTCGGCCTGGTAACGGATCTGTCCCATGGCTAGCTCGCTCCCCGCGTCGCCCGCTGGGCGAGCTCCTGCTCATGCTCGGCTTCCCGCGGTGGCGGCCCGCCCTCGTTGACGAGCGCGCGGCTGGCGTCCTCCTGGTCCTTCATCTGCAACGTGTACAGCTCGTGGTAGAAGCCATCGGTATCCGCCAGCAGCTCGTCGTGCGTGCCGTGCTGGGAGATCCGGCCGTGCTCGAAGACGAGAATTTGGTCGGCGTCGCGCACCGTCGTCAGCCGCTGCGCGATCACGAAGCTCGTGCGCCCGTGCATCAGCGTCCGCAGCGCCTGCTGGATCTCGTGCTCGGTCTCGCTGTCGACGCTCGCCGTGGCGTCGTCGAGGATCAGGATCTTCGGGTCGATCAGCAGCGCGCGGGCGATCGCCAGCCGCTGCTTCTGTCCGCCGGAGAGGGTGACGCCGCGCTCGCCGATGACGGTGTTGTAGCCGTCGCTCATCCGCAGGATGAAGTCGTGCGCGCGGGCCGCCTTGGCCGCCGCGACGACCTCCTCCAAGGTCGCCTCCGGCCGCCCGTAGGCGATGTTCTCGCGCACGGTCAGCGAGAAGAGGAAGCTCTCCTGCATCACGATCCCGATCTGGGAGCGCAGCGAGCGGAGCGTGATGTCGCGGACGTCCCGACCGTCGATCGTCACACAGCCTTCGGTCACATCGTAAAAGCGCGGGATGACGCTGATCACGGAGCTCTTGCCGGACCCCGTCGGCCCCACCAGCGCGGTGATCTGCCCCGGCGTCGCCTCGAAGGTGACGTGCGAGAGGGCCTCGGCGCGGCCGGCGATATAGCGGAAGCTGACGTCCTCGAAGCGCACGACCCCGCGCATCGCGATCGGCGTCGCGCCCGGCAGGTCGGCGACCGCCGGCTTGGTATCGAGGATCTCGAAGATGCGCTCGCCGGAGGCGATGGCCCGGGCCAGCCGGTTGACGACGAAGCCGAGCCAGCGGATCGGCTCCTGCAGCATCGACGTGTACCGCTCGAAGGCGACCAGCGTGCCGACGGTGATCCGCCCGTTGAGCACCATCCAGCCGCCGGCCCAGACGACGCCCGCCACGCTCAACGCATTCAGCGCGAGCGTCATCGGGAAGCTGAACGCCCAGCGCCGTGTGGCGCGCAGGTTCCGCTCGAAGAGCTCCTCCAGCTCGGCCTCGAAGCGCTCCGACTCCTCGTGCTCCTGCGCGAACGCCCGCACCACGCGTCCGCCGGCGACGTTCTCCTGCAGCGCCGAGGTCATGACGCCGAACTGCTGCTGGATCTTGAGGAAGATCGGGCGGATCGTCACCGAGAAGCGGATCGACCACCAGACGAGAAAGGGCGTCGTCGACAGCGCGATCAGGCCGAGCAGCAGGTCCGTGCGGAGCACGATGACGGCGATGATGATGAGCATGCCGACCGCCTGCACGATCGCCCGCAGCGAGAACATCAGCATGCCGCGGATGTTGTTGATGTCGTCGGTCGCGCGGGACATCAGCTGGCCGGTCTGCGCCCGGTCGTAGAAGCGGAACGGCAGCTCCTGGAACTTGTCGTAGAGCTCGTCGCGCAGGTCGTTGCCGACGCGCTCGGCCAGCACGTTCGTGCCATACGAGCGAACGAAGGTGAAGCCTGCCTGCAGCAACGCCAGCCCGACGATCAGCGCGGCGGCCTTGCCCAGGTAGGTGAGGTCGCGGCCGACGACGCCGTGGTCGATGGCCTGGCCGAGCACCTGTGGGATCGCCAGCTGCAGCCCGAGCGCGATGAGAAGCGCAGCGTAGACGACCACAAGCCAGCGCGCGTACGGCTTGAGGTACTTCAGAATGCGCATGAGGGTTTTCACGGCTGATGCCTCGCCAGTCCGTGCGGAAACGTGGATCCCTGCCCGCTGGACATACACGGGCAAAAGACAATCGGTGACCTGTTCCGATGCCCACCGGGCAAAGCATCGGCACCCCGCCACGGCGCTGTGGGCGATGGATGGACACGTCGATTGGTCCGGTGCACGAGGAATGCCATTGCTGTTTGCCGCCAGATTCCCCGACGGATGAGTCTACCCGATGCAACAAATCTGTAAAGCCATATGGAGGGATAACTCATGGCCTTCGTAGCCCCGGATCTTGTGTCCGGGTCGCGCCCGCAACCAACCGCGTCACTGCTCGAAGCCCCGCGCACCCCGGTAGCCTCGGGTCTTGTGCTCGGCGTCATGGGGCCGGCAAAGGGCCGTCCCGTGCGAGGAAGCTCGCCCGCCAACAATCCACCCTCATTCAGAGCGCAGCGATGAACCCCACGCGAAGCGCGATCCGACTCCAGGACATTTCATCCGATACGCCCTCCCCCATGACCACGCCGCATGCCCCCATCGCTCGGTCGGCCCTTCCCCTGCGGATCCTCGGCGCACCCGGGGGGTGCGCCGGCTACGACGATGGGGCCCGGCACCCCTCGTCGTACGGTCGGCCCTTGTGGCCGACCTCGGCTCGCCGCCAGGCAGGTGTCCCTCATCACGGTTCGACCGCCGCTCCACCTGTGCCACCCCGTCCCAACTCCACCCTCACCTCCCTGCTCGCCAACACGCC